>JBAYHM010000101.1:0-14143 GCA_041666155.1 Treponemataceae bacterium
CCGGAAGCTATAGATACGGTTGAATAGAGACTGTACGCGACCGCCGCCGAGGTGCCCATCGCGATGAGGGAATCCATGTTGGGAGAAAGGCGCGCTATCGCCCTGAAGCCGACCGAATAGAAACGGCGGCCGGCGACTATGGTCGGGATCACCAGGAGGAGCTCAAGGAGCGCGTAATTGAGCGGGTAGTTCATCGCGTCGACCAAGGCGGGAAGGGGCCAGCCGAGCATGCCGCCCATGGCGACGTAGAGGAGCGGCGCGGAAAAGAACGCGGAAACCGCAAGCTTTGTTTTGAGGACGCGGATTTCCCGCTCCTTGGCCGCTTTATGATCGTCTACTTTAGCTGAAGAATCAGCGATCGCAAGCGGCGTGTAACCGGCTTTGGTGATCGCGGCTTTGATCTCCGAAAGGCGAACGGTTTCGCTATCGTAGCGGACGAGTGCTTTCTCCGTAGCGATATTGACCTCAGCCCGCGCGCCGGAAAGTTTCCCGACCGCGCGTTCCACGGCCTTGGCGCAGGCGGCGCACGTCATGCCGCCGATAGGAATGGTCACCTCTTTTTCGGTGACTCGTTCAACCGCTTGGTAACCGGCTTTCGCGATAGCGGCTTTGATCGCGTCCAGCGATGCGGCCCCCTCATCGAAGCTTACCCGCATCAGCTCTGTCGCGAAGTTGACCGAAGCTTCCTGAACGCCCGCGACTTTTCCCGCCGCACGTTCGGAAGCGCGCGCGCAAGCCGCGCAGGTCATGCCGTTTATTTGTAGCTTCAGGGTGCGTACCATCAATGTTCTCCTGATACCCCACCCAGGGAGGGGGTCTGTATATAGATATACTATTTCAGACTGTAATAGTCAAGGATGATTCAACGGTTTTCTGAGCGGTCATCTTCTATGCAATAATAAGGAAAAATGATATAAATTACGGATAGTCTTACATTTATACTTGACGATGCATCAAGGGAGGCTGTTGTAGAGCGATGGTAAAAATCGGGATTATCGTATCGCAACTTGCGTATGAACGGGTCAGGCAATCTGTTCCCGTGCTCGGAGACGAGTACAAAATAGTCTATTTCACCTACAAGGATATTCACGAAGCCGAAGAAATTTGTTTCCGGAACATCGATCAAGTGGATGCGTACCTTTTCGGAGGATGGTTTGTTTTCCGAATGATCAAGGATAAATCGTTATTCAAAAAAAGACCGTGCTTCAGTTTCCCGAGGACTACCAAAGAGGAACTGTACGCGCTGCTGTTGAAGTTCTTCATGGAAAACAAAGGTTTCGACCTTTCCCGGACCTACATCGATTGTCTTGACGAAACCAATAATTATCTTGATTTAAAGGAAATTATACCCGCGGAGCGGTTCCCCTATACATATTCATTTCCGTATGACGAGGATTTGTTTGTAAAGATCTTCGATACGCACATGAAATTATGGAAAGAGGGAAAAATCGACATATCCATTACCAGATCGGGCAGCGTAGAACGGATGCTCAGGAACGAGGGCATACAAGCGTATTATTTGTTCCCTTCCAAAGAATCTATATTGAACGTTTTTCAAACCGTCATCAACCATTTCAAGATCATGGAACTGGAAAACAGCCAAGTCGCCACTGGTCATATTTCGATACACCAAGTTCCCGCCCCGACAAGTATAGACTTCGATGATGCCGGAGAACTGAAGCTGATAGAGCTGCATCAGGCGATCATGAGTTTCGCAAAAGAAAACAGCATTCCGAATACGGTGCAAAAATATATCAATAGATATGAGGTGTATTTATCGAAGGGCACCTTGAAAGAAGTCACAGGAAATTATTCCCATTGTTCACTCTTGGAATACCTGAGGAGCAAGTTGAAATTCAAGATCGATATCGGTTGGGGACTTGGGGCGGATGTCAGGACCGCCAGACAAAACGCCCAGTACGCCAACATTGAGGCGGAGCGTCACGGAGGGGATTGCACTTTCGTTGTCAGCGAACAGAATGATGTTATCGGCCCGTTGCAGGGAAATAACCGGATGGTGTACAAAAATACTGACGATCCGCTTGTCGCCGATATCGGCAAGAAGACAAAACTTTCACCGCTTACGATTCATAAATTGATTGGAATCGTAGAAAAGCGCCATACCAAAAAACTATCGGCCTACGACGTCGCGTATTATCTTGGGATAACCGAACGGAGCGCCAATCGGATATTGAACAAGCTTGAGTCCAACGGAAACGCGGTATTGCTGTATACGAAATCGGAGAAGCTCAGGGGTCGCCCCAAAAAGGTATACAGCATAGAATTGCCGACATCGGCGCCGTTTTGAATTCGATATATTGATCGATAAGCAACGGGCCTATCCGAACTACAGTTTCAACAAAAAATAAGCGAAACAAAAACGGCTAAAAATCGATCGGAATTATTTACATCTTTGAAATCGTACTCTTCGACTTCTCATGTAACCGTAAAGCCGAAAGGATGAGTAAAGCGGAAATAATGTCCAGCGCTATTTGCAGTATAATAAAAGGCGGCTGTGCGTTACCAACAGCCGCCTCTGATCGAATATTCTTAGAAGCCTTGATCGGATCGTATTACCTTGCTAATACTCCTGGTCCCAAAGGCAGGCCCAAGTAATACCAAATTGCCAATTGTATCAGCCAGATAATCATGAATACGATGGAATACGGCAGCATGGTTGAGAATACGGTACCAATTCCCGACTCTTCCTTATATTCTTGATAGTAGTTCAAAATTATCGGTAAATATTGGTTGATCGGCGTAATTGTGTTGGTTGCCGAATCAGCGATGCGGTATGCGACCTGAATCAACGCCGGCTGATAACCGAGCAGCATCAGCATAGGCATGAATACCGGCGCCAAAACGGCCCATAACGCGGATCCGCTCGCGATGAACAGCGCGCAGAAACTCGCTACCATGGTAAACGCGATGATTACGGGGAATCCGGTCAGGTGTATGCCTTTCAAGAAATCAGCGCCCGATACCGCTAGCCATATTCCCATATTCGTCCAATCAAAGAAAGCGACGAATTGAGAGCAAATGAAAACCACGACTATCATTCCACTCATTTCTTTGATGGAAGTACTGAGCATTTTTACAAAATCTTTTGTGTTTTTTATGGTCCCCGCAAATTTGCCGAAGGTAACCGAGAGCACTACGAAAAACGCGAATAGGATGGGGACTATTCCCTGGATGAACGGGCCCTGAATGATCGAGTTCGTTTTAGGATTTCGCAGGAAGCCATGGTCCGGCGCTACAAGAGCGACTAACAGTCCAATGAATAAAAGCAAGGCGATGCCGGTCGCCCGCAAGGCCTTTTTCTTTTCAGGAGTTACTTCTTCAAAACGTTTCGTCAAGTTTCCGGTGTAGGGACCGATTCGGGGTTCTACGATTTTTTCCGTGACTATCGCGCCGGCAACCGCCAGGATCGCGACGGACGCGGACATGAAGAACCAGTTGTCCGTGGGATTTACCACCATATTAGGGTCAATTATTTGAACCGCTTTCGTGCTGATACCGGAAAGGAGAATATCGGTATTCACGATAAGAAAATTGGCGGTGAATCCCGCGCTTGCGCCAGCCATCGCCGCGCAGTAGCCAGCCAACGGATGCCGACCCTTCGCGAGGAACGCCAACGCGCCGAGCGGCGGAATAATCATGATACACGCATCGGACGCGATGTGACCGGATAAACCAACCAGAACAACAGCGAGCGTGACGAGTTTAGAGGGAACCGACTGCATGCCCGCGCTCAGCACTGTGAAAAGCATACCGGACTTGTCCGCGAGACCGATTCCCATCATTAGTAGAATGACCGGTCCTAACGGCGGGAAAGTGACGAAGTTTTTTATCAAGTTCGTAAGGAGCCAATGGACTCCGTTCATCGTCAGAAGGCTCGTGATCGCGATTTCTTTTTTTGTAACGGGATGAATCGTAGATACTTTAAAATAGGCAAGAACAGCTGAAACGATCATCATGAGAACGCAAAGAAAGACGAACAGCATGAAGGGTTCAGGCAGTTTGTTGCCGACTTTCTCGATCCATGCCAGAATCCCACCCTTTTTATATTCGATCTTTGGCGCCGCCGCTTTGTTTTCCATGAAAATTACCCCCTTGATTGAATTAGTTCTCCGCTTCGTGACGGTTCCCGTCTATAAACGATTTCATCCTCCCTTCTTTTATCTTTTTGGTGACGGTTTTACGTCCGGAGGTATAGGGCACCCATAGGTCTCTCCCCCGAGCGTTTCCGCGAAATCCTTCTTTATGTCCGCGAGCAGTTCCGGTTTTTCAAGCAGGTCAAGGGCGACGAGCGCCAATACTTCTCCGGCCTTCAGCATGCCTTTATGACAAAGTTCCGTTTTCCCTTGAGCGACGGCCTGCCATGAGTGGAAGGGAGTGTCGTTGGCGAAAGTCGACGTCGTTAATTGAACGGTAGGCACGACCCAGCTTACGTCACCCATGTCCGTAGAGCCTGAAAGAATTTTGTCAGTAGGCATAAACGGATAGATGGTATCTACGATGTCCTTCCCTTTAATTGATTTTGCGATTTTTTCCCCTTCCGCGCCGTACAGCAAAGAAAGCATCCGTCCGGTATTGCTCAACTCTTCTTGAGTCAAGGTTTTTCTGATTTCTTTCGCGAATTGAATATCCTTCGCGTCGGCGGAGACGGGACCTGCCTCCATCAACTTCTCATGAGTCAGTTTTTCAAGCGCGCGGCAATGGATGATTTCAGAACTTGCCCTGTCGTAAACGATCTCAAGTCTTGTTTCGGTCATGAGGGCCGCGCCTTTTGCGATATTGATAACGCGTTCGTAAACGCTTTTTGCTTGGGAAAGTTTCGGCGCCCGAATCTGATACAGTACGGCCGCCTTGCTCTGCACAACGTTAGGCGAAAGGCCTCCGCTGTCGGTTATGGCATAATGCAAACGGGCTTCCGGTATTATATGTTCGCGCAAATAATTCGCGCCTACGTTCATCAGTTCCACGGCGTCCAGCGCGCTCCTCCCGAGATGCGGCGTCGCGCCGGCATGGGAGCTGGTGCCGTGGAATTTAAAATAAGTAGTGATGGTCGCGAGCATGTTGTAGGCCGTGACGTAATTTTCGGTACCGGGGTGGGAGGTTAACGCGACATCTACGTCTTTGAAGCATCCGGCCCGTACCATGTAGACTTTCCCCGAACCGCCTTCCTCGCCGGGACATCCGAAGTAGACGACTGTACCTTTGATCTTGTTTTCTTTTAGGTAATCCTTAGTCGCGATAGCCGCGGTGAGCGCGGTGGCTCCAAGCGCTTGATGTCCGCATCCGTGTCCCTTTCCGCCTTCAACCAGCGGTTTCTTCTCCGCTGTTCCCGCGCTTTGGCTCAGGCCGTATAACGCGTCATACTCTCCTAGAAATCCAATGACCGGCTTGCCGCTACCGAAGCGCGCGACAATCGCGGTGTCCATATCCGCGACACCTTTCGTCACGGCGAAGCCCTCATCGGCCAATACCTTACTGATAAGCTCGGACGATTTTGATTCTTCGAACCTGGTTTCCGCGTACTCCCAAATACGGTCATTTACGCTAGTCAATACGTCGCGTTTCGTTTCTATAAAAGACAGTATTTTTTCTTTTTTCGTCACTTTTCTTCTCCTGCCAAATAAGCGGCGTTGATCAAAAACGATCAACGCCGCTTTCCGATGATTACGGATTACCTCGGAATCTACGCTCCAGGCGAATATCTACAAACCGACTGACAAAAGAGTTATATTATTATCCTATTTAGGACATGTCTTTTTTACTATAAGGGATGATTATATAGGTGTCAATCAGAAATTTTTTTCTTCCGCTATGCATTTTCAAAAGAACATTTGTTGATCTGGAAGCTGCCAAGTTTGCATTTCGGACGGAAGACCTCATACTTAATATATTTTCTATGATGCGATCATCGCAAGCATCAGCAAGGCGGAGGCCATCCTGATATTGGGTCCCGGAGAGGCAAAGATCGAATTGAAAGAACGGCTGGAAAAGCACAAGCTCGGCGGGCGCATCGTAGGTATTCAAACAGTCGACAAGATGACGGATCATCAGGTCGCGGTGAGAGTTCGAAAACACTTTACTCTGTAGAGCGATTTACGGCGCGAGGGAACGAGCCGAAGAGTTTTACTGCGGATCCTGGTACAACACCGTGGACAAGTAGCGTTCACCGGCGTCCGGAAGAAGCACGACGATGGTTTTGCCCGCGAACTCCAGCCGTTTGGCGATCTGAGTTGCCGCGAAGGTCGCCGCTCCGGAAGAAATGCCGACCAAAAGGCCTTCGCTTTTGGCGAGAGAGCGGGAGACGGCGATCGCTTCATCGTTTTTGACCTTCACGATCTCGTCGATTATGCCCTTGTTGAGAACTTCCGGCACGAACCCGGCGCCGATGCCCTGGATCTTATGTGGACCGGGATTGCCTCCGGAAAGGACAGGTGAATCGAAGGGTTCCACGGCGATGATCTTTACGCTCGGTTTCTTTTCCTTGAGCGCTTCACCGACGCCGGTGATCGTTCCGCCCGTGCCGACTCCCGCGACGAATACGTCAACCGCTCCGTCCGTATCACTCCAGATTTCCTCGGCTGTCGTAGTACGGTGGATTTCCGGGTTGGCCGGGTTTTTGAACTGACCGGGAATGAAGGAGTTGGGAGTAGCCGCCCCCAGTTCTTCAGCGCGGCGAATGGCGCCTTTCATGCCCTCGGGTCCCGGGGTCAAGACAAGCTCGGCGCCTAAGGCCTTGAGCAACGCGCGGCGTTCCACGCTCATCGTTTCGGGCATGGTTAGGATCAGTTTGTAACCTTTAGTCGCGGCCGCGAACGCGAGCGCGATGCCCGTGTTACCGCTGGTCGGTTCGATTATCACCGAGTCTTTCTTGAGCAGGCCTTTTTTCTCGGCGTCCACTATCATCGCGTTGCCTATGCGGTCTTTCACGCTTGAAAGCGGATTGAAATATTCGAGCTTGGCGACGATTTTTCCAACGACGCCCTCATTTTTTCCGTATGTGCCGAGTTCCAACAGCGGCGTGTTGCCTATAAGGTCCGTAAGTTTCTTCGCTATCTTTGCCATATCGTCCTCCAAGCGTACTAATACTATTAATTTAGTAGTATAATACACGAGTCAATTAGTCAAGTATGCGTAATAGATCGCGCGTTATTTATTTTGACAAAGAATCCGGTGTATTCTAAATGTTAATGGAGTAACCAATGCGCTACGGACTCGGCATCGACGCCGGCGGGACCTACACCGACGCGGTAATAATTGATTTTTCAAGCCAACGGATACTCGCGAAAAGCAAGGCGCTGACCACCAAATACGACTTGAGCGTGGGTATCGCGAAGGCCCTTGATTCTCTTCAAAGGGACCAACTTAAGAGGGTTTCCTTGGTCTCCTTGAGCACCACCCTGGCGACGAACGCTATCGTGGAAGGAATGGGGAATTTAGTCGGCGCGGTCCTGATGGGGTTCGACAAGTACGACCTGGCAAAAATCGCGCATAAACCGGTGCGCTCCATCCGAGGACGAACGGATATAGAAGGGAAGGAAATAGAACCGCTCGATGAGGGGGCTCTTCGAAACGCGGTGCGTGAGCTTGAAGACAACGAGAGTGTCGCCGCGTACGCGGTGAGCGGTATGGTCGCCGTCAAGAATCCCGCCCAAGAAATCCGCGCTAAAGCGATCATCGCGGAAATCACGGACAAGCCGGTTGTCTGCGGGCATGAGATCAGCATGCAGTTGGACACTATCAAACGCACGAATACGGCAATCCTGAACGCGCGGCTCCTGCCTATCATTTCGGAACTTATCGACCACGTTAAAAAGGTCATAGTCGCGCACGGGGTCCATTCTCCCCTGATGATCGTCCGCGGCGACGGGACGCTTATGACCGAAACGACCGCGCGTCGTCATCCGGTTGAAACCATACTCTCCGGTCCGGCGGCCAGCGTGTGCGGCGCCTTGTTCCTAACGAGCGTCTCGGACGGTCTGGTGATCGATATCGGCGGGACGACAAGCGATATCGCCTTGATCATCGACGGGAAACCCGCGGTGGCGACCTCCGGCGTTTCCGTCGGAGCGTGGTCGACCAACGTACGGGCCGTGGATATCGACACCTTGGGTTTAGCGGGAGATAGCGCGGTATCCGTTTCCCGTACCCATCATCTGTCTTTGGGTCCCCGAAGAGCGTTGCCCCTGGCGGTTCTCGGCAGCGACTCCCCTTCGGTCCTTGATGAATTGGACCGCCTTTGGGACCTCCGGGAGAAGCGGACCTCTTTGATTCAACCTGTCGAGTTCTTCGTCAAGGTGAAGGAGGGCGGGGCGGTGCCCCTTTCCGAAACGGAAGCGAAAACGCTCTCGGTTCTTTCGGAAGGGCCCCTGTCCCGCGATCGTCTGGGGGACCGTTTAGGGGTTGTCGATCCTTCCATGGTGCCCACGGCCCGTATGGAAACATTAGGCCTCATCCAGCGGTCGACCTTGACGCCGACGGATATTCTACACATCCGCGGATCCTTCCTTCGGTGGAATGCCGAAGCATCGCGCCGGGGGCTTCGCTTTTACTCCTATGTTTTGGGTCTGGACGAGGAACGCGTCGCGGAGCTGATTCTGGAGACTTTTACCCAAAAAACGGTCCTCCACCTTATGCGCAGAATCCTGCGGCATCCACGGGGAGGCCATGATCACTACGACGACCGGCTCATTGACTTGATTCTTTCAGGCAAAGACAAGCTTGGCTTCTCAACCCGTCTCTCCTACGCCTATCCGCTGATAGGTATCGGCGCACCGGCCTACGCGCTCGCTCCGGCCGTCGCCCAGCGGTTCGGCGCCGAGTTGACGATACCGGAACACGCCGAGGTGGCGAATGCGGTCGGAGCCATCACGGGATTGCGGACAGTTTCAGTTGAAGTCGTTGTTCTTCCGTCGGGACCTGGGTTTCTTGTCCATTCTCCGGTGGAAAGACGTGAATTCTCTCAACGGGTTTCCGCGCAAACCTGGGCGAAAGCGCATGCGATGGAATTGCTGGAAGCGCGTATTCGGGATGAAGACCACGACGATACGGATCTTCAGCGGGAAATCAACGTCCAGGATACCGTGACCGACACGGAATTCGGAGAGGTGTTCCTGGAAAGCACGATCCGCGCGGTAGCCGTCCACAAGTCATCGCTCATTTCTTCCTCAACAGGAACGTGAGAGCAAAACCGATAAAGAGCAATGCGGCGCCTATCGTGAAGGTCAAGGAAGCGGCGCGGTCCGGTACGCGGTCTTTAAGAATCGCCGCGATTTGCGGTCCTACGATACCCGCGGCGGACCACGCGGTCAGGATGGCGCCGTACACGACCGGCATCACCTCGGTTCCGAATTCGTTCAACACGAAAGCGGGCATGGTACCGAAGCCGCCGCCGTAACATAGCAGCACGTAGCACACGAGGATGCTGAACACCAGGGGTGAATTGACGAAGGGAAACGCCAGAAATACGAAGAACTCGGTTCCCAGTATAAGGCGGAAGGTCCCGATCTGACCGAAGTGATCAGAAATTCCTCCCCACAGAAAACGGCCGAGACCGTTGAAGACCGAACTGAAAGCGATAAGGGTTGCGCCCGCGGCGGCGGCTAAAACGGCGGTCGTTGAGGGGTTGGTTTTCAAAAGGATATCCTGAAGCATCGGGGACTGGAAACCGACTAACATGATCCCCGCGGCGATGTTCAGGAAGAATATCAACCACATGAGGAGAAAACGACGGGAAAAAATGCAGTCCTTCGCGTTCGATCCTTTCGCTGATGTGGCGGCTGATGCCGGGCCGCGGTCGGCGGCCGAAGAAGCGGCGCCTTTGGGCTCCGAATTCTTTTGCGTATAGTTCGGCGGGTTATAAGCGGCGGGCGGATTTATCATGAAGGCCGCGGCGGGAAGCGTGATGAAGAACATCAGAACGCCCGTGATAAGAAAGACGACAACCAGATTCCCGCCGCTTATGGCCATCAGGCGCGGAGCTATGAGCTTGGACATCGCCAGGGCTCCGAAGCCGAAACCCATGATGACCATGCCGGTCACCAGGCCTTTCTTATCCGGGAACCACTTTGCCGCGGTCGCTACCGGTGTGACATAGCCGAGGCCGAGTCCCGCTCCTCCGACAATGCCGTAGCCGACCCAGAGCAGCGGCAGGTTTTTGAGGGAAAGAGCCAAGGCCGCGATCAAGTAGCCGGAGGCGAAGAGAAGTCCTCCGGTCAGGGCCAGCTTACGCGGACCGATTTTTTGAAGGTTCATGCCTCCCCAGGCGGCGGCGCAGCCCAAGGAAAAAATCGCCAGGGAAAAGGTCCAGGCCGTTTGGCTGTTAGACCAGCCGAAGGCGCTCATGATCGGTTTCTGGAAGTAACTCCAGGCGTACACGGTTCCCAAACACATCTGTAACAGCATCCCCATTCCGGCGACTAGCCGGCGATTGACGGGTTTTGCGGGTGCGTTCATCGAGTTTCTCCTGGTGCGTGCGCGTCAATAGTCTCGGCTTGAGGAAACTTTAATTTATGTCTTCGGGATCTCTTTTACAAGCGCGGGAATAACCTCGAAAAGATCGCCCACGATCGCTACGTCCGCCAGTTGCATCATCGGCGTATCCGGATTCTTGTCGATGGCGATGATGTAGTCGCAGGACTGCATGCCGACCAAATGCTGAATTTGGCCCGAAATGCCGCAGGCCAGGTAAACCGTCGCCTGGACGGTTTGTCCGGTTTGTCCCACCTGATGATTGTACGGCACCCAGCCGGAATCAACCGCGGCGCGGCTTGCGCCTACGGCACCGTTGACTCGTTCCGCGAGAGTTTTCAGCAGCTTGAAGCCTTCCGGCCCCTTTACCCCGCGTCCGCCCGAGATGATGAACCGGGCATCCGCAAGGTTGACGGCGTTTTCGGTATCGTGGAAAACTTCGATCACCTTTTTGAGGTCCGTGATTTCCGTCGGCCGCAGTTTTTCCCTGATTATGCGGCCCGTGCGGCTAGGATCGGGTTTCAGGGCGGTCATTACGCGCGGCCGCACCGTGGACATCTGCGGTCGGTGGTTCGAGCAGCGGATGGTCGCCATGATGTTTCCGCCGAATGCGGGTCGGGTCTGCAGGAGATCCCCGTTCTCGCTATCGATGTCGAGTCCCGTACAGTCGGCGGTGAGCCCGCAGTTGGATTTGACGGCGACGCGCGGAATCAGGGCGCGGCCCCGGGTGGTGGCTCCGCAGATGACGACTTCCGGTTTGTGCTTTCCGATCAGGCGCACCAGGGCCGAGGCTTCATCCTCGTCCAGGAAACGGGAGAGTCGCGGATCGTCGATCGTGAGAGCGACGTCGGCGCCTCCGTGGAACAGTGCCTCGGTCTCTCTTGAAACGCCGTCGCCCATGACGATGCACCAAAGTTCGGACTTTCGTTTGTTGGCCAGGGCGCGGGCGGCGCCCAGGAGTTCGTAGGTGACTTTCTGGACTTTTCCACCCATCACTTCGGCGACGACCCAGATGTTTTTATAGGAAACGCGCGCTTTGTCCGTATTGGCCATCATGTTGTCACGCTCCTTATACCAGACCGCGCAGGCGCAATTCCCGCACCAGTCGGCGGGCCGAGTCCTCAGGCGTTCCATTCAGTTTCAGGCTGGCCTTGCTGCGCTCGGGCGGCGGGTTGGTCTTGACGACCCGCGTAGGCGAACCGTTCAGCCCGATCAGCGCGGGATCCGCTCCGATGTCGGCGGCGGTCCAAGTGGGGATCTCAATCTTCTGGGCCGCCAGACGGCCTTTGAGGGTCGGGATGCGGGGTTGGTTGATGTCCTTGACCACCGTCAGCACCGCCGGAAGTTTTATCTCACACTGGTCCCAGCCGTCCTCGTGCATGCGTTTGACCTGAATGCCGGCCGCGGTGATCTCGGGGACCGCCATGACGTAGGTAGCCTGCGGCCAATCCAGCTGGGCGGCGATTCCCGGTCCCACCTGCGCCGTGTCCCCATCAATCGCCTGTTTCCCGCAGATCACCAGGTCCACGCCGCCGATCTTCTCGATCGCTCTGGCCAGAGCGTAGCTTGTAGCCCAGGTGTCGGAGCCGCCGAAAGCTCGGTCGCTCAGCAGGACCGCCTTGTCGGCGCCCACGGAAATGCCTTCGCGGAGGACGATGTCCGCCCGGGGCGGCCCCATGGTCAGCACGACTACCTCGCCGCCGATCTTTTCCTTTATCCGCACCGCTTCTTCCACCGCGTAGGTGTCGAAGGGATTGGTGACGGCTTTGATGCCTTCCCGGATGATGCGCTTGGTCTCGGGGTCGATCTTGGCATCGTTGGATCCCGGCACCTGCTTCACGCACACGACGATTTTCATGCGGTCCTCCTGGATGTACGGCGCTTCATTTCCAGGTATTCGCGATGAGGTCGTACTGCGTTTTGAAGCCCAGGAGAGACAGGTAGATGCCGCACTTCCGGTAGTTCTGGTGCAGGATCTTGAGCGTCGCGATGGGGTCGAAAGGATCGGTCGCGGTCTTGATTTCGTACCCGACTGCTTCGGAAAGAAGGTCTATCTTCTTGCTCATCCAGGCTTCCACAATGACGGGAATCGTCGGGTACTTAGCCAACAGCTTATCGACGATCTCGTTCCGTTCGATAACGGGCTGGGTGATGATGAACTCGGCTCCGGCGGCAAGTTTGCGCTCCATCTTCGCCGCTTCATGTTCTTCGGGTTCGTAGGGGTTGAAAGCCACTCCCAGTTCGAAGTCGCCGGGGTACTCGCGGACGATGTACTTCAGCAGCTCCACCGAGGTCACTGATTCCACGCCCTCGGCGCCGATGTCTGAAGGAGCCAGCTTGGGAAGACGATCCGAGCCGTCGCCCGTGATAACCAGGAGCTGCCGGATCTTCAGGGCTTTGCAGGAATTGAGAATGCCGTCCAGGTTTTCCTTGGTATGGAAAGTGTTCAGGTGAATCATCACTAGGTCTTTCTTGGGTTCAAGGCCGAGTTCCTCGAGCATTTCCGGGCCCTGGAAGGCCAGGTTACCCATCGCATTGTCGGTCAGGCAGGCGCAGTAGCCGCTTTCCATAACGCGCTTGAACTTCGTCGCGAACAATTCCAGGTCGGCGTCGAGCTTTTCCGAATCCTGCTTGGGCGGCAGGATCTCCACGTGGTAGGTCTTGTTATCGATATGCTGTTGCATCCATGTTTCCTCAGAATATTCCGCGCACGCGGCCGGTTTTTACGTCCACGTCAATGTTGCGGAACGAAGGATCGGAGGAAGTGCCCGGCATCAACTTGATGTCACCGGCTACCGGCACGATGAAACCAGCGCCGCGGTACGCGAGCACGTCGCGGATGGGAAGCGTCCAGCCCTTCGGGCGGCCTTTCAGGTTGGGGTCATGGCTCAGGCTGAGGTGCGTCTTGACCATGCAGGTTCCAAGGTCGCGAAGCTCGGGGTCCGCGGCTATCTCGGCCAGCTTTTCCTCCGCTTCCGGGGTATAGCTGACGCCGTCGGCGCCGTACACCTTAGTGGCCAGCAGTTCGATACGCTCTTTGACGGGCAGGTCCAGGGGATAGAGGAACTTGAAGTCGGGCTTTTCCTCGCAGGCCTCGACCACGGCTTCCGCCAGTTCGATCGCGCCTTCGCCGCCTTTTTCCCAATGCCGGCTCACCGCGACGCGCGCCCCTGCCGCTTCCGCCGCCCGGCGGATAACGTTGATTTCCTCGTCGGTATCGGTGAAGAAATGGTTGACGCAGACAACGGGCTGGATGCCGCTCATCCTGACCGTTTCGATATGGGACAACAGGTTCTGTACGCCGGCCTCCGTCAAGGCGACGTCCTTTTCGGTGTACGCCTTATCAAGCGGTTTGCCCGGAACGACCTTGGGTCCGCCGCCGTGCATCTTGAGCGCCCGCACCGTGCAGACGATAACCGCCGCGTTCGGCACGAGGCCCGAGAAGCGGCATTTCAGGTTCCAGAACTTCTCAAAGCCGATGTCCGCGCCGAAGCCGCTCTCCGTCACGTGGTAGTCGGCCAGCTTCAGGGCCACGCGGTCGGCGATGATCGAGCTCTGCCCGACGGCAATGTTCGCGAAGGGGCCGGCATGCACGAAGACCGGTTGTCCCTCGACGGTCTGCAGGAGGTTGGGGTTGAGCGCCTTGACCATCCAGGCG
>JBAYHM010000102.1:0-14083 GCA_041666155.1 Treponemataceae bacterium
ACGGTAGCGAGGAAAGCATGACAGCGAACGGCGAACGGATGACGGAAAGTGAAGTCCTCGAGCACCGGAAAGAACGGGCTGAGGCGGTTGATTATAAGATGGTCACCTTCTCCCTGGCGGGGAAAGATTACGGCGTAGATATCATGAACGTGAAAGAAATCGCGAAAGCGGGAAAGTTCACGTTTGTACCCAACGCCGCCACCTTTCTTCGGGGCGTATACAATCTGCGGGGCGAAATTATCCCCGTAATCGATTTGCGCGTGTTTTTCCATCTTCCCGCGGAAAAGAAAGAAGAAGACGCGCTGGAGAATACCCTCATTCTCCGGATAGGAGAGCAAGTACTCGGTGTTATCGTGGATAATATCGATAAGGTCGTGGGCATCACTTCATCCTCAATCCAGCCTCCTCATCCGATTTTCGGCGATATAAACATCAAGTACATTCGCGGCGTCGTGGAGAATCAGGGTCGGCTTTATATCATTCTTGACGCGATTCGCATTTTCTCCCCGAAAGAGGAAGAGAAGCATACGATAACCGAAAGTCCCGCGGTTTCCTTCGCGGCGCCGGAAGTGATTACTCAGGCCGTGAGCTCGCCGGAGCGCCAGTCGGCCGCCTCTTCGGACTTAGGTTTTATTAAAGAAACCCTCTCCGCCTTCCGTAAGTTCTCGGCGACGGAGTTCAATGATGAATGGGTTTCCGCCCGTTTTGAGGAATGGAAGGCACAAAAAAAAGGAAAAGATCTCCAGCTCAAGGATGCCGAAGATGCCGATGCCTATCTTGCCGGCTTTTTTTCGCCTTTCTCCGGAGCGTTTTGGAGTGACGAATACGCCAACGCGGTATTCGCGATTCTTCCTGATCTTCCTTCCAAAAATATCAACGTGTGGAATCCCGGCTGCGGAAAAGGCCACGAAACGTATTCTTTCGCGTGTATCCTGAGAAACCGATATCCGGAAGCGCACTTGAAGATTTGGGCAAATGATGCCGATCTCTTGTCTATTTCTACCGCGCCTAACATGGTGTTCGATCTTGAGGATGTCCCCGAATTTTGTCGCGAATATATGGTCAAAGGTCGCAACGGCTACGGGTTCAATCAAACGATCCGCGATTCCGTTGTGTTTGAATACCATGACGTTTTAAATGCCAATCCCTATCCTGAGCTGGATATCATCTTGGCGCGCGATTTGATATCATTCCTGACGCCGGGGGATCAATCCCGAGTTTTCGCGGATTTCTCAGATAAGTTAAAACGACAGGGCGTGTTGTTCCTCGGAAGGAACGAAAAGCCGCCTTTGAGTGATGAATGGAAGCCGATCGGAAATGAACTGGTTTCGGCCTATGCTAGAGCAGAATAAACAAACGACTATAGGACTATACCTAAGGAGCGCAGAATGAGAGTCGAATATATTAACCCTTTTGTTGAAGCCGCCTTCAATGTGCTGAAAGAAGTCTTGAATTCGGACGTGAAAAGGGGTGAGCTTTACTTAAAATCGACCACCATGCCGGTTCTCGGTGTCGCGGCGCTCGTCGGATTGGCCGGCGACGTGGAGGGGCGGGTTCTTTTCGATATGTCGAAAGCCACGGCTCTCGCGGTAGCGTCGACGATGAACGGTGAAGATATCACGACCATGGACGAGCTGGCGAAGGCGACTATCACCGAACTGGCGAATATGATAACCGCCCAGGCGGTCACCAAGCTTCATGATCTCGGTTTTAAATTTGATCTTACGCCTCCGGCCCTGTTCACCGGCGATAACATGGAAGTCTCCGACCATGAGGTTGAAGCCTTGATTGTTCCGATGGAAATCCCTCAGGGGAAGGTTGAAATCAACGTCGCGATCAGAGAACGGGCGTAACGGATAGGGTATGAAGACGAAAGAGGATTTTCCGTCAATAAACGCGCGTGAACCGGATGGGAAAAAGCCTGACGGCTCTTCATACCGTATTCTGGTTGTAGACGATTCCATGTTCGTCGCAAAACAGATCGGACAGATCCTGACTTCCGAAGGTTACGACATAATCGGGACCGCCGCCGACGGTGAACAGGGTGTGGAAAAATATAAAGAGCTGCATCCGAACGTTGATTTGGTGACAATGGATATCACGATGCCGCGCATGGATGGAATCACGGCCTTGGAACATATCATGACCTTTGACAAGGAAGCGAAGGTTATAATGATAAGCGCCCTTGGAAAGCAGGACTTGGTCAAGAAGTCTTTGTTGCTGGGAGCCAAGAATTATATCGTTAAGCCGCTTGATCGAAAAAAGGTCTTGGAACGCATCCATCAAGTGCTGTCCAAGTAGTTGACACGGATTCTCGCTTTCGGCTATACATATGGACGTTCGGGCGGTTAGCTCAGTTGGTTAGAGCACCAGTATGACACGCTGGGGGTCACAAGTTCGACTCTTGTATCGCCCATTAAAGTCCTTATCCTGCAATGGTTTAAGCCTTGCGAGATAAGGACTTTTTTATTTCCTGCCATGTGGTTTGCGGTTGCATTCGGTGATTCTGCCGAATGCTCCGTTCTCGGCATTCATATGGAACCGCGATGAAGCGCAGGGTCCGATGAGGCCGCGCATCCGAACCTCATGGGTTTTCAATGAGTCAATGAAGGTGCGCAAATTTTTTCTTTGCCTTGACAGGGTAGTTTTTTAACGCTTACGCTCACGTGATATTTCTGATATTAGTTTCACGCATAGGAGGATCCTGATGTTGAGACGGAAAAGTTTTTTGGTGTGTATCTTGTCGGTCATGTTGACCGGCGGATTTTTCGGCGTCGCTCCGGTATTCGCTGACGGAACCTTAACCGTATCCTCCCCGCAGGATCCGGGAAACTGGGACCCGATCGACACGTTCCTGGTCAATTGGGCTTCCGTGTCTACCAATATCTACGACGGATTGACCTACCGTGGACCGGACGTGAAGCTGGTGCCGGGCCTTGCCCTGAAATGGGAAGATCTTGACGGCGGCAAGCGTATCCGATTCTACTTACGGAAAGGGGTCGTCTTCCACAACGGCGAACCTTTCAACGCCGAAGCCGTTAAATTCACGTTCGATCGCCTGCTCGGCGACGAAGGAAAAAAAGGCCCGCAGCGGTCAAACTACGCGGTTATCGACCAAGTCAAAATAGTCGATGACTACACCGTGGATATGTTGCTGAAAAACACAGATCCTGTCCTTTTGGTAAAACTGGCCGGATACGGCGCCATGATCGTTCCGCCTAAGTACATCAAAGAAAAGGGAGAAGACTTCTTCAACGCTAATCCGGTCGGAACCGGTCCGTTCAAGTTCGTTTCCTACGAACCGAAGATCGGCATCAAGCTTGAAGCCTTCGCGAAACATTGGGGCGGCGCCCCGAAGCTTTCGCGCTTGGAGTATCGATTCATCACCGAGCCCTCCACCGCGATCGCCGAATTGCAGGCGGGCCGGGTGGATCTCGTAATCCCGCCGACTATCCCCATAGGCATGATTCCGACCATCAGCGCCAACGCCAAACTCAAGGTCGTCAGCGTCCCCGGTCCGACGGTGTATGCGTTGCGTTTTAATACGGCGAACGGAATCACCAAGGACGTCCGAGTCCGCAAGGCGCTCGTGATGGCCGTCGACCGCGACGCCATCATCAAGTCGATCCTCGGCGGCCAGGCAGCCCCCATCTCCAGTTTCCAGGGCGCCTTGTCCTTCGGCTACGATCCCACCATGAAGCCGGTGCCGTACGATCCCAAAGCGGCGCGTAATTTGCTGAAGCAGGCGAACGTACCGACCGGGGCGCCCATCCAGATCGACGTGCGCAACAACGACGCGACTTTCCTGGAAGTGAATCAGGCGATCGCGAGCTACCTTAAGCAAGTCGGCATCAACGCGACTATCAAGCCGTACGAAACCAACTATAGGTTGAACGATATCGTACCGGCCGGGAAGACCGGCGCCCTATTCCAGCAATCCTGGGGCGGCTGGACCTTGGATTTCGACAACACCGCGTACGCGATGTATCATTCGAAAGAAAAGTGGAATCCTTACGAGAGCGATCCCAAGCTCGACGCGTTGCTCGAATCTCAGCGTTTCATTACCGATAGGGCGAAGCGCGAGGAAATACTAAAATCCATCGCCAATTACGCTACCGACAACGCGTATGAAATGCTTCTTTACAACCTGAAAGCGATATATGCGATAAACACGCGCGTAAAGAATTTCGACGCGCCGCCGGATAGCCGACTACGCCTTACGAACGTGTCCGTAGAATAACACGCCCAGTCGGGACCGTCCGTCTTTTCGGGCGGTCCTTTTCCAAGGAGCATCGGCGTGGCCGAATTTTTATTCAAGCGACTGCTGCAGGCGATTTTTGTGGTTCTCGCCGTTACTTTGATCGTCGCTTTCGCCGTTCGCTTGACGGGAGACCCCGCGTTGATGCTCGCGCAGGGTGCGGGCAGCGTGACGGAAGACGATCTGGTCCGCATCCGCGCGGCTCTGGGCCTGAACGAACCATTTCTGGTCCAATACTTCAATTTCATTAAGGGCATGGTCACCTTCAATTTCGGCCGTAGTTTCATGGGCGGAACGCCGGTCGCGACCTTGATCGCGAAAGCCCTACCCGCAACGCTTTCGCTCGCACTTGCCTCGCTGGCGGTATCCGTTACTATTTCCATTCCCTTAGGTATCGCCGCGGCGGTTTCCCGGGGTAAATGGCTGGATCAGCTCATCCGAATTCTTTCCCTTGTCGGCCTTTCTTTCCCCAATTTCTGGCTCGCTATAATGCTGGTCCTATTCTTCTCCATTTTTTTGGGATGGCTGCCTCCAAGCGGCATGACCGATTTTTCGAGCTTCATTATGCCGGCTACGACTATGGGGATAATCCTAACCGCGACAAATGTGCGGCTTGTAAGAACAACCATGCTGGAAATCCTGCAAGCACAGTACGTTATGGTTGCCCGCTCAAAGGGTGTGAGCGAATGGGTCGTGCTTTATAAGCACGCTTTGCGCAACTGCGCCATCCCGCTGGTCACGTATTTCGGACTGCAGTTCGGTGGTCTTCTCGGCGGAATAGTCGTGGTGGAAAGGGTTTTTAATTGGCCGGGTATGGGCACACTGGCGTTCGACGCGGTAGCTTCCCGGGACTATCCGGTCCTCCAGGCCGTAATCTGCATTCTTTCCTTCCTGATCGTATTCGTCAATTTGCTCGTCGACACCGCCTATGGATTCATCGACCCGCGTATCAGGAGAGAATAAACGATGTCCTCTTCCGGAACTTCATCTTTTTCCAGCTTCAAAAATATCGAATTTATACTTGGATCGCTGCTGACCGGCGGTATTTGCCTCTTAACCTTGCTTTCTTACTTTTTGGTTCCCGACGGAGGAGAAGCGATAGACCTCCTGCACCGTCTTTCACGGCCATTCACCGATCCGGCGCATCCTTTCGGGACAGATCCGTTAGGCCGTGATGTCCTAGCCAGACTGATAGTCGGAGGCCGGATATCGCTAATAGTCGGGGCATTGTCGGTAGCGGGCGCCGTCGTAATCGGTGTCGTCATGGGACTCATCTCAGGCTACTATCGCGGTTTTTGGGATATGGTCGTTATGCGCTTCGCCGACGTGCAGCTCGCGCTGCCTTTCATCCTCATGGCCATTACCTTCATCGCCATCATCGGTGGGGGCTTGGCGAACACCATCATCCTGTTGGTGATTTCTCAATGGGTGCAATACGCGCGCCTGGTGCGGGGTTCTGTCCTTGCGCTCAGAGAACGAGAATTCATTCTTTCCGCTCGCGCGATCGGCGTTAAGGATCGCTCAATCCTGTTCCGCCATCTGCTTCCCAATCTGCTCGGACCGGTCGTCGTACTCATGACGCTGAACGTGGCGAACAATATCCTATTAGAAAGCAGTTTGACCTTCCTCGGGCTCGGGGTTGATCCGATGATTCCCAGTTGGGGCGGCATGTTGGCCGACGGGCGCACCTATTTACAGAACGCGTGGTGGATCAGCGTGTTTCCCGGCCTTGCGCTCCTCTTAACGGTGCTGGGACTGAATCTTTTAGGCGATTGGCTTCGCGACAAGCTGGACCCGACCGGAAAAACTACCCAATGAAACAACTCATTCTTGAGAAGGCATTTGAACGCAGCCTTGAAAGAGTTCTGTCGTCATTTCCTGATTGTCCCGCGGGCAGCGCTTTGGAGCTTTGGGTTTTTGAAGACGCGTCGTACCGCCGTTCGATGGAGAGCCGTTTCGCCTCCCGCGGCATCAGCGCGCGCGTACGCAGCGCTTACAAACCCTTGCTCTGCTTTTTTCTGGATGAAGCGGAGAGGGAAGGGCTCGCGCGTGCTCACGTCGCGTATCCCGTTCGTCCTGAGTGCGCTCCCGACCGTTTTTTGATGGAAGCTTATCCGCTCGCCGCTTTGCTGGAAAACTGCGAATTGAGTTTTTCACCGCGCGCGGACGACCGTTTATTCTACGAAGTTACGCTTTTGTACGCCGACGGCCGTCGGACTCGCTTTGAGGTTTTCGCGCCGAATCGGTTGAAAGTCGACCATATCGGCGAAACGGTCCTATCGCCGGTAGGTTGGATCCGACACGAGATCGCGGGCGGCATTGACGCTCCCTTGGAGACCGAGTACGAAAGTATCTATTCCGCCGTTATGGAAAGCGTCGCGACCCACGATTGGGGAGAGGTTGAACCGTTTTTCGGAGTACTCTCTATACGAGTGAGTCTTCCAGCGATGGAAACGGTTCTTCCGTATGGGGAAGAAACGCTCAGCCTCAGTGAAGCCTTGCATGAAGATCTTTATTTTTCCTTGCTGGAATATTTTCAAAAGAAAACTGGCAGACCGGTGAGCGACCGCACGATACGGCCGGGACAAATTGTGCCGGAAATAGTCCATGGGCAGCTTGCCTCGCTCACAATTGAAACGCGGACCTTACCGAAACCGCTTGCCGATTCCGCTGAGGAAATTCAGGACTTGGATACCGCCGTCCGCCCTTTGTCGCCGGCGCAAATCTCAGCTGAACTTAAAAGTATCGGTGGCGAGCGCTTTGAGGCGCGATCTTACCTGGGCCGCGCTCTTGAGGCAAGGTATCGAAGCGGAAGCGACGCGGCGGTTCTCATAAGCGGCGGCCAACACGCGAACGAGACCACGGGAATTGTCGGCGCGCTAAGGGCCGCGAAGGTTCTTGCCCGCAGGCCGAACGCCCATTTCGCCGTCGAACCTCTTGAGAACCCCGATGGGTACGATCTGCATCGGCAATTGAGGGTGGAAAATCCGAAACATATGCACCATGCCGCGCGGTATACCGCGTTGGGGAACGATCTGGAATACCAAACGGATGATTCCGTGTACGAGAAAGCTCTACGGATGGAAGCCCTGCGACGCTGCGGCGCGCAGCTGCATGTCAATTTGCACGGTTACCCGTCTCATGAATGGACGCGGCCCAATTCCGGCTACATCCCCCGAGGCTTCGCTTCGTGGACGCTTCCTCACGGTTTTTTCCTTGTCCTCCGCCACCACGCTTCCTGGGCGGAACGAGTGGAGATCTTTTTGGACGCGATGACCCGTCGCCTTTGCTCTGTCCCCGGCCTGATTACATTCAACAAAGAGCAATTGAAGCTTTATTCGATCCATACCAGGGATAGAACGTTTCGTCTCATAAATGGTTTCCCCTGTATGTGCTCCGTCGATACAGCGACGACGGTTCCCGTACGGCTCATTACCGAATATCCGGATGAGACCGTATACGCAGACGCGTTCGTCGCTGGACATACGGCGCAGATGGAAGCTGTTTTAGCCGCCTATGACGCGTTCCAGACTATTTCGTCACCGACGGGAGTTTGATATGAATGACACGGAAAACCCGGTTCGTCCGCTGCTTTCGGTTGAAGACTTGAGTGTCGCGTTCGGCTCATCGCTAGTCGTACAAAACCTGGATTTTTCCGTCGCGCCCGGCCGCACTTTGGGAATAATAGGCGAATCTGGGTCGGGTAAATCGGTAACCGCGCTTTCCATACTGCGTCTTGCGGACCTTATGGGCGCGAACTTCCGATCCGGACGCATTGTCTTCAACGGAGCGGAAAGCCCGCAGGACTTGCTTTCCGCTACCCAGAAGACGATGCGGAATATTCGCGGCAAAGAAATATCCATGATCTTCCAAGAACCGATGACGAGTCTGAATCCCGTTTTCACGATAGGCGACCAAATCGCGGAGGTTCTGACTCTCCACGAGAATATGGATAAGTCACAGGCTCTGGCGGAAGCACGCCGTCTTTTGGATATGGTCCGCTTTCCCGACGCGAAGGTCATGCTGGACCGTTATCCGCACCAGCTTTCCGGCGGTATGCGCCAGCGGGTGATGATAGCCATCGCGTTGGCGTGCCGCCCCAAACTGATGATCGCAGATGAACCGACCACCGCGCTCGACGTTACCATCCAGGCGCAAATTCTTTCGATCATGCGCGAACTGCAGCGGGAACTTGGTATGGCACTTATCTTTATTACCCACGACATGGGCGTCATCGCGGAAGTGGCGGATGATGTAGTGGTGATGAAAGAAGGAAAAAAAGTTGAATCCGGTACAGTCTCCGCCATCTTCAACGCCCCGACCCATCCGTATACCCGCGCGTTGCTGGCCGCGGTTCCTCGCTTGGGCAGCATGGCTGGAGAAACTTTTCCGCGGCCGTTCCCTTTAGTGGGCGAGGGAGCCGAAGCATCATCGATCACCGTAGAAAATCAGGTCCATGATACTGCTCGCTTTGATCTGAAACCGATTTTGTCTTTGCGCGATTTGGTTGTCCGTTTTGATATGCGCAAGGGCTTGATGGGCAGGACCACCCACCGCGTGCATGCGGTGGAAAAAGTGGGCTTTGACATTTATCCGGGGGAAACCCTCGCGCTGGTCGGCGAAAGCGGTTCGGGGAAGTCGACTATCGGCCGTACTATTCAGCAATTGCAGGAAGCGACTTCGGGGGATTTCCTATTCAATGGAAGAGCGCTTTCCGCCATGGGCAAAGAAGAAAGACGGAAACTTCAGCAGAAGATCCAGTATATATTTCAGGACCCTTTCGCGTCTTTGGATCCGCGCCAGATCATCGGATTTTCCGTTTCCGAACCCATTCGCGCGCATTATTTGATTGACGGCGAAAAAAATATTAAAGATAGAGTCGCCCAATTGCTGGAACTGGTAGGCTTGGATGCCGACTTCGCCAAACGGTATCCCCATGAATTTTCAGGCGGTCAGCGTCAGCGTATTTGCATCGCCCGGGCATTAGCCTCCGATCCGGAACTCATTATCGCTGATGAAGCGTTGTCCGCCATGGACGTGTCCATTCAAGCGCAAATCATAAATCTTTTCATGGAGTTGCAGCAGCGTCGCGGTTTGGCGTATCTGTTCATCAGCCATGATATGGCGGTAGTTGAACGAATGAGCCACCGGGTCGCCGTGCTGTATCTTGGCCAAATCGTCGAATTCGGCAGCCGGGCCGACGTTTTTGAAAACCAGATTCATCCGTACACGAAAAAGTTGCTTTCCGCGGTACCTGTCGCGGACCCATCGCGCAGGCGCGACAGGCCTATCCAGGACTGTGAAATTCCTACGCCGTTACGCAAAGTCGGCGACGAGCCGGAAATTGTTCGTCTGAAGGAATACGGCGCCGGCCACTTCGCCGCGTGCTGAGCAAATGGACTCCATGACGTATAGGATGCTGAACGCGGGAGAGCAAGGACTTGTCGTAGAGTTAGGCGATACAATAGACCCGGTTTTGAATCGCCGCGTCCGCGCTCTCGCCGACGGCATTCGTAAGCTGAGCCACCCTTCAATTATCGAAATCGTTCCCTCCTACCGTTCCTTGCTTATTTATTTCGATCCCTTAAGTCTTCCGCGGAACGAA
This sequence comes from Treponemataceae bacterium, assembly GCA_041666155.1. Taxonomy (GTDB): domain Bacteria; phylum Spirochaetota; class Spirochaetia; order Treponematales; family Breznakiellaceae; genus SZUA-426. The sequence continues at coordinate 9,864 of JBAYHM010000102.1, forward strand.
TTATGCTCCATGGCGATATCCATTCTTGGAAAAGAGGAGGCGTCGACGATAGCGGAGAACAAATCCAGAACGATTGTCATCCCCGTGTGCTACGGGGGGGACTTCGGTCCGGATCTCGCGTTCGTCGCCGAGTATGCGAGGTTGAAAGAGAAGGAAGTGATAGCCAAACATAGCGGTTCTAGCTATCTCGTTTACATGCTTGGTTTTATGCCTGGTTTTCCGTATCTTGGCGGTCTTCCCGAAGAACTCGCCGTCCCGCGGCTGGATAAACCTCGAACAAAAATACCCGCGGGATCCGTGGCTATCGCGGGTAACCAAACCGGGTTTTATCCATTGGAAAGTCCGGGTGGTTGGCGTCTCATCGGGCGGACGCCGATCTTTTCTCTGGCGTACCCCATGAATGGCGCGCCCTTGTTCATGCAAGGCGATTATCTCAAATTTCAAGCTATTTCGGGTTCTCGTTACGAAAAAATCTTGCGCGAAGTGGAGACGGGAAGGTATAAAGCCGAAGTGATCGTCGGTGACGGAGGCGGGCCGTGACGGTTATCGAGCCGGGACTGCTCACCACCATTCAGGATAAGGGGCGCTGGGGCTACCAGTCTTTAGGCATGCCGGTCGCCGGGGCTATGGACAGATACGCTCTGGCCGTAAGCAACCTTCTTGTCGGGAACCCGCGCGATGTCGCGGTTCTTGAAATGACTCTGCAAGGCGGCGTTTTTCGCTTTGATACCGATATCGCCGTCGCTATTTGCGGGGCGGATATGCACGCGGTGCTTGACGGTAAGAAAATCCCCAATTGGTCCTGTTTTTTCGTGCCGGCAGGAAGCGTTTTAAGCTTCGGTATCGCCGCCGAAGGTTGTCGCTCGTATCTCTCGATCGCGGGTGGTAGCGACGTTCCTCTAGTCCAAGGCAGCCGCTCCACCTTCTTGAAAGCCGGAATCGGCGGATTCAAGGGAAGGGCGCTTAAAAAAGGCGACAAGCTGGGGTTCGGTCCCGGCGTTTTTTCCATCGAACGCGTACTCCCCGCGCAATTCATTCCCCGATACGGAAATGATATTATTCTGCGCGTCTTAAGCGGCCCACAAGACGACCTCTTTGAAAGGGTGGGTTTGGAGACGTTTTTCAGGGAAACCTTCACGGTCACCAGCGAAGCGGATCGAATGGGGTATCGGTTGGAGGGACCTCTGATCAAACATACGGGCAAAGCGGATATCGTATCGGATGCGCTTTGCCAAGGAGCGATCCAGATTCCCGGGCACGGGCGCCCTATCGTGATGATGGCGGACCGACAGACCAGCGGCGGCTACGCGAAAATCGGCACGGTGATCGGCCCCGATTTATGTTGGCTCGCGCAGGGAAAGCCCGGAGACCGGGTACGCTTTATTCAGGTAAGCGTAGAGCAGGCGGAAGCCGCTTTGTACAGTGAACGAGCCACGTACGATCTTATCGCCACGGCGCTTGGCAGGATATAATCATGATGGATTTACGCGCTCAGCAATATTGGTAGTCAGTTGAAGAAAAACGACCGTGAACGAATCGCAAAAGGGGGATAAGGACATGGAAGAATCATTTCCCAACGAGCTGATGAAAACTCTCAAAGAGCGGTTCGGGAAAAACATGGGTCGTCACACGGGAATCGACTGGAACTCAGTACAAGTGAAATTGGTGGCTAGTCCAAAAAAACTACAGGCGCTCCTTGAAATGGAACGCACAGGCGGCGAGCCGGATGTTGTTGGTTATGATGAAAAGACCAGTGAGTTTATTTTCTGTGATTGTTCCCCTGAAAGCCCAGTCGGCCGGCGTAGTCTTTGTTATGACCGCGAGGCTCTCGATTCACGAAAAGAACACAAGCCAAACGGAAACGCCATCGAAACAGCAGCCTCGATAGGTATTGAGCTACTCACGGAGCAACAATATCGAGAATTGCAAGAGTTGGGAGAATTCGATACGAAAACTTCAAGCTGGGTGAAAACGCCCGTTAAAATAAGGGACCTTGGCGGTGCGCTGTTCTGTGATCGTCGCTATGACACTGTATTCGTGTATCACAACGGTGCTGAATCATACTACGGCGTTAGGGGTTTTCGCGGTCGGATCAAGGTTTAGCTCTTGTAGGCAATATCCAGGTGAAGAATTGAAAGAGGAAGAGGTTAAGCCTGTGATAAATATTGATTTAAACTGCGACATGGGAGAAAGCTTCGGAGAGTGGAAACTCGGATTCGACGAAGAGGCAATGCCTTTCGTCAGTTCCGTGAACATCGCCTGCGGTTTCCACGCATCGGATCCTCTAACTATTCGCAAGACCGTCGTTCTTGCTAAACGATACGGTGTCGCCGTCGGCGCGCATCCCGGTTTCCATGATCTGGTGGGTTTTGGCCGCAGGAGGATCACGGCGACTCCCGCGGAGATTCAGGCCGACGTGATTTATCAGATCGGCGCGGTTCTCGGTTTCTGCCGCGCTGAAGGCGTTCCGCTTCAACACGTTAAAGTACACGGCGCGCTCTACAATATGGCGGAAAAGGATTTTGCGGTCGCTTCGGCTATCGCGGAAGCCATTAAGGCCGTCGACCCAAAGCTTTACATGCTCTGTCTCGCGAATTCAGCGATGACCGAAGCCGCAAAACAAACGGGCATTCCGTTTGTGGAAGAAGCCTTCGCCGACCGAGCCTATAACGCCGACGGGACCCTCGTGTCCAGTCGCTTGCCCGGAGCTGTGCTGCATGACGCCCAATCCATCGCGGAACGGGTACTCACTATGGCGAAAAAGAAAACGACGATCGCGATCGATGGCACGGAAATCCCCATCCTCGCGCAGACGATTTGCGTTCACGGCGATAATCCCGACGCTGTCGTTATGGTGCGGACGATACGAAAAAGGCTGGAACAAGAGGGAATCAGGGTTGCGCCTTTTGGTTTATCGCGGTAGTCCAATTCCTTGACAAGAATGGATATCGGGAGTTTTATAAACCGGTTTAGTAGAGCGGATAATATTTTACTTTTTATCAATATGGAGTTGCCATGGCCGATGAAACCGTCATCGTACGAAAAGAAGAATTAGCTAAGCTCGTCTCAACCAAAATGACCCAAACGGGAATGCCTAAAAAAGACGCGGACGTCGTTGCGGACGTTCTGGTATACGCCGACCTCCGCGGTGTTCACTCCCACGGCGTCATCCGAGTTGAACACTATATGCAAAGAATCCGTTCGGGCGGCATGAACCTGAAGACCGACTTCACCATGAAGCGACTCAAACCGTCGGTAGCGCTTGTGGATGCGAAAGGCGCGGCTGGTCATGTGTCGATGAAGTACGCGACCGAAGAGGCGGTTAAGATCGCGGCGGAACAAGGGATCGCGCTGGTCGGCGTTAAAAACAACAGTCACTGCGGGGCGCTCGCCTATTACGCCGATATCGCGTTGAAGGCCAAGAAGGCCGTCTTGGTGTGCGGCAACGTCAACAAACTGGTCGTTCCCTTCGGCGGATCAGAACCCTTTTTCGGCAGCAATCCGATGGCCTTCGGCTTTCCCGGTGAGAAAGAGGATATCCTGCTGGATATGGCTACCAGCGAAGTCGCCTGGGGAAAAATCTTGACGTCGCGGGAAAAGAACGCGCCGATCCCCGACAATTGGGCGGTCGATGCTGACGGAAAAAAATGCACCGACCCGCAAAAGGCCGTAGCGCTCCTTCCCTTCGGCGGGCCTAAGGGCTACGGCATCACCGTCATGGTTGAAGCGTTGACGGGACTTTTAGTCGGCGGTGTGTTCGGCCCGCACGTAAAGCAGATGTACGGTGATTATGATAAATATCGCGACCTTTCAAATTTGCTCATCGTCATCGATCCGGCGATTTTCTGGGGTGGGAACGGATACCTGAAAATGGCGCAGACGATGATCGATGAAATCCATCGAATTCCGCCGGCTCCCGGATTTGAAAAAGTGCTGGTACCCGGTGAGATCGAAAATAAGGTGATGGCGCGTTATACCAAAGACGGTATCCCGGTTCCGAAATCGATCTATGAGTTCCTGACGAAATAGGGAGAGCGCGCAAAGCGCTCTTCTAAGATCTAGGCGCCCAAACGTTCCATCGTTTTCGCCTTTCCCGGACGACTATTGCGGCTTATATTCAAAGACATGAATAGAAACCCCTTAGCCGTAGGGCTCGCTACCCGCCGGAGGCCCAGACCGTTCGTGCTTGTCGTTTACGGCGCCACAGGCGATCTAGCGGC
>JBAYHM010000103.1:0-13949 GCA_041666155.1 Treponemataceae bacterium
ATACGAAACTTTTGTTGGAGTCCAATCGGCCGGAGGAGACGACCGAAGGACGGCAGGTTCTTGCGCGACTCGTCTCCTCGGGGTCTCAAAGCCCCGCTATAGTTGAGCTTGCCCTCAAAGACGCGGTATCGCGCTCCGCTTGGAAAGAAGCGCTCCCTTTGGTAGAGTCTCTTCTCGGCGTTCGCCGTTCCGCATCTGATCTTCGTTCGGCCTATTCGGTGTATCGAGGTTTGGGCAACGCGTCCGCCGCTCAGTCGATCGCGCGCGAATTATTCGAACGTGATCAAGCAAACGTCGAATGGACGGGTTTTTACGTGTCCGCCCTGATCGACGTGGGACAAAAAGCCGAAGCATCGCGGATAATCGACGCGAGGCTCCCGACGATGGCCGGTGGGGCGATAAAAAGCCGATTCCACTTTTTGCGTTCTCGTCTGCGGCCGGATGAGGAAGGCTCCATGGGCGATCTCCGTTCCAGCCTGTTTGAGGACCCTCGGAACATAGACGCATTGGTCGCCATGCTTGAAATCTACCATTCACGCAAAGATGAGCGGCGCGCCGTTTATTATTTGAAACAAGCCCTCGCCATAGCCCCGAATGATCCGACGCTCCTTCGCTACCGCGAGGAATACGCGCAGGCTATGGGAGTTTCGCAGTAATCGTGCCTCCATCCCGCGCGGAACTCCATACGCTTTTAGAAACCGTTTTTGCCGATTGCCACACGCCTGAGCTCTTGGATCCCGATCCCCTGATCGTAGTCCGTGAGTATACTGATGTCGCGGATAGGGAAATTGTCGCTCTTTTGTGTGCTTCCCTGGCGCTGGGCCGTGCCTCCGCCATAGTCGCGGCCTGCCGCCGCGCGCTGGCTCCTTTCGGACCTCATCCGTACACCTTTATTACCGCCGGTGATTTTAATCGGACGCTCAAGCTCCTGTCGGGCTTCAAGTATCGATTCTTTGACGAATACGACGTGGCCGCTCTGCTTTTCGCTTCCGCCTCGCTTTCTCGCGAATACGGCGGTCTCGAAGTCGTCTTCATCTCCGGTGCGGCAGAGCCGGTTCTCGCGTACCGGGATGAGCCGGTTTCGGCTTTATTACTCTCCCGATGCGACACCTTTATCGCGCGACTTCGTTCTTCCGCCGGATCCGCGCTCGGGACGATCGGTCAAGGGACAGACCTCAAAATATCTCGAAATTTGCTTTCCGCTCCGTGCGACGGCAGCGCGTGCAAACGGCTGATGCTCTTTCTTAGGTGGATGGTTCGGCGGGACGCTCTTGATCCCGGCGGGTGGACAGGCGTGTCCACGTCGGAGCTTGTCTTGCCGTTGGATGTCCATTTGCACCGTATATCACTTGTACTCGGAATGACCGGCCGCGCATCCGCCGATCTGCGTTCCGCGCTTGAAGTAAGCGCCGTCCTCCGATCTATCGATGCAGCTGATCCGATCCGCTTTGATTTTTCTCTTGCTCGTCTTGGTATTCGTTCTGATTATTCGTTACAATCTTTTTATCGTACTTGATTTCTTGTCGGATCGGCATAATTATTAGAACGGGCTATAACGCTTCAACAGCGAATCCGGCTGCTACCAAAAACTCATAAGGAGACTTATCGTGAAAAGCTTGAAAGGTTCGAAAACCGAAAAGAACGTACTAACCGCTTTTTGCGGCGAATCCCAAGCTCGCAACAAGTACACTTATTTTGCGAGTAAGGCCAAAGAAGAAGGCTTTTATCAGATTTCTTTGATTTTTTCCGAAACGTCCGATCAGGAAAAGGAGCACGCAAAGCGACTTTTTAAATTTCTTGAAGGCGGCGAAGTAAAAATCGAAGCGTCCTTTCCCGCGGGCGTCATCGGCACCACAAGTAAAAACCTTGAGGCCGCCGCCGCGGGTGAAAACTACGAGTGGAAAACCATGTACCCCGGGTTTGCCAAGATCGCGAGAGCGGAAGGCTACGACGCCATCGCTACCGTGTTCGAGGCAATAATGGTGGCGGAGAAGCAACACCAGAAACGCTACGATGCGCTCAAGGCCAACATCGACGAAGGAAAAGTTTTCAAAAAAGAAAAAAAGACTGTTTGGCGCTGTCTTAACTGTGGTTATCTTTATGAGGGGACTGAAGCCCCCAAAGCGTGCCCCGCGTGCGCGCATCCCCAGGCGTATTTCGAAGTTCTTGCTAAAAACTGGTAGGAGAACCAAATGGCTAAAAAATCGGGAATCTACAAGTGCGGAATTTGCGGCAATATCGTTGAAGTGATCCATGCCGGCGACGGTGAATTGGTTTGCTGCGGCGCTCCGATGACCTTGGTCGTCGAAAATACCGTTGACGCTTCAAAAGAAAAGCACGTTCCGGTGCTTGAGAAGACTGCGGACGGGTACAAAGTCTCAGTAGGGGCCGTCGCTCATCCGATGGAAGACAAGCACTACATTGAATGGATCGAACTTATCGCCGACGGTATTTCTCATCGGAAGTATCTAAAACCCGGCGATGCGCCCATCGCCCAGTTTTGCGTGAAGGCCTCTTCGGTCACCGCGCGAGAATACTGCAATTTGCACGGTCTTTGGAAAGCTTAGCCGTAGGGCCTCCTGGTTGGGGTCGGTAAGTCTAGCGCGAATCCTGTCGGATTCGCGCTTTTGATCAGTATGCGGAATAACGTAAGGAGAGTTGAATGAAGTACATTTGCGACGTCTGTGGGTATATCTATGATCCTGCCGTCGGGGATCCTGATGCCGGAGTTAAGGCTGGAACCCCCTTTGACAAAATTCCCGAAGATTGGGTATGTCCGATGTGCGGTGCCGCCAAAAGCGATTTTTCGCCTGCCGATTAATAGTATCGGCCGTAAGGGACCGCTGAATGCCGATAGCATTTGACGGTCCTTCATTTTTATTGAAAAGAGGATCCCTAATGATTCCCCGAGAAGATTTCATTTTCACCATCGGATATGACGGCCCGGTCGCGATCGTGGACGGTCAAGCCAAACGAACATTTGGAAACTTATCTACAAAAGCTCTTGCCGAGGTGGGTCTTTTCCGCGCAGCCTATAGTTCCGCGCTACATTCCGGTTCTCCCGAAGAACTCGACGCCGTGGTGGCCGCATATAATAAGGCTTCCGGCTCCACCCTTACCCGCGAATCCCCCCTCAGCCGCTTGTTCGGCGTGCTCCCCCTAGAGGTCGCCAAGTTCAAGGTCCTCTAAACTCTCACTGCCCGCGCCGCGGAACCGCGGTGCATCAATATCTTCCCCCAGCAAACGATCGTCCGGGCCCAGCGCGCCAAGCACCGCAAGGATGCGGTGCTTTACTACTGCGCAGAATCGCTTCCGCGATTCTGCGGCGCCATGGATGGCGCCTTGACCCCGGCGTAGCCCTGTGTTACTTTAGCTTAAACTCTTTTTCAAGGAAGTCCTCCGAATGGCTAACATCGCTTTTCCGCTCCTTCAAGCTGCCCCAAGTTCAACGGGTAATCTGTTAACGACTTTCGTTCCTTTCGGTCTCGTTATCCTGATTTTCTATTTTTTGATCATCAGACCGCAGAACAAGAAGCAAAAGGATATGCAGAAAATGCTATCCGCTTTGAAGAAAGGTGATAAAGTCGTCACAATTGGTGGTCTGCACGGCGTGATCCAGTCCGTTAAAGAGAACGGAACCGTCGTCGTCAAGGTCGACGAGGCCTGTAAACTCGAGTTTAACCGTTCCGCGATCGCCTCCATTTTGGGTGAACCGGTCAAAGTTGAGAAGAAAGACGGCAAAAAAGAAGATAAGAAAGAAGAAAAGAAAGAAGACGCCGCTGTCGCCGGCGCCGAATCTACTGAAGAAAAGAAGTAATTTCGCTCCCCGCGCTTGAGCGGGCGCCCCCGTCAATTCGGTTTTTAACCGAGTGGGCGGGGATTTTTCGCGTCCGGGCAGTACGAGTCGGCGGGAGCCAATCAACTGGAGCAACGGCATGAGCAAACGGTATCGGTTTTTCATCGTTCTCGCGACGGTCGCGGTATGTTTTTCCTTCCTCTTTCCGACCATTCGCTGGTACTTCATGGTGCCTAAGGAGCAACAAGCCTTGGCTCTCGGCTCTCGCGAGCAAATCAAGACGTATGCTACCCGGAAGGCTCAAGCGGATTTGAAGGAGCTCAAAGCGCTCGTTCAATCTCAAAATTCGGCGGCTTTGCCTGTGAAGTTCGATTTTCTCATCACGAATGCGAAAGTGAACTATAAGCTCGCGAAAATGACGGCCCCAAAAGTGTGGGATGCGAAATCCGTTCTTGCTTCTTTCGCCAGCGAACGGGAAGCGGTCGATGCGATCGAAAGTCAGTATCGTACCGGCATCGTCAAATTGAAAGGCCTGCACGGAAACGCCATCCAACTCGGTTTGGACCTTTCCGGCGGTATGAGCGTTATCATTCAGGCTAATCTCGATTCAGTCAAAGAAAAGCTCGGCCGTGAATTGACCGCGGAAGATAAAGCAGACGCGATGAATCGCGGCCTTGAAGTGCTCAATAGCCGCATCGACCGTTTCGGTTTGACGGAACCGGTCATTCGCCGCCAAGGCGAAAATCAGATCTACGTCGAAATTCCCGGCGCCGCCGACCCTGAACGGATCAATTCCATCATCATGGGAAAAGGCAAGCTCGCTTTTCATATCGTGGACGATGACGCGACCCAGGCCTTCCTGACCTATTATGCCGCGAACCCGACGAATACCTTCGACGGTGCGGGTAATCTCATCAACGCGACCGTTGTTCCCGCGGATTGCGCCGTTCGCGGTTTTTATACGAAGGACCGTTACGGTATCGATGAGTTTACTCGGTATATCGTTATCAAGAAAGAAGTAGGACTTGACGGAAACCATATCAAGAGCGCCATTGTATCGCGTGATCAGATAACCGGCGCGCCGGATATCAATTTTGTGCTGGATACGGAAGGCGGCGAACTGTTCTATCGATTGACCTCTTCGAATGTGCAGAAAACGCTCGCGGTCGTCATGGACGATAAGGTAAAGGCCGGCGCGCGAATCCAGGAGCCGATTCGTGATTCGGTACGCTTGACCGGTTTCGGTCAGGAAGAGGCGACCAATCTAGCGCTCGTTCTCCGTACGGCGGCGCTGCCTGTCGAACTTGAACCCGTCAGTCAACAGGCGATCGGCGCTTCCCTCGGAGAGGATACGATTCGTCAGGGTATTAACGCCATGACCATCGGCCTTGTCGCGGTCATGATTTTTATGCTGCTCTGGTACAAAGGGGCAGGATTCAACGCTATGGTCGCACAGGTTCTCAATATGTACCTGATGCTCAGTGTATTGTCCGCGTTCAGTCTGACATTGACTCTGCCGAGCATCGCGGGTTTCCTTCTTACCGTCGGTATGTCGGTTGATACGAACGTTATAATATTTGAGCGTATTAAAGAAGAAATGTTGCTTGGCAAAAGTCGTAAGGCGTCAATCGATGCGGGTTTTGATAAGGCGTTCTGGGCGATTATGGACTCGAACATCACGACTTTCATAGCGGCGTTGTTCTTGTCTCAGCTTGGGACCGGCCCCATCCAAGGCTTCGCCGTGTCACTCGCGATCGGTGTTCTTTCCTCGATGTTTACCGGTCTTTTCGTTTCCCGCCTTATCTTTGACTTCGGGACTGACGTTCTGAAGCAAACCCGTGTTTCCATCCGTTGGGGGAACAAATAATGAAGCGCACCATTCAGTTCAATAAAACCTTTCTTCCTGCCGTGATTGTTTCGGTCGTGCTCATTGTCTTGGGCATGATTGGGTATGTCACTAAAGGCGGTTTTAATCTCGGCGTGGATTTCCAAGCCGGTCTCATCCAAGAGGTCCAGATCGCTCCTACCGCTCTGGAAATAGTATATACCGGGAAGGGTGTCGCGGCTGTCGCCGCGGATTCTTCCAAGATTGCCATAGTAGTCTCCGGCGCCGAAGTTGAAAACACTACCTATTCGTTCCCCTTTGCGTCTTATGCGACTCTCGGTGCTCTGGTTGAAGGGTTGTCCAAGGTTCCTTCGTTAGCCGTGAAAACCGCCTCTGACGCGTCGATTCCCGCGACCGCCTTACTTCAAAGCGCGCAGGAGAATCCTCGACTGAGCGCTGATCCGTATGCGCTGCATTATCTTCTTCCCGGCGCTGTTCCCGTTCCCTTGGAAAAAGTCAGAGCCGCCGTCGCTTCAATCGGTGGGGCATCGGTTCAATTCCTCGGAACGGCTGCTGATAGGAAGTTTATGATCCGTATTGAGGACCAAGGGAAAGAATCCGGTTTCGCTAAAACGACGACCGAAAAAATTGATTCCTCCCTCGCCAAGGCTTTCGGCGCCGAAAATCTGGTCATCAATCGGACTGATTACGTCGGCTCCCGGTTCTCGAAGAACCTTACCGATCAAGCGGCTCTTCTGCTTTTCCTCACTTTGTTCGTTATTCTTGTTTATTGTACGATCCGGTTTAAAACCCAATTCGCGATCGGTGCCGTGTTGGCGATCCTTCATGACGCGCTTATCATGGTTTCCTTCATGGCTTGGTCACGGATGGAGTTCAATACCATCTCAATCGCGGCGATTCTTACCATCTTAGGGTATTCAATCAACGATACGATCGTTATTTTCGACCGTATTCGTGAAGACACGCGTTTGTATCCGGACCAAACCCTCACGGTTGTTATCAACCGCGCAATTTCGGAAACCTTGGGTCGTACGATCATCACGACAGTGACCACTCTCCTTGCTGTTTTCGCTCTTTTCTTCTTCACCACCGGTTCAATGAAAGATTTCGCTCTTGCCCTGATCGTCGGTATGACCTCGGGTATTTACTCGACAATCTTCATCGCGTCGGCGTTTGTTTTGTTCTGGGATATCCAAACTAAGAAGCGCGGCGTCAAGCTTCCGAAGCACGCTGAAGTAGTCGAAGCGAAAAAGGCTTAACGGCCTCGTTCTTCGAAAGCGGGCCCGGCGGAGACGCCGGGTTTTTTATTCAGGAGTGCGATCCGTGCCGATTGTCATTAGAGCTCGTGTTTTCGGCTTTTGCATGGGTGTTCGTCGTGCGATGGAAATGGTGTTGGGTGAAGCGGATCGGGGTTCTTCGTCCGTGTATACGCTTGGTCCGCTTATCCATAATTCTACGGCGCTTGAGCTTCTTGCGGGCCGGGGGGTACGCGTTCTGGATGAACGCGCCCTACCTTCGCATCTGGAAGGCTCCATTGTCGTAATTCGCGCTCATGGCGTTGCCCCAAGGCTTATTGAAGAAGTAAAACGGAGAGGTGCGGGAATAGTCGACGCGACCTGTCCCAGAGTTCGATTGAGCCAGAAAAAAGCGGAAAAATACGCATCCGATTCTTACATCTTGTTCTTGGCGGGTGAAGCGGAACACGGAGAAATCATCGGAATCGCGGCTTACGCGCCCGGTTGTTTGATTGTATCATCTCCCACGGAAGCTCGACAAAAGGCGGAGACTCTACGGAAAGTCAATCCGCAAGCGAAGGTCGCATTGATTGGCCAAACAACGATCAAAAGCAGTGAATATTCCGATATATCGAAAGAAATAATAGCATTTTTTCCCGGCTTGGAAATTTTTGATGGAATTTGTCCAGCGACTACTGACCGACAGAACGCCTTGCGTGACTTGTGCGATAGTACCGACGCTATTGTTGTTGTCGGTGGAAGGAATTCCGCCAACACTAAGCGGCTGTATCTTTCAGCCTTAGAATATGGAAAACCAGCCTGGCTTGTAGAGAATGCCGCCGAGCTCACTAATGAACTCGGTGGGTTTGACAGGGTTGGTTTGACCGCCGGCGCGTCAACGCCGGATGCGGTTATTGACGCGGTCGAGGTCAAAATTCGATCGATTTAACATTTTTAACTGTAATTTCTTTCGTCTCTAAAAATTTCATGTTCTGTTTTTCATAGTTTGCGTGTTATAATTAGTTAATAAAATAATACCGCATGGTGTCAGAATCGAATGCGGCAAGATAGGAGGCGACCGATGAAAAAGGTCGTGAATCTTACCGTTTTGTTGTCCCTCGTTTTCTTGACCGGGTCAGTGGGCTCAGTTGTCGCGTTGGATATTTCTCTTCGTTTCTTACCCGAAGTGACCGTGCCCATAAGTACTGACGGTGAATCAGTCTATACAATCGGCGGCGGCGGTACCTTAGTCGCCGATGTTGAGGTCCTTCGCGGATTGGCCCCATATGCGGAAGCCGGCGTTAAAGTCGTGCCCGTGAAGAGTACCGGAAGCATGCTTTCGTTATCTTCCGGGGGTATTGGGGCGGGATTCTCCTTGTATCCAGTTCCACGTCTTAAATTGCGAATTGCCGGCGCGGGCGGTTTCTATTACGGGTCGGCTCTTAATAAAACCGGCTATGGACCCTTTTGGGAAACCCGAGCTGAAGCCGGTTACCGTTTTTCTCCTTCTTTTTCTTTATTGGCAGGAGCAGGGTATTCCAGTTACCTTAACGGACCGTCCTCCGTGTTATTCAACGGGCTTTCTTTCGGTTTGACGGTAGACGTCACTCTCGGTTCGGCATCGAATCGAACGTCCGGTGTAACGATCATCGCATCACAACGGGAAGCCGTTTTCCCAATCCAATATTATGCCTACGCGAAGAATCCCCTTGGCGGGGTAAAGATCACCAATGACGAAACCGCGGAAATTCGGGATGTTGAGATTCGTTTCAAGAGTGAAGGTCTCACATCCGCGGCGATTTTGTGCGGTTCATTCCCGTTGCTTCGGCCGGGCGCCTCGGTAGAAGCGCCTTTCCTGGCTGCTTTCGGCGAAAAGGCTTTGGAGTTTACTGAAAGTTCGAAAGCCCAGGGTGAATTTATCGTCACATATCGATTGCTTGATACCAGAATTGAAAAGTCTTTTTCCACAAGCGTGTCCTTCAATCATCGAAACGCGGTGAACTGGAAGGACCCGCGAGCCGTCGCCGCTTTCGCGTCGCCGAACGACACCGCGGTACTTGATCTTTCAAAATTCGTGGCAGGTCTGGTCCGTGATCGCTTGCGGCCCGATATCGACCATGCTCTCCAGTATGGAATGGGCATTTTTGAGGGTCTTCGGTTGACCGGCCTTGCGTACGCGACGGATCCTTCGGCGCCGTATAAAGAATGTCGGAATGATGTCGGACGCACGGATTACGTTCAATATCCTTACCAGACTTTTGCCTATAAGGGCGGGGACTCGGACGATCTGTCTCTTTTGTATATCGCCGCTTTGTCTTCCGTCGGCCTTGAGACGGCTTTTTTACCGCTTCCCGACAAAGCCTACGCGGCGTTCGCCTTGCAAGCTTCCGAAAACGAGGCACGTCGCTTCTTTGCCGATCCGAGCCTGTTCGCGTGGAAGGATGAAAAGGCGTGGGTTATCGTGGACACTTCCCGGCTTCGGGAAGGTTTTTTGGCCGCTTGGCGCGCGGGAGCCGACGCTTGGAACGCTTCTGTTTCCGCAAAGGCTACCGACGGTTTCTTTACAATGACGGATGCCTGGAAGGAATTCAAACCTGTCGGAGTCGGCAGTCCGGATACGAAAGTCGTGAAACCGCGGGAAGATCGCTTGGAGCTCGCTTTTGAGAATGTACTCGGTCGTTTCGTATCCATGGAACTTGCTCCGAGAATCGAGCGAATCCGTACTGAGATGGGCGCGGCCGGCGGTACCGCTCGTCAGCTTAACTCTTTGGGAATCCTGTACGCGCGTTTCGGGCTCTACAAAGAGGCGAAAGAAACTTTCGCGAAATCGGTAGAGAAAGGATCGCGGACAGCGGTGATCAACCTTGCCAACGTAGTGTTTCTTTTGAAGGATTACGAGGAAGCGGCTCGTTTGTACTCGGAAACGCTGAAAGAAGACCCTGAGAATAAAAACGCTTTGCTCGGTCTGGCGCGTTCTCGGTACGAATTGGACGCGTACGCCGATGCCGATGAATTGTTCGCTCGGGTGAATAAGGTTGATCCGGCTTTCGCGGCAAAATACGCGTATCTCTCATCGCGGATCGGTACGGGTACGTCCCGCGCGGCCTCAGCCGATCGAGAAGGATCGGTCCCGTGGCAAGATGCAGAATAAGAATCGGGGCGGTTTCCGCCCTTGTCCTTGTATTTTTTTATATAACGATCCAAGAAGTTGTTTCTGCCGACAACCGATCTTTTTTGCGTTTTCGCGTCGGAGGCGACTATTCCGTCCCCATTCTGGGGGATGAACTTGTATTCGATCCCGGATATCAGGCGTCCGCAAGTGTAGAGTACGTGTGGACTCCTCTTTTATCCCCTTTCGCGCGGGTGGCCACCTCATCTCTTTCGTTGAAGAATCTCTCTCCGATTTCGGCTCTTGAAGGGTCGTTTGGTTTATCAAGTAGAATCGATTTCGCCGAACGCTTTTTTACGCGCGCGGAAGCATCGGGCGGTCTTTTTCGCGCTACCTGGGGCGAACGTTCTTCAAACGGCCTAGTCGCGAACGCTCGCGCTGAAATAGGCATCAGGCTTTCTCCCTCATTTAGGCTTGCCGCCGATTTCGGCATAAGTCGTTTTTTCCAAGGAGCCGGAGCGCTGTATACTGGTGCCTCCGCCGGTTTGAATCTGAGCGTGTTTCCCGAAGGGTTCGATTCGGATTACTCTAAAATCCGTATCGATTCCATGGACCTCTTTCCGGTATTCCCCGTCTTTTATTCGTATTACGATGATCATCCATTCGGCTATCTTCAACTAGCCAACAACGAAGACGTATTAATTCGCGACGTTCGTGTCTCTTTCTTCTCGCCTGAGTATATGTCGAAGCCCACCGAATGCGCCGTTTTCGACACCATCGACAAGGGATCTAAAATCCGCGTTCCGATTACGGCTCTCTTCAATGAAAGAATACTCTCTCTTACCGAGCGCACCAAAACGCGTGGTGAATTGATCGTCCAATACCGGATGCTCGGTTCCAAGCGGGAATACCGGCATGAAGTTGATCTCACCGTATATCACCGCAATTCGATGACCTGGAGTGACGATAGGCGCGCCGCCGCCTTCGTTTCCGCCAAGGATCCCGCCGTTCTCTGGTTTTCCCGTTTCGTCAACGCGGTCGTGCGCGACCGTTTCCGTGTGGGTATCGACCGAAATCTGCAGCAGGCTGTCGGTATCTTTGAGGCGATGAAATTGTTCGGTCTTGCGTACGTTGTCGATCCGACCAGCGCCTATGCTGAAAACGCGAACAACGAAGACGTTGTCGATTATCTGCAATACCCGTATCAGACCTTATTCTACCGCGGCGGCGATTGCGACGATCTTTCAATTCTCTTTTCGTCATTGTTGCAATCAGTGGGTATCGAAACGGCGTTTATTACGATACCCGGTCATATTTATATGGCCTTTTCAACTGAGTTGACTGAAGCCGCTGCTCGACGTGATTTTTATGACCCGGATTTGTTGATTTTCAAGAATGGAAAAGCCTGGATCCCAGTAGAAATAACGATGGTAAAAGACGGTTTTGTGAAGGCATGGCGGGTCGGCGCAAAGGAATGGACCGACAACGCGCGTATCGAAAAAGCAAATTTCTATCCCATGAGCGAAAACTGGAAAGAATACCCGCCGGTGGGTATTTCCGACGTTAATCCTCGGTTCCAGCTCCCCGACGAAGCTCTAACCATGAAAGCGTTCGACCTTGCCCTTGATAGGCACGTCGCACGTGAGATTGAGCCCCGGATAAAAGATCTCAAGGTCCGTATGGGCGTTAACCCGACACCTGAAACAGAAAATTCTATTGGGCTTGCCTACGCTAAAAATGGAATGTTGACCGAAGCGTGGAATTACTTTTCCGCCGCCGCCAAGAAGGGCTACCTGCCCGCGTGGACTAATTTGGCTAACGTTGCCTTCATCCGTAAGGATTTTAAACTTGCCCGGGATTATTACCAATATTCGTTTGAAAGAGCCGAATATGATCCCGCAGCGGCTTTAGGTATCGCGCGCAGCGAATACGAATTGGAACGATTCACCGAGGCCGAAGCTTCCTATGCGGAAGTTAAGCTTTTGGATGAAAAGCTCGCCGGACGTTATTCGTACCTCGCTTCCATGTTCGGTGGATCGGGGCGTTCGTGGTCCCTCTCTGAACGGGCTAGTTCCGTCGAATGGGCCGATCAAGTACGCACGCGTCCTATTGCTCCCGCTCCGGTCCGGATAGCTGAACCGAAAGTGGAACTCCCTATACCGGTCGCGGTCGCCGCGGTTACCGCAACACCGGAAAAAGCCCCCGTTATCGCGGCTCCTGATGTCCCCAAGGTTCCTGTGGTCGAAACGCCGAGCGCTCCTGTTGCACCCGGCGAGGTTCCTATCACGCCCGTCGAGGCTCCTATCACGCCCGTCGAGGTTGTCGTCACGCCGGAAAAAGCGCCGGCAGCGGAGCCGATAATTCCACCCGCCGCAGAAACTGTCTCCGCGCCCGCAGCGGAGCCGATAACTCCGCCAGTCGCAGAAACTATCTCCGCGCCCGTTGTTGCCGCCGCGGCACCTGTTGACGCGGATATCAAAGAACGTGAAATGGAAAACGCGCGTGTTAAGCAGGCGGAAACAACAGTTGAAACGGTTGAAGCAAAGCCCTCTTTCGTCGCGGCAGCGCCGAAAGTGCCCGTGGAAACTCGGAAACCAATTGCAAAATCAGACGTGCCGAAAATCGCGCCGCGCATAGAAAGTGCGGCGCCTGTCGACGCGGATATCAAAGAACGTGAAATTGAGAATGCGCGTGTAAAGCAGGCGGAAGCACCGGTTGAGTTGCCCGCGGTATTTCCCGCGCTCGCAGCGGCCGCGCCGAAAGCGCCGGTGGAAACTCGGGAGCCGATAGTAAAGTCAGACGCGCCGACAATCGCCTCGCGCATTGAAAGCGCGGCGCCGGTCGATGTTGATATAAAAGAAAAGGAAGTTGAAAGCACGCGCGCAAAACTAGTGGAAACGCCTGTTGAACCGCCTACAGTCAAACCCGTTGTGGCTGCGGCTGCTCCGATTATTGTCCAACCCGCTCAGAGTGAAAAGGTCGTTGAGCCGCAGATAGCTGAAGTGTTGCCGACGCCGGAGAAGAAACCTGTGGAAGCGGTGCCTGCAGAAATAAAACCGGCACCCGCTCGATCAGCCGCTGTCCGCGATCCATTCCCGGAAATCGTTCCGAGCGTAGAACCCGAGACTCCAAAGGCGCAGGATTTTGTCGCCGCGTCTCCGCAAGTACCTCTTCCGGAGAAGAAACCCGAAGTAATAGTGAGCGTGCCGGTGGCGACTGTTCCCCAGCCGGTAATTACCCCTCCGCAAGCCATCGCTACCGCGAAGTCTCTGCTTGATGGATTTAATGGCTTCAAAGTTGGTCCCGGTTCGTGGAAGTTGAGTGGAAAGAAAGCCGTTCAGAGCGATCCGCTCCAGATGTTCGCAAAAATAATGACAAAAACCCCGAAAGGGGAGGGTGTATTGCGCTTATCCTTCGACGCAAAGGCTACCGGTTATATGTGGACTGGTTTCGGAGTTCACTTTTTGGCCGACCGCGTGCGAACGCTAAAAGGCTATGGTGCGGGAGCGTCGTATTTGGTGTGGTTTACCTCCGATGCTGGCGTGTATCCCGATGCTTCAGAACGCGTGCAAGTGTACCGATCCTTCAACGACTCCGATATGCGCATGCTCATTGATTCACCGCTCAACGTTTCTATTCGAGATTCACATTCGTTCGTTGTTGAAAGCGATCCGATCAACAAAGAAATACGAGTTCTCATAGATGGGAACGAGTGCCTCCGCGCGCCCATGGGGAATGTTGTTTTGGATGGCCCCTTTATCATCATTAGGGCTCTTGATACGGCAGAATTTTCTGATTTTCGCGTGGAATCGATTCAATGACAAGAAGAAAGGAACTAAGGATGAAAAGTAATCGCAATAAGAAATTCTTCGCCACGCCGCTATTCCTTTCCATTGTCACCGCGCTTTTAGTCTTGTCGTGCGACAGCCTTTTCGGCGGGGAAGACCTTAAAACGACTATAAC
>JBAYHM010000104.1:0-13939 GCA_041666155.1 Treponemataceae bacterium
CGTCCCCGGACACGTCGGCGAGTAAGGCCGCCGCGCTTTCCGGGTCTCCCGCGATGGAGTCCGGTATATCCGGGCCTCCGGCCGTGCCGCGGATGGCCGTTTTCAAAGTGAGGCGGTCGAAGATATGCAGCTTCGGCCCGAATAGAGCGAGAATTGCGATTCCCGCGATCGCGGCACCCAAACCCAACGCGACTACCACTAGGTTCCTCCCAAGCAGATCCCACTTCCAGCTCTGATCCGGCACCACGAAATCCTGCATAGAAAACACGAGCGAAGCGCCGATGAGCAGCAGCCCCGAAACTCCCGCTATGCCGAAGCCCGGCAAAACGAAAATTTCCACGGCGAGCAGCCCGAGTCCCAAGAGAAAGAGGATCAATTCAAGTGAATCGACCGAACCGAGCAGCGCGTTGGTGCCGAAAACGCCAAGGAATGAGACCAGCGCGATGATGCCGGGAATACCGAAACCGGGCGTATTGATTTCCAAAAAGAGAGCGACAATGCCCAGCAGGATAAGGATGGTCTGAACCGGCCCCGACGTGAGGAATGATACGATCTGGTCCGCGGCGGAAGGCCCCGCTTCCCGCGCCTCGCCGGAAACGCCGAGCAGAGAAAGCAGCGCGGGGAGGTCGTTCGCGGTGCCGACCGAAAGGCCATAGCGTTCTGCTTCACTTGAAGTCAGCGAAAGGAGTTTTCCTTTGGCCGACAGGACCGACCCCTTTTTCACCGCGCCGGGATGTTCCTTTTCAAGGCGATCGATATCCGCCGCGGTCGCGGCGCGGATTTTCCCGTCAAGCTCGATCTCCCAAAGCTCCACATCCGCATCTACCATCGCCAGAGCGAGCGCGGGCGGATGGCCGTTTTTCTCGGCGATCGCCGCCATTTGGGAGCGAACGGCGCTCGTCGTTTTTTCACCCGCGCCCTGACTTTTGCCGTCCGGCCCGAAGGTGACCGGAGCGGCCGCTCCTATTGAGGTACCGCTTGCCATATAGATCGATGAACACGACATCGCGATGAGCGCGCCGGCCGACCAGCTGACACCCATCGACGCGGGGCCGCCGCGAACCCACGCGACGGTTTTCACCCCCTTAAGGGAGCCGATGAACGAAGAGATTTGCAGCGCCGTATCTACACGACCGCCGAACGTATCGATTTCGTAGATAAGAAACGCGGCGCCCTGTCTGACTGCGTCGCTTGACTCGCGGCGGACAAAGGCTGCCAGAGAGGGCTCAATATCGCCTTTTATAGGAACAATGAAGGCTTTGCCGCTGCCGGGAGAGCTTACGACGGGCGCGGCACCGATAGGAGAAAAGACGGCGAACAGCAGGCAAACGGTAAGGAAAACCGATGCGGGGCGGATCGCGAAAGGACGGGTGGAAGCACTCATGCCTACATACTAATGCATGTAGTATACTCGCGCCATGGAAACATTTTTCGTTGCCGTTGTCGTGTGCGCCTTTCTATTACTCGTCATCTTGCTGATCGCTTTGTTCAGACCTCGCGCGCCCGCTGCCGCGGACAGGCTGCTTGCCGTCGCCGAAAGTCAGGAGCGGGTGGAACGATCGCTTCGGGAGGAGTTCGCGCGGAACCGGGAAGAGGCGGCGCTTTCGCAGAAACGGGCAACCGAAGTGCTGGCGTCGCAGATCGCCGGATTGCGCGAAGAGCTTGCGCGCTTCGGCCAGGGCAACGACGTCAAGATTGAGGCGCTCCGCGAGACCGTGGACCGCAAACTGCGCGAGATCCAGGCGGACAATGCCGTCAAACTTGAATCGATGCGAAAAACCGTGGACGAAAAACTCCACGAAACCTTGGAACGGCGGCTCGGGGAATCGTTTAAGCTCGTAGGAGAACGCCTGGAGCTGGTGCAGGCGGGATTGGGTGAAATGCGAAACCTGGCCGCGGGGGTCGGGGACCTGAAACGGGTACTCGTCAACGTGAAGAACCGCGGCACGTGGGGAGAAGTACAGCTTATGGCCATCGTTGAAGACCTCCTGACGCCCGCGCAGTACGAACTCAACGTCGCGACGAAAAGCGGTAGCGCGGACCGGGTGGAGTTGGCGATCAAACTTCCCGGCCGAGAAGAGGACGGTTCCGCGCCGGTACGCCTTCCGGTGGACGCGAAGTTTCCCAAGGAAGATTACGAACGGCTGCAGGATGCCCGGGAACGCGGCGATCCGATAGCCGCCGAGGAAGCGTCAAAAGCCTTGGACCGCCGCTTCCGCCAATCGGCAAAAGATATCCGCGACAAATACATCTCGCCGCCTGAGACAACGGACTTCGCGGTCATGTTTTTGCCCTCGGAAGGACTCTTTGCCGAATGCGTAGGCCGCGCGGGCCTCTCCGAAACGCTTCAGCGCGAATACCGCGTCGTGGCGGCTGGTCCTACCACTTTCGCGGCTATGCTCAACAGTCTGCAGATGGGCTTCCGCACGCTCGCCGTAGAAAAACGCACGAGCGAGGTATGGAAAACCCTCGGCCTGGTGAAAGCCGAGTTCGGCAAGTTCGGGGACCTCTTGGACAAGACGCGGAAAAAGCTTCAGGAAGCGACCGACACCATCGACGACGCGAGCCGCAAAACCAAAACCATCCGCGGCAAGCTGGCGAAAGTGGAGGAATTGCCGGGAACGGAGCTACCGCGAGCGGACCTGAAGGTGATTGAACCGTAAAGACGTATTCATCGAATCGCCGACGCACCCTACCCTTCCAGCCGGAACTCCGCGCAGATCGTATTCATCTCCCCTTCGGCAACGCGGCGGAATAACGGCAAGTCCGACATAAAGGCATCTACGACGGCCGGATCGAACTTCCTGCCCGAATTCGCCGCGATTTCCGCGGCGACGATATCAAAGGGTAGCGGAGCCTTGTACGGACGAACGCAGAGCATGGCGTCCAGAACATCCGCGAGCGCGGTGATGCGGGCGACGAGGGGAATGTCGGCGCCCGAAAGTTCCGCCAGATAGCCTTTACCATCCCAGTTTTCATGATGATACAGGATGAGGTCGCGCGCGATAGGGTCGATATCGACTGACTTGAGCAGGTTGGCTCCTATCGATACGTGCTTCTTGACGACCGCGAATTCCTCGACGGAAAGCTTTCCCGGCTTGGCGAGAATATCGTGGGGGATACCTGATTTGCCGATATCGTGAAGCGGCGCGTAGAGGTACAACTTCCGCACTTCAGAGACGGGGAGACCTAATTTTTTGCCGATAAGCGCGGCGTAACAGGCAACCCGCTGCACATGGGTATAGGTCCCCGGATCATCTTCGTGAGCGGTATTCTCAAGCGCGGCGACCATGGCCATGTTGAGCTGATCTATACGATGACGCAAGGAGTCAAGTTCGGTTTCGCGGTCGTAGAGTTCGGCGGCGCGGCCGACGGCCATCGCCAAATCCCTACGTTCCCAGGGTTTGTGGATGTATCTGTAGAGCCCCGCCTCATTGACGGCTTCCGCGATGGCCTCCACGTCCGAATAGCCGGTGAGAAGAATTCCGTAGAGACGGGGAAATTGGCGACGAGCTTCGCGCAAAAGCACATGACCGGGCATTCCGGGCATACGTTCGTCCGTCACCAGAACCGCGGGTTCCCCCGAATCGGCGGCGATTTCCGCAAGAAGAGCGAGCGCGTCCTCACCCGAATATGCCGACTCCACGCGCATAGACGGAAAACCCGTCCGCAATTCTCGCTTCAAGCTCTCGGTTATGATCGCCTCATCGTCCACGCAGATGATATATCGCTCACTCATAGCTATAGGTTAAGTCATCCCGGTACTGTAAGCAAACCCGCATCACACTATCCAGGAATTGCGCATCACCCTGCCTGCAACTATGAGTATGCGTCAGCATTCACCGTGAATGCAGGGCGCGCCAGTTAAAAACGCGCGCGAACGTTTCCCGCAAGCCCGAAGGGCTGAGGACCAGTGAGCGCGCGTTTTTAACGTCGGCAGCCCTGACTTCAGTGAAAAGCTATCGCCTTGACCGTATCGAACATGATGGGTAGGGTATTCACATGAAGAAGGTAATCGTCATCGTCGACGGCATGGGGGGCGGGATCGGGGCGCAGCTTGTCGCGCGCCTACGCGAGCTGGTCGGCGACAAAGCCGAATTGATCGCGCTGGGGACGACCTCCGCGGCGACGGAGCGCATGCTCAAGGCGGGGGCGGATCGCGGCGCGAGCGGCGAAAACGCCATTCGCGTTTCGATAGGACTGGGCGACGTCATTGTCGGGCCCATCGGCATCGTCATCCCCAACGGCATGATGGGAGAAATCACGACCGCGGTGGCCGAAACGATACTTGCCGCCCGCGGCGCGCGAATACTGGTGCCGGTGGCGCAGAGCCATTTCACTCTTGCCGGGGTCGATTCAGCGCCGGTTGGAAAGCTTGTAGCGGCTGCCGCGGAAGAGGCGGCCTCCCGCTTGCGCCTAGGGTCTGATTACGTCACTCCTTGACGGCTCCGGCGACCAGAACTTCCACGATGAATTTTTGCAGAATGATAATGATCAACATGGCCGGCAGCAGGGCGATGACGCTCGCGGCGGCGAGCAGCTGCGTGGTGACCTCGCCTTCGGTCTGGCTCTGTAGATATTGCAGGATTCCGACGGCTATCGGAAACTTTTCCGTGTGATTGATGAAAATGAACGGGACGATGAATTGCCCCCAACAGTTGACGATGTTGAACACGAGCGCCGCCGCGATGCCGGGAACCGCCAAAGGCAGTATCACGCTGAATAGGATTTGGTAGGGTTTGCACCCATCGATGAACGCGGACTCATCCAATTCCTTAGGGATTGAGTCGAAAAAGCCTTTCAGGAGCCATACGGAAAAGGGTATTTGGGTCGTGATGTAAATCACGATGAGGCCGGTGTGGGAATTGAGAAGCCCGAGCGTGACGAAATACCGATAGAGCGGAATGGCCGTGATCAGCGGAGAAATCATCTGGAACATGAGGATGATGAACAGCCACTGGTCCCTGAATTTGAAGCGCATGCGGGAAAACGCGAAAACCGCGGGGATGACTACCAGAAGATTTCCGAGGACGGAGATGACGGTGATCTTTACCGAGTTCCACAGGTACAGCGGAATCCTGCTGGAAAGCAAAACCTGGATATAATTGGTCAGCGCGAACACCTTCGGAAGGAACCGCGGCGGATAAGTAAAAATCTCTTCCTTGGTCTTCAGCGATAGGGATATCATCCAAATGATCGGCCCGATGAACATGATCACGATGAGGGCGAAAAACACGTAGATGAGCACATCAGCCGGGTTGATTTTCTTCATTTTCGATCATCCTGCGACAACACAAGCTTGTAGTACGCGACCGCCATCACCAGATTGAACGCCAACAGGATAACGGCGATGGCCGATCCGCGACCCAAACTGAAGAAACTGAACACTTGCTCGTACGCGCTGAGCGTGAGAACCTGCGTTGCCCTGGCGGGGCCGCCGCCTGTCAGGACGATGACCATATCGAACGTGTTGAACGTGTATATGGTTATCAGAACAAAATTGATAAACAGGATGGGAACCAGCTGCGGAATGGTGATGTAGTAAAATTTCTGGAATGCGGACGCGCCGTCTATATCCGCGGCCTCGTACAAGCCCAGCGGAATTCGCTGTAGGCCCGCGTATTGGAGGATCATCGTGAAAGCGGTCCCGCGCCAGATGTTCGCGACGATGATCGAGATGAGCGCGTAGTCCGGCTGCACCAGAAATTCGATGCGGCCGATGCCGATGGTTTCCAGGAAATAATTCACGATGCCGAACTGCGAGCTGGAAAGGAGCATCTGCCATACGATGCCGACCAGAACGCCGGGCGCCATCCAGGCGGCGAGTACGACCGTTCGGACGAATATGGTACCGCGCAGCTTCCGGTGAATTCCGGCGTTGAGGGCGACGGCGATCATCAGGCCCAGCGGTATCTGCACGACGATGTTCATGAAGACGAAGATCACCGATACGTACACTGTATTAAGAAAATTCGAATCCTTGAAGGTTTTGATGTACGAATTAAGCGTATACCTGAATTCCGGGGTCAGCGTCGACGCGTTCGTAAAGCTGAGACGAACGACGTCAAGCAGCGGATAGAGGTAGAAAAGGATGAGCATAAGTATCATCGGCGACATCCAAAGTAGTGGACGTCCATAGCTCTTCGTTTGCGTCATCCTTTTCCTTCCTCATTACCTTAATCGGAAATCTGGTCCATTGTGCGCTTGTAGGCGTCTTCCACCGCCTGTGAAGGCGTCTGCTTGCCAAGGATAACCGCCTGCCACGCGCTCTGCAGGTTGACGGTCATGACGTTATACGACTTCACGCCGGGACGGGTCCTGGCGACTTCCACCACCTTGGCGAAAGACTTCTGATACTCGTCCGTCGCGAATTGCGGCGTCGAAAGCACGCTTTTGCGAGTAGGGGTATAGCCCCCGGCGTAGCACCAGCCCGCCATGCCTTCCTTGCTCGTATACACCGTTTGCACGAAGTCGACCGCGGCCTTGAGCCTGGCCGGGTCCTTGGTGAAGAAGCCCCAGTTCCAGCCGCCCGCGACCTGGCCCTTGGCCTCGGCGGTCTTCTGCGGAATGAAGGTGAAAGCCCAATTACCCGCGTCCTTGCCGATGACACTCTTCAACTGGCTGATGAATAGGTTGTTCGCCAGGATCATCGCGACCTGATTAGGCTTTGACGCGTCGGCGGCCATGTCGCCGTCCGCCTTGATGTCGATGATCCGCTGCGATACAAGCCCTTCCTTGACGGCGCGCAACCAGAAATTGAAGACCTCGATCATCTTGTCGCGATCGGAGCCGACGCCGAAGATCGGCTTTCCCGTCGCGTCCACAAGGTTGCCACCCAGGCCGTAGAACATCGGAAGCACGTTACCGTATACAATCTGCTCGTTCATAGCGCCCCAGGCGATCATTCCGTCCTTGTAGCCTTGAGCCTTCAGCTGGTTACCGGCGGCGATCCATTCATCCCAGGTTTTCGGCGGAGTGGAAATCAAATCCTTGCGGTACCAAAGTCCGGCGCCGCCGGTGGTGAACCACAGGGATTTCAGCTTTCCATCCTGCTTGTCGATCATCGTATCTCGGGTCCAATCGAAATAATCGGCAACCTCGTCCTTGTTGACATACGCATCGATCGGCGAGAGGTGTTTATAGAAGAGCGGAACGTACATCCCGTCGATCATGGCGAAATCGGGAGCCGTGTTGCTGGAGATCTGCTGCATCATCTTTTGCAACACTTGGTCCAGTGAACCGCTTTGAATTTCAAGGATCAGTTTGACGTTCGGGTGCGCCTTCGCCCATTCGGTGGAAGCCTTCGTGAGGTATTCCACGCGGGCGGGAATACTCGCTTGATGCGAATAGCTGAGGCCGACGCTGTACCGCAAGGTTATCGGCGCATCGGGGTTGCCGATACGGTCGGCTGTCACCAACTGGGCGCCGGCCGGAATTGAAACGCTTTTTTCCTCTCTTCCGCCCGCGTAAGCCGCCGAAAGAATTGCCGCGAACAGTATCGCGGCTACGACTAATTTCCGTTTCTCCATACTTTCCTCCTTCCTACTTTGATAGGCAGTGTGGCAATCTATTCGCTGCCTATTGATCCCAAAAAACTAAAAGCCATGTCTTCTACGGGGCGTGACTCCTTCCTGGTTGAAGCGTTCGCATTCGGCGCCCACGAGCGGAATGAAATCACCCCGGATGGAATAGAGGCGGCCGCTTTTGACCATGACCTCCACGCGGATCGTTTGGTTCTCAAGCGATGAGACGCACCGACCGCTTGTCCATCGCGGCGTCCAGTCGGTTGAATCGCCGCAGAAAGGAAGGCAATCGTCGAACGAGAAGCCGTCGATCGTTTTCCCATGCTGGTCGGTGACGCGGACCCGCGCCTCTCCCCGTTGACTCTGCACGTTGACCGAGATTTCGCCTTTACCCCACAGAAGCGCGCGCGTCCCGACGACACCCTTTCCCCCGGTGCTTTCAAGGAACACGAAGCCGTCCGGCCTGAGTTTGTGGACCAGCATCGATCCGGTTCCGTACTCGTTGTAGCCGTGTTCGCGCGTGCAGGCTGACGAGTAGATATAGATCGATCGATCATCCGCTACGCGGAAACTGGACGGATACACGCAGCCGTGAGTCAACGAATCCGGTTCCCCGTTCGGGAAAATCGGTTCGCGAAGAGTCCGTTGAAAATGCCTGCCGTTGAGGCTGTAGGCCAGCTGGCAATCGACGTGGCCGTCGTAGTATTTGTGCGGCGAATGGTCTTCTACAGAGGGGTCGACATGGTAGAGCCAGAGGAAGCCGACGAAGTATTCCTCGTATGGAAGAACGGGCATCCCGTACAATTCGCACAGGGGTGTATCCAGCGCGTCGGCTTGCAGCGACAATTCCGGCTGAGTGTAGTGCTCCCAGTCTTTCGTCTCAACAAGCGAGATGCGCCTGTCGGTCAGTTCCGGCCTGGTCGTCAGGATGTACGTATTGAGCAGATGATTCCAAAACGCGGAGACTCCCGGGTCCGGACCGCTTTCCTGCCAGCCGCACCCTACTTTCTCCGTCCACCGCAAGCCATCCGGCGAGCACATGAGCCTGGTTTCAAGGCAAAAGGTCGACGTGTGATGGACGACGAAACCCTTGATCCGTTCCGCGGCTGGGGCTTGAAGATCCACGAAGCATGCGGGCCATTCGGTAAACCGCAGCAAGGGCAGAACCTGATTGGACACGACGCGGTCGGGTATATCGATATCCTTCGTCGTATCCCGCGGCTTGAATATGATACCGTCGTCGCTTTCGGCCAAAAGCGCCACACGGGTGCCGTCGTGAAGCCAACCCTGATACAGCAAGCGAAAAATACCGGTTTCAGGGTCACGGAAGATGCCGGGATACCCCCAGGCGGTATTCGCGTTAGGATCCCTGTAGACGGATTCAGGAAGCAATTCGGGTAAGCCGATCTTCCTTTCCATGTTGGACCGAAGGTTCAATCGCTGATCGTCGAAAAAAAGGATTCCGGTCATTGTCCGCTCCGAAACAGAAGTGCGATGTGACTTTATTATAGGATGCGGATACGTTATGTCAAGCAAAATGTTGATAATTACATCTAACAAAGTTTACATTATCACCATTTTTCATCATCTTTTCACCATTATCTTCCATAACTTGATTGACCATTGGATAGGCAAATGCTAGAGTGAAATAGAAATGAGTGACAAAATCACTTTGGAAAAACTATCCAAGGTACTTGGACTCTCACGGAATACGATCTCAAAGGCCCTCAACGGAAGCCCTTCCGTCACGCCCGAGACGCGCCGCAGGGTTTTCGAGCTTGCGAAGGAACTGAATTACAAAACCTTCGTATTCGACACCGGCGATGAAAAAACGAAAAACGTCGTAGTCGCTGTTCTATCGACCCGTTCCCCGAACGAGCAGTATTGGACGATGGTTCTCTGTGGAATTGAATCGATAATCAGACAGAAGAATGCGATCCTGCAGTTAAAAATGCTCACCACCCATGACATCGTCGCGAACATACTCCCCCGGGAAATCACGCCGGACAGCGTGGCGGGCGTGATTCTGATCGGCATATTCAACGAAAAGTATATACAAAGTCTCATCGGCGCGGGTCTGACCGTCATTTCCATCGACACCTGGGCGAAAAGCGGCCCCGGAAGTTATCCCTACGACGTCATCATGCCGGAAAATTATCATCCCGCCTATTCGCTAACGCAGTCGGTGGTTGACGGCGGTCATTCGGAATTGGGTTTTGTGGGGGACATCGGTTTAAGGGCAAGCATAAGGGAGCGTTGGAACGGCTTCCGAGCCGCTTTATCCGACAACGGCATACCTTTGGCCGAAGAATTATCCATCACCAAAAGCCAATACGCCGCGACGGAAAGTTGCGCAAGCTTCGTGGAACCTTGGTCCCGGCAGTGGTTCGTGACTTTGCTTCCAAGCCTCCCGAGATTCCCGACAGCGTTTATTTGCGGAGATGATTCCATCGCGCTCAATTTATACGCCGCGCTGCGGGAACTCGGGGTAAAAGTCCCCCAGGACATCCTGATCACCGGCTTCGACGCCGCCCCGGAAGCGACGATTCTCGTCCCCCGATTCTCCACGGTTTACGTCGACAAGGAAGAACTTGGCCGAAAAGCCGCCGAAACACTCTTTTGGCGGCTGGAAAACAAAGACAGGCCATTTAGCCTGACCTATATCTCATCGCAAATTCAACTGATTTTAAATCAACCGGTGAAAAATGACTGACATTTCCGGCCGCGGAAGAGGCGGCCTCCCGCTTGCGCCTAGGGTCTGATTACGTTTAATATGCCGTCGCCCGGCAAGAAGCTGGACGCGGGAAGCGGGACGCTTCCACTTATTCATCGATTTTCGGATTTTTTTCCTCGGGGCGCGGAACTACCGTTGGTTGGTTTCGTTTCTCGGAAGCGGGTGATCGGAGCCCGCGTCGGTCCGAAGGCCGCGCAGCTTTTCCTCAGTAGTTGAGAAATCCATGAAACGCCTACAATTCGCCCTTCTCACTTCGGTTCTTTCCATTCTCTTTATTGCCGCGCCCGCGGTCGCCCAAGCGCGGAAAGTCGTCGCGTCCACATCCTGGACCGCCGCCATCGCCCGCGCGGCCGGCGCCGAAAACGTCGTCGTCATCGCCCCGCTCGAACTCAAGCACCCGCCGGAGTATGAGATCAAGCCCTCCGACCTTGAAGCCGTCAAAGGCGCCGCGCTCGTCGTGTACGGCGGTTACGAAAAATTCGCTAAGCGATTGGTGGAGACCTCGGGGGGAACGGGAACCGCCGAACTCAAACTCTTCACGGACAATATCCCCATGGCTTTCAAGGCTGAAGCCAAGAAGGTGGCGGAAAAACTCGGCACCGTTCCCACGTACGAACAATGGGCCGTCAGCTTTGATTCGTACGTTTCGGCGATGCGTTCCCGAGTGCAGGCGGCCTACCCGGACAAACGAGCCGTCGTCCACAAGTTCCTCAAAACCTACGTTGAATGGCTCGGATTCGAGGTGGTCGGCACTTTCGGCCCCGGAGAACCCTCCCCCGCGGTCGTTTTGGCGCTGGTCAAACTGAAACCCGCCGTGGTGATCGACAACTACCACAACCCATCGGGCAAGCCCGTGGCCGAAAGCCTAAAGGCGCCGCTCGTCGAACTCATCAATTTCCCCGGCAAGGGCGGCACAAAATCGATAGAAGACGTCTTCGCGTACAACGAACGCCAATTCACGTCGGCGGGCAAGCGTTAGCGTGAAAAACAAACACGCGGCGATCATGTTTGCCGTTCCGGCGATAGAAGCGGTGGACCTGACGCTAGCGTACGGCTCGCGTACCGTGGTCTCCGGCGTCAATTTGCGCTTCGGCGCGGACGCCGGGGTCATAGGGCTTGCCGGGCCCAACGGGTCCGGCAAGTCGACTTTTTTCAAAGCCTGCCTGGGTTTGGTGACGCCGAAAGCGGGCGTCGTACGCGTGTTCGGGGAATGCGAAAGTTCGCGGCTTTTTCGCGACGCGCTCCGCATGGTTGGCTGGGCGCCGCAGCAACGGGCACCCGGAACGCTCAGAATGACGGTTCGGGAACTGGTGTCCCTCGGGCGCTGCGCGAAAGCCGGTTTATTCAGGCCGCTCACCGCCGGAGATCGGGCCGCAGTGGAAGAAGCGATGGAAACCGCGGGTATCGCCGACCTGTCCAAACGGCCGACCCAGGAACTGTCCGGCGGACAACTGCAGCGGGCGAATATCGCCCGCGCGCTCGCGGCTAAGCCCCGACTGCTGCTCTTGGACGAACCGACGACGCATTTAGACCGCGAAAGCCGCCGATCCGTCATTATCCTGCTTGAAAAACTCGCCTCCGGGGGCCGTGTCGCGATGGCCGTCGTCTCCCACGATCCGGAAGCCTTGGCGCTTTGCGGCCGGTATCTCGCCTTTGCCGACGGCGGAGTCAAAGAGGCAACGCGCGAGGAATTGGAAATCGAATGAACGACATACTCGCCGTCCCCGCCTTCGTCCGCGCGCTGGCCGCGCTAACCGCTTCAGGGCTTGCGTTTCCGGCGCTCGGAACCTTCATCCTCTGCCTGGAACTGATACCCGCCCGTTTCGCCGTCATGCACGTATCGCTCCTGGGAGCGGCCGTCGGTCTCATGGTCGGCGTCGACCCCATGCTCGCGGCCGTAACAGGCGCCGTAGCCTCGGGATTCCTCATCGCGCGCGCGAGCGAACAATCGAGCGTTTCGGCCGGCGGCCCCCTCGGCCTAGTGATGACGCTGTCGCTCGGCCTGGCCTTCATCATTTTTTACAAAGCCGACATCCACGCGATAGAGGCGTTCAACCTGTTCTGGGGCAACGTGCTGGCGCTCACCGAAACGGAGGCCATCCTTACCATAATTGCCGCCGCCATTCTGATTATCGCCGTCGCCGTCTTTTTTAAGGAAATCCGCGCCGTACTCTACGACAGGGAACTCGCGCGGGCTTCGGGGCTTCCCGCCCGAGCGATCTACTACGGCATCATTTTGGCCGTATGTTTGGGAATCGGCTTGGCGATGCGGCTCACCGGAGCCCTCATGGTGGACGCATCCACCATCCTCCCCGCGCTCGCCGCGCGCAACATGAAGCGCAGCCTCGGCGGCACGCTGCTCTGGGGCGCCGCCTTCGGCCTGGTGATGAACCTGGGCGGCTTCGCCCTGTCCCTCGCGCTCGACCTGCCGGTAAGCCCCGCGGTCATCGTCATCGGGGCGGTGCTGGTGATCGGGACGGGAGCCCTCGGAAAGCGGGACGGTTGGAATCTTCCACCGTGGCCGAAAAGCGAACGTGTGCCGAAAAAAGTGCTATGATCGCGGCATTATGAGCCAAAAGAAGACGGGAATGCGGGATACGGAGATAGCGGCCGCGGTAGGGATACCCGTCGAGCTGGTCCGGACCGGAATCGATCTTTTTAAATGAAACAGCGCTTATCACGGGGGGGCCCCCCCGTGATAAGCGCAATGTTTCCCCGATCAACCCAAACCGGACTTGCGTCGGGTGTAGATGTCGTAGAACACGGCCAGAAGCAGGACGGACGCCTTCACGACGTACTGCCAGTGGGCGCTGATGTTCATGAGGGACATGCCGTTGTTGATGGCGGCCATGACCAGGCCTCCGACGATCGCGCCGATGACGGTGCCGATGCCTCCCGAAGTTGATGCGCCACCGATGAAGCAGGCCGCTATCGCGTCCAGCTCGAAATTCTCTCCCGCCTGAGGGAGAGCTGAGTTCATGTAGCCGGTAAAGACGACGCCGGCGAGACCGGCGAGGCCGCCCATAAGGACATGGACGAAGAACACGACCAGCTCGGAGTTGATGCCCGATAGTTTGGCGGACCGCGCGTTGCCGCCGACGGCGTAGATATAGCGACCGATGACTGTATTCTGGAGTATGAAAGTGAACACCAGAATGGTGACGCCGAGGACGATGGCGACGGCGGGAAGTCCCGCGTAGGTCGCGAAGCGCTGGCTCAAAGCCATGATCAGGGAACCGATGACAACGAGCTTGAAAACGAAGACGCCGGGGGAACTTACCTCGAATTCGTGGTTTATTTTGTTACGCCGCGAAAGGATCTCGGCGATGATGAAAATGATTGTAATCGCGGCACCGATCAGGATGGCGGTGTAGTGGACGCCGTTGATCTCCAGGCTGGGGATGTCGACCATACCGGAAGCGATCTGCTTGAAACTGTCGTCTTTCAGCGAAATTGGGGAAACGTTGGTAATGATGTAGGTGAGGCCCCTGAAAAGAAGCATGCCCGCCAGGGTGACGATGAAAGCGGGGATCTTGAGAAAGGCGATCCAGAAGCCCTGAAACACGCCGACACCCAGACCGATAATGATGCTGATCACGATGGTCGCCGGCATGCCGATGCCGGTGTTGTAGAGCATCGCGCTGATCGCGCCGACGAAGGCGCAGACCCGGCCGACCGAGAG
>JBAYHM010000105.1:0-13779 GCA_041666155.1 Treponemataceae bacterium
AATATCCTAACAACTCCGTTACGATCGCGTTCTTCAATCCCACCGCGCAAGCGATCAACTTCATCGTAAAAAGCCACAACACTCCCGGAAAAGCGGGTCAGGACTTCGGTAATCCCCGTTTCCGCGGCTATTTCGGCTTCGAGCGATGGACAATCGATGCCCGCGAAAAAGTCATCCCCACCGATGTGCGCGACAAACCAGCCGCCGGAACGGGAAGCGACATCACGCAGGATACCCGCGAACAATTGAATCACGCGGTCGCCGCGACGGAAGCCGTAGTGATCGTTAAACGGCTTGAAATCGTTGAAATCAAAATAACAAAAAAGGCAATTAGAGGAAGGATCGTCCCAGTGTTCCAACAGGTATTCATCCAATTTGGCGTTGCCCGGGAGCCGTGATAGAGGATTCTGGTCGCGCGCGTCCGTTACTTCCTGTTCAGCTACAGCTTCAAGGATGGATCTGGCGTCGAGGAAGCCCGCATACTTCCCATTTTCGGTAACAACGACACCTTCCACACCACGGGTCCCAATGAACAGACTCTGAATGGTGCGTAACTTCGCGTTCACATCGACGGTTGGAACGGAAACCATCAAACCGCCGAAAGGCGTAGACGATGCGGCATGACGCAGTACCGCGATGCCGAACGGGGAATACACGTATTTACGAAAGTCGCGCTCGCGAAGCAAACCAACGCACGAGCCGATAGAATCAAGGACTGGAATGGCCGCGGGTGTTTCCTCTACCGCGCTTATTCCACGAAAACGTTCAAGGACCGAAAGGATATCATCGGTAATCAAGGCGGGTACGACCGGATCAATTCGGGATCGTAAAGTGGCCGCGCTGGATGAAATGCCGCGACGATCGGAGTGTGTCATTTCGGCAACGAGTGGATAATGGGACTTCAGCTTCGTCTGATCGATCTGTGGTCGTTCGATCAAGTATCCTTGAACAAGATCGCAACCGATCTTTCGGCACGCGTTGAATTCTTTTTCGGTTTCGACGCCTTCCGCGACAACCTGGATACCCATGAGATGCGCCATATCTACGATTCGTTCCGCGAACATCCGTTTTCGCTGATCGGCATCTATACCGTCGACGAAAAATCTATCGATTTTGATGAGGTCCGGATGCGCGAAGTATAAAAGCTGCAAACCGGAATAACCAGCGCCGAAATCATCAACAGCGATACGGAAATTTTGATTTTTGTATTGACTCAAGACACCGCGCGCCGCGGCGTAATCAGAAAATTCATGGCGTTCCGATACCTCGAACACAATTACCGAAGGTTCAAGACCGTACTTCTCCAAAAGACGAAATGTATTTCCCGGCGAGTAGTCAGGCATCTCGGTAATCCTATTATCCAAGTTATAAAAGAGTTTGGCGGATCCCCTGTCCGTGATATCCCGAAATAAGGACAGGGCCTTCTCCCGCAAACGAAAATCCAACGAATAGAGAACGCCGTCGGCAAAAGCCGCGTCGAATAACGCATGGATAGACGGGAAACCACCGGCTTCCACGCCGCGAAGCAAGGCTTCAAAACCGTAGACGGCTCCTGTATGGATGTTGACGACGGGCTGGAAAGCAAAAACGAGAGAATCAATAAGGACGCGCCAGAATTCGGACAATGGATTCATATAAACACCCTGCGTATTTATAGGCGATGCGTATTATTTCGCCATGAAGAATCCATTAGAATCGCGTGAAGCGAACGCGCAGGAACCCTGGAGTTGGATCGATTTGGAAAGAAGATTACGGATTAAAAAAAGTCCATAGCATCCTGCTTTGAAGACCCATTTCCGTGATATTATTGCAGTCAAAGTTGTTAAGAAGGAAGCACATTATGGAAGCGCTCGTACTCGAATCGAAAGGATGTTTGTCCATCAGGGATATAGATATCAAGGAAAAGATGGGAGAACACGACGTAAAAATCGGCATTCGCAATGTCGGGATTTGCGGTAGCGACGTCCACTACTACACCCACGGCGGGATAGGCCAATACATCGTAAAAGAACCCATGGTTCTCGGACACGAAGGCGCCGGCGTTATCCTTGAAGTCGGTTCGGCAGTCAAAGACCTTAAACCCGGAGACCGGGTTTGCATGGAACCGGGCATCCCCGACCCGAACAGCCGCGAGAGCCGTTTGGGGCTCTATAACCTCGATCGTGCCGTCCGATTCTGGGCTACCCCGCCCATCCACGGTATTCTCCGGCCGACCGTCGTTCATCCGGCGGCCTTTACCTTCAAGATTCCCGAATCCGTAAGCTTCGCCGAAGGCGCCCTGGTGGAACCGCTCGCCATCGGACTGCAAGGCGCGGGCAAAGCCAGAATCAAACCGGGCGACGTCGCCGTCGTCATCGGCGCGGGTACCATCGGCATGATGGCGGCTCTCGGCGCGTTGGCGGGAGGATGCAGCCGGGTCATCATTACCGACACCCAGCAACCGAAACTGGACATCGCCGCTCGCTTCGGCGCCGTCCGGCCGGTAAACATCCTCAAGGAAAATCCGATTGAAGTCGTCATGGCGGAGACTGACGCTTGGGGCGCCGACATAGTCTTCGAGGCGAGCGGCAACGAAAAAGCGGCCGCCAACATGTTCGATATGCTCTGCCCCGGCGGAAGGGTCGTCTATATCGGTATTCCGGCTTCCGGCATCGTTCCCATCGACATCACGAAAGCTCAAGCGAGAGAAGCGAGCATAGAGACGGTCTTCCGCTACGCTCACATCTATCCGCGCGCGCTGAAACTCCTCGGTTCCGGGAAAATCGATCTAAAACCGCTCATCACCGATACCTATTCCTTCAAGGACGGTATCAAAGCCTTTGAATACGCCGCCCAGCCGAAGCCGACCTCGGTGAAAGTACAGATAGAGCTATCGTAATCGCTTAGCTTCAGCGAAGATGAGAGCGAACGAAAGCGACGGACTTTCCCGCTATCGCGTCCAGGTCGGGATTCTTCACCAAATCCCGCCATACCCCAATATCTCGGCCCAGGTCATCCGACCCATGGATGCCCTTTAACATCGTTTTCATGAAAGCGACGCCTCTTCACCTTACCGATGAAAGGCAGGAAATCGACATCCCATTCGTGCGTCCAATACGCGTAGAAAATTCCTATCGGTCGGTTCATAAGGTTCTCCTTTCGCTTTCTCACTAAGCATCAACGATACCTTCCGTCGATCACCAAGTCGGTACCGGTCGTAAAGGAAGACCCATATCCGGCGAAGTACACGATGGCGGCGCTTAGTTCCTCGGAAAATGGCAGAATCGCTGGCATTATACCATCGGCGAAATATTAGAACCGCTCCGCGCCCAGATCGCTTACGCCACCGAAAAAAAACTTCGCGCTCATTTAGAGCGGTTTTGACTGATAATTTGCTATTGACGCTCTCTCGACACGGCCAGCATCGATAGGCATAATTGTCGGATGAAAGTCGGAGATTCGGTACCGAAACTGCGGCGGTTCGGGGGCTTTCGTGACCGAACACTTAACCAAGTCTTCCGTGCCCAGACCCTGGCTCAAAGCGCGCCGTACCTCAATTTCATCATTCCGGCCTTGGGCATCGTCTTCACGCTCTTCCTCATCCCCGACCGGAAGCTGCTGGGCGACAATCCGCTCTTCGCTCAGGCACTGGTTTGCCGACTTTCATTTCTGGCCCTAACGCTCACTGTAAGCGTGCTGCAACTTTTTGAAAAATACGCGAAATACCGCGAGGCGTTTATCATCGCCGTCTGCATAGGCGGCGTGACGGCCTACGGCTGGACCTTCTTCATCTACGCGGATGCCGATCCCCTGGTACAGTCGATGTCCGTCATGGTCATGATCGCAGCGATCTTCCTGCTACCGCTGCGAATCACGTACGCGGTCCTCTTTTCGTCAGCCATCGCAATCACCGGCCTGATAAGCGTCTTCATAAAAGGTTCTTCATCGAAGGCGACGGAAACCGCCTCTTTCGCCCTCTACTTCACTTTGATGGTGGTCTTCTCGGCGATGGCCGCGTGGCGCACCGAACGCGCCCGCCGTCTGGAATTCCTGAGGGCGGAAGAACTCAAGGAGCTGTCCCGCATTGACGGGCTGACGGGTATACTCAACCGCCGAGCAGGAGAAGAGCGGCTGCGTTCAAACGCGGAAGAAATCGGACGGTACGGAGGGGACGCGGCGGCGATCATTTTCGATATCGATTTTTTTAAAAAAGTAAACGATACGCTCGGACATGCCGTCGGAGATAGGGTACTCAAGGAATTGTGCGACCGCTCGACGCGCGTACTCAGGCATTCGGACGCTCTGGCCCGCTGGGGAGGGGAAGAGTTCATCGTCATCATGCCCCGATCGAACATGAGCGCCGCGATAGGGCTGGCCGAACGGCTCAGGGCACTTTTCGAGGCCGAGCCGATCGAGGGAGTCGGCGTAGTGACCGCGAGCTTCGGTGTCACCGCCCTCCGCCGGGGCGACAGTCCCGAATCGATCATCGCCCGCGCGGACCGTGCCTTGTACCGCTCAAAGGAAAACGGACGGAACCGTGTAACTGAGGACTGAGACCCGAACGTGTCGGTCGGAGAAAGACAAAAAAACAGAAAAGATAAGGAGAAACGCAAAATGAAAAAGCGATTGGGTATCATAATGAGCGCGCTTTTGGCATTCTCAGCCCCCGTCCTGAACGCTCAAGGCACCGGCTTCAAGGTTACAGAGCTGAAACCGGGATCATGGCGTATCGACGACATGAACGGCGAGAAAGGTTCGGGCAGCATGTACCTCCTGGAGGGCAAGGCAAAAGCCGCTCTCATCGATACCGGCATGGGCAAAGGTGATTTGGCGGCTTTGGTCGCGTCCCTCACAAAACGTCCGGTTGAAGTATTCATTACGCACGGCCATCCCGACCATATCGGCCTGGCATCTCAATTCCCTAGTACAAAAATCCATATGTCGGCAAAAGATCGGTATTGTCCGGTCACTTCGGCGGAATCGCAAATCCTGGCAAGCAAGTTCATCGACATCAAGGAAGGCGACCTTTTCGACTTGGGCGGTAGAAAGCTGGAAGTCATCGCAATCCCAGGACATAGCGAAGGTTCGGTCGCCTTCTACGACAGCTCCGGCAAGATGATTGCCGTCGGCGACGCCATCGGCTCCGGCAGCGGCGTGTGGATGCATATTCCCGGTACCTTGCCCCTGGACCAATATCTCGATCACCTCAAAACGTTTGAGGCCCGTCTCAAGCGGCTCGGCCCCCTCACCTACCTGGTCGGCCACCAATGGCAGGAATCAAAAGCCCTGAACAGCCAATATGTCACCGACATGCGAATCCTAGTTGAGAAATCGATCAACGGCGAAATCGTCGCGAAGCCGTACACCATCGGCGGCGATGGGGCGGGCGTGACGACGACGTTCGGTTCAGCCCAGCTCTGCTACAGTCTGCGCACTATTTTTTCGCCCGGTAAAGCGGACATGACCAAATACCAAGCCGTGGAAATTCAACCCGGTGTGATCATGATCCGCGATGCGCTCGGAAATAACTTGTACCTGGTCAGGGGCGAGAAAAAAGCCTTGCTGATCGATACCGGCATGGGAACCGGCGACTTGAAGGCTTATGTGAAAAACTTGGCCGAAGGCCTGCCGCTCGAAGTCGCCATCACCCACGGACACCCCGATCACGTGGGTCAAGCCGCTCTGTTCGGCTCATACTATTTCCCCACCGCGGACAAGGCGACTGCCGCCGAATTCAAGTTCGTCCCGAAAGAATACAAGGGCCTCAAGGAAGGCATGACTTTCGATCTCGGCAACCAAGTACTGAAAGTCTACGCCTTGCCCGGACACACCCCGGGCAGCGTGGTCCTGTTGGATGAGGCGAATAGGCTCCTATTCACCGGTGACGCAGTCGGAACGCAGTCCCATATGGGCGGCTTGTGGATTCAATGGCCGAACGCTCCTTCTATCGAGCAGTACCTTGCTTCCCTAAAAGCCTTCCGGGTGAAGACCGACGGCAAGTACGCCAAAGTATTCACAGGACACAATCTCAAAGCCATCGATGCCAGGTACATCGATTATCTGGAGATGGCTGCTCGGAAGCTAATCGACCTGGGACCCACCGCCTTGATCCCCTCGATCCGTCCCGCCGGCGGCAAGATGGTCGTCTTCGGAGCCGACAACAACCCCAACGTAGCGTCCATCCTGATCGATCCTGCGAAGTACGGAATCCAGTAGCGGCATCTTATGGCGTGAGCCTAAAAACAAGGAGTTAATTTTGGCCTTAATGCAAGTGACTTTCATGTCCAAATCCCTAATGCGTAACGTACCGATGCAAGTGCTTCTTCCCGTGGATAAACTCCCGATGCCCGGACAGCCTGAGTACGACGGCAAGCCGCTGAAAACCTTGTATCTCTTGCATGGGATATTCGGAAGCTGCACGTCCTGGCTCGCGGAATCCAGAATCAAGCGCTGGGCCGAGAAAAAGAACCTCGCGGTGGTCATGCCTTCGGGGGACAACGGTTTTTATGTCGACCAACCGCTCTCATACAATCTCCACGGGGAGTTCGTAGGGAAGGAACTTGTCGAAATGTCCCGTAAAATGTTCCCGCTATCGCATAAGAGGGAAGATACGTTCATAGCGGGGCTTTCCATGGGGGGCTTCGGCGCGCTCAGGAACGGGTTGAAGTATCACGATACCTTCAGCCATATCGCGGCCTTTTCCAGCGCCCTCGTGCTTGAGCAGGCAGTGGATTTGACCTATGAGGAACCGCATATTACAGGAAACCGGGGCTATTTCGAAAGCTGTTTCGGCAATATTGACGACACCCTGAAAAGCGATAAAAACCCAAAAGAGCTTATTAGGATGCTCAAAGAAAGGAAAGCGCGCAATCCGGATACCCGTATCCCCAAAATCTACTTGGCCTGCGGAACCGAAGACCCCTTGATCAAAAACAACCGTGATTTCCGGGATTTCCTTAAAAAGGAAGCAATCCCTTGCACCTACGTCGAAGGCCCCGGCATCCACGACTGGGAATTCTGGGATACGTATATCAAGAAAGCGCTCGACTGGCTCCCGTTGAACGACGCGACGGCGGGAGTGGATGATGGAAATGTAGGGGCGTAATGGAAGAAATGAAACAATACTTTATCAATCTATGCTGTATGGTTTTCATATTATCGTCTTGTAGTACAAATGACTCGGCAGAGAATAATAAAACGCAAAACGATCGTATTTTTGAATCATCTTTTGAATCAGTTTCTGACTTCAATGATTTTTACATTGTCCCGCAAGGCGACTACGATAGTAATCACGAACTGTCATCAGAAATAAAATACGAGGGAAACTATTCTCATAAAGCATGGATTACTTCTGCAAGAGCAGAAAATAATGATGGAGATATCTATTTGCCTCATAGAGCTTATCCTACTATTCAACTATACAAAACAGCTACCGGAAGTTTTATAACTCCTTGTTTAATAAGTTTCTGGGCATATTTGGAAATCAGTTTGGAAGATAAGCCTTCCGGGTCAATTGATGACTGGTTTAGTTTTGCAACATTAAGTCCAGATGATAGCGATAATTGGACCAGAACGGTTCTAGTAAATATTACGCCTGATGGTTATTTACGGCTAGTACATGTTCCAAATCAAGGAGAACAAGAATATATCTATCAAGTTAACGCGGAAAATGATCAAACTGGATCGTTATTATACCCAAATGGCCAATGGGTAAAGATTGATATCTATATAGACTTTTCAACGAATAAAGGTTACGCAAAAGTATGGCAAAATGGAACGTTAGTCTCTCATGCAAAAGTTAATGGTGGGGATAGTGAATTAGCTCAAGCTCATTTTGGATTATATGCATCAGCCGCAATAGCCTCTGGAATAATATATAATGATAAATTATCAATACGTGAAATTGCTGATGAAGAAGTTGCGTTACCATACATAAAGGTCAGCGCAACCCTCAATCCGGAATCGGCGAGTGGCCGGCTGAGCCGAAGCGGAGCAGGTCGCTCGGGGGATACCCGGTAATTTTTTTGAAAACCTTGCTGAAATAGAACACGTCATCGAATCCGCTTCTGTACGCCGCCTCGGCGACGTTGAAGCCGCCGGTTGCCAATAGATCTGTGGCCTTGCGAATCCTGATACGGTGTATGTACTCTTTTACCGTCATCCCTGTGTGCTCGCTGAACCAGTTGCCGAAGTAGCGCGGGTTGAGCCGTACGAGGGCGGCCAGAGCGGCAAGGGAAAGGGGCTCGGCGTAATGCTGGATGATGAAGTCCTGGACCACCGCGAGGCGCTTCGCCGGTTCCTCGGCGTAAACTAAACGATGGATGATCATACAAAAAAGCCCGCGGACCTCAAGAGCGTATCCGGGACTTTTCTCAAGCCATACGCGGTTCAGGCGTCGATGCAGTTCCAATAGGCCGTCGGAGATTCCGATATGGCTTAGAGTAGGTAAAGGCAGCCGGGCCGGCGCTGTTCCTCCGAGGCTTTGGCATTGGAAGTCGTAGGCGTAGCAGTGCATCAAATTTTCCGGATCGCTCAGCACCCTCCGGGTCGTACCGCGGGGAAGGTAGACCAGGTCTCCCGCGTGTGCTTCAAAAGGCACGCCGTCGCGCCAAAAGGTCGCGGAACCGGCTAGAAGCCAAGAGATGTTATGGAAGGCGATAGTTTGCCGATTGAGCTTCCATTCCGGCAGACAGGATCGATCAACGAAGTATTCCAAAACCGGAACCAACGTATCCAAAGCGCCGATTTCTGTAGTTTGTACAAACATTCTACGTCCCTTCCATGTAATTTACGCCGAAGCGGATCGATAATCTAGGGCACCTTAAGGAGGAACTCGATGATCAAAGTCGCGATTATCGGTACCGGCGGCATCGCGCCGGCTCATATAGAAGCCTATCTGCGATTCCCCGGCCGTTGCCGGGTTTCCGCGCTGGTCGATATGTATCCGGAAAAAGCGGAAAAGGTTAAAAACGATTTCAAGCTGGACGCCCGCGTGTACGGCTCGCATCAGGCGGTCCTCGACGATAAAGACATCACGTTGGTCAGCATCTGCGCGCCCCCCTACCTGCACGCGCCCGTCGCTATCGATTGCATGCGCGCGGGCAAGGACGTGCTCGTGGAAAAGCCGATGGCCTCCTCTTTGGCCGAGTGCGACCAAATGATCCGGGCGGCCGAGGAAACGGGCCGCACCCTGTCGGTCGTATCGCAGAACCGCTTCCGGACCCCCATCCTGAATTTGAAGAAAACGCTCGATACGGGCCTGGCCGGCCCCGTGGTGCATGCCCAGGTGGATTCCTTCTGGTGGCGCGGCCGCTCCTATTACGATCTTTGGTGGCGCGGAACCTGGGAAAAGGAAGGCGGCGGCTGCACGCTCAACCACGCGGTCCATCATATCGATATGCTTCTGTGGCTCATGGGGCGGCCGGAAAAAGTCCAGGCCGTGATGGCCAACCTTTCGCACGACAACGCCGAGGTAGAGGACTTTTCCCTGGCGGTGCTGTCCTATCCCGGCGCCTTGGCGCAGGTCACCAGTTCTCTCGTGCACCACGGGGAGGATCAGCAATTGGTCTTCCAATGCAAGAACGCGCGGATTTCGGCTCCCTGGAAAGTCTACGCGTCCGTTTCCAAGGGAAACGGCTTTCCCGATCGCAACCCCGCCTTGGAAGCCGAGTTGGAAAAGGCCTACAAGGGCTTCCCGGTGGTCCCTTACGAGGGACATGCCGGACAGATCGACGATGTGCTCACCGCCCTTGAAACAGGAGGGGTGCCCCTAGTCACCGGCCGGGACGGCAAGTCTACGCTGGAGGTAATCACCGCGGTTTTCCGCTCAGCGGCGGAAGGAAATCCGATCAAGTTGCCATTATCCAGCGATGATCCCTTCTACACCCGAGAAGGCATCATGAAGCACGCCCTTCATTTCTACGAAAAGAAAGCGTCGGTCGAAAATTTCGCCGATGAACCGATCACCACCGGTTCCCAGTACAAATAGGAGGACAGCATGCAGAAATCAGACGGAATGAACTACGCTCCCCAAGGCAAACCTTCTCCGGTTTGCAAAGAGGGCGAATTCGTGTTTTCGGCAGTTTCGTTGGACCACGGCCATATCTACGGCATGTGCAACGGCCTCCGCGAAGCCGGCGGGATACTCAAATCGGTATGGGACAGCGACCACAAAAAGGTAGAGGCTTTCCTCAAGACCTATCCGGACGTGAAGGCCGCGAGCTCGGAAGAGGAAGTGCTCGCCGACAAGGAAGTTAAGTTGATCGCGGGAGCGGCCGTCACCAGCCGCCGCGCCGCCTTGGGTCTTCGGGTCATGGACGCCGGCAAGGATTATTTCACCGACAAGGCGCCGTTCACCACGCTTCCACAGCTGGAAGCGGCAAAAGCCAAGGTCAAGGCGACCGGTAAAAAGTACATGGTCTACTACAGCGAACGCCTCCACGTAGAAGGGGCCGTGTACGCGGGGCAATTGATAGAATCAGGCGCGATAGGAAAGGTCATCCAGGTCATCGGCCTCGGGCCGCATCGGCTCAGCGCGGCGTCAAGACCGGCCTGGTTTTTCGAACGCGAAAAGTACGGCGGCATTCTCTGCGATATTGGCAGCCATCAGATCGAACAGTACCTTCACTACGCCGCGGCCAAAGACGCCGAGGTAGTCCGCAGTCAGGTCGCCAACTACAACCACCCCGACCACCCGGAGTTGGAAGACTTCGGCGACGCCATGCTGGTCGGCGACAACGGTACCACCAATTATTTCCGCGTCGACTGGTTCACTCCCGATGGCCTGGGCACCTGGGGCGACGGCCGCACCGTGATCCTCGGTACAGAGGGCTATATCGAAATCCGTAAGTACATCGATATAGCCCGAAGCAAGAGCGGCGACAACGTGTACTTGGCGGACCATAAGGGAGAGCATCTGTTCAACGTGTCTGGTAAAATCGGCTTCCCCTTCTTCGGGAAACTGATTTTGGATTGCCTCAATCGAACGGAGACGGCCATGACGCAGGAACACGCCTTCAAGGCCGCCGAACTTTGCCTGAAAGCCCAAGCTCAGGCGGCGCGACTGAAGTGACCGGGCCGGCGGGACTTTTGGAGCGCGGAGCCGACTGATTGCGATTGACAAAAAAAGCTATGTGTATCAGTATACACATAGCGAGGTGTCTATGCGTACAAATGTTGTTTTGGATGATGATTTAGTTACAGAAGCTTTTAAATACGCAGAGAACATTCATACAAAGAAAGACCTGATAGATATAGCTTTAAAAGAATTCATCAGAAATCATAAAGTCAAAGATCTGAGGGAAATTAGGGGGAAAATCAAATTTGCCGATGATTATGATTTTAGAAAGATGAGATCAATGTAATGATCATTGTTGATACATCCGTAATTATCGACTTCCTGAAAGGTGCAAATAATTCTCAGGTTGAATTATTTGATACTATCCTGGATAAGAAGATACCCTATGGAATAAATGATTTTATTTTTCAGGAAGTCCTTCAGGGGTCAAGAGATATTAATGAATATCATCAGCTGAAAGAATACCTGGATTCAATTCCTTTCTTTTATCTTCGACAAGGGAAATTATCGTATGAATGCGCTGCCTTCATGAATTATTCATGCAGAAGAAAAGGTGTTACCATACGAAGTACAATAGATCTGATAATTGCTCAGACAGCTATTGAGAATTCTTTGTTTGTTTTGCATAAAGACGGTGATTTTGAAAATATCGCAAAGGTAATTCCTGATTTGAAAATTTATAAGGGAATATTTACCTGACAATCGTTTCAAGCCGACGAGCATGCCGCGGCGCATTATTATCCAAAAAGGCGATGGGTCTTTTTCCGATACGCCGGCTATCCAGGAGCGGGCGGCGCGGCTAAGTTGAGGGAAGGGACGCGACGAAGCTTTCGGCCAACTTGACCAGCTTGGACCGGTCGTGGATTCCCAGTTTCTCGTTTATGTTGCAGATATTGTTCTTGATGGTCTGTTCGGCGATGAACAGGCGGGCGCCGATTTCCTTGTTGCTCAGGCCTTCGGCGACCAGCGCCAGAATTTCCTGTTCGCGCCGGTTGAGCAGCTCGGTGATTTTCGATCGGTCGGCTCCGGCGGCCTCAAAGGGTAGAAAAGGCGCCGCGGGGCCGGCCGCCGGAATCAAGCGACGGATCACGCCCGGCGACAACGAGGTAGAACCGTCGTACACGGCCCGGATGGCCGAAAAAAGCTCTTGGGGTTCGCAATCCTTGAGCACGTAGCCGCCGACGCCGATGGCCAGCACTTCGCGTATGGGGCCGGGATCGTCGAAGGTCGTCAGCACCATGATCCGGACCGGATCGCCCAGCCGTTTCAGTTCCTGGGCGGTCCGGACGCCGTCCATTTCCGGCATGGAGAGGTCCAGAAGAAGGACGTCCGGTTTCAACGCGGCGGTCAGCTCGAGGGCTTCCAGGCCGTTGCCCGCGATGCCGATCACCTCGAATTCGGTAGATCGGGTTTCCAGTACGGTTTTCAGGAGATGGGCGAACAGAGCTTGATCGTCGGCGATCACTATCCGAATTTTGCTTTCCATCAGAGCTCTTCCCTTTTCGCCGCCGGAATACGCGCGGTCACATCGAAGCCATAGTCGGTTCCCACGAATTCCACCGTCCCCCCGAGCGCGGCAGCCCGTTCTTCCATTCCCCGCATGCCGATGCCCTTCACGAAATTCCGT
Source organism: Treponemataceae bacterium (assembly GCA_041666155.1). Classification (GTDB taxonomy): domain Bacteria; phylum Spirochaetota; class Spirochaetia; order Treponematales; family Breznakiellaceae; genus SZUA-426. The sequence continues at coordinate 12,684 of JBAYHM010000105.1, forward strand.
GCCGCTTGTCCGTTGTCCCTGACCATCAAGGCCAGTTCGCCTTGGCTTTCCTGTATGAATATCGAGACTGTCGTGGCTTTCCCGTGGCGGTAGGCGTTCGTCAGATTTTCTTGGACCCCTTTATACAGGAATTCGTCGATCTCGTGACCATAACTTTGCCGCGTGCCCGAAAACTCCAGAGCGATAGCCATGTGGGTCACCGACCGGAAATTATCCACCAGTTTTACGACCAGATGCAAGCCGGTCCTTGCCGGGAGTTCGGATTGGCGCAGACCCCGCATCGCGACGCGGATCTCTTCAAGGGAATTGCGCGTATAGGACAAGCCTTGATTCATGAGGGGTTCCAGCTGCGCCGGATCCTGGCTGAGCAGCCCCTTCGCGGCCTCGAACAGGAGTTTCAGGGTAGTCAGCGTATAGCCGACCGTATCGTGGATTTCCCGGGAAATGCGCTTGCGCTCCTCGTCCAGCGTACGGTTTTCCACCGTAGTCGCGAAGGTCTGCAGATCCATGTTGATCGTTATCAGCTTGACCACATCGTCCGCCAAGCGCATCTCGTTCGCGCGCATCTCCTCCCATTTCTCAAAGAGTCTCCGCGCCATCACCGATAACGCGACCAACAGGAGTCCGGATAGGATCAGCAGCGGCAGGTCGGTCGGATCGATCCCCAAACGGAGATGGAAAACACTCGCCATGGCGGTGACCATCGAGAACACGATACCATGGATGATGAGCGCCCACGCGGCGTTGAGCCCCACAGCGAGAGTCGCGTTGAACGCGAAGTAAAAGGGGAGGATGCCCAGGTCCAGCCGAGGCGCTACCATCAGAATGAAAACAAGGCATAATCCTTTAGCCAGAAAAAAAGGGAAAGCGTAGCGCGGTTTGCGCAGTCCCAAGATCAAGCCCGGCAGGCTGAGCGACAAACATAAAGCGAACAGAATGGACAATTGTCCGGTTTCAAGCAACGGCTCCGCGGCACCCAAGGCCTCGAAACGCTGGACGCTTAACCAGGTCACGCCACCCTCGAACAAAAAAACAAAACCGCAAATCGCCCATCGAAGCATGGCTGAAGCATACCATGAAACCTTCGCGGCGGCAG
>JBAYHM010000106.1:0-13539 GCA_041666155.1 Treponemataceae bacterium
ACTTCTGCTGTAATAGTTGTGATTCGATCATCAAGACTCTTTTTTTGCCCATCGATGTCGTTAATCATGTCTTTGTCGATGATTGTCGGGTATTTCTCGCTGAAAGCGATGATGTCTTTATATTGTGTTTCGATGTTTGCCCTGATCTCTTCGTTGAACTTCAGAATATCTTCGGGACCCATGTTTCCTACCCTGCTTCCTTCGGGAACGCGCGCGAATTCTTCGCCGATGCGCTCCTTGAAACTGTTTCCCCGTTCGCGGATAAGGCGTTCCATCTCTATGCGGACGTTGCCGCGTTTCTTCTTTATTTTGGCGCTCTGGCTGGAGAGCGGGAAATCATTCGCCGCCGCGATCTTTTTTATCTCGGCCGCCGAGGCCGTCTCTACCTTGCGGTACGTGGCTATCGAACCTTCGTACGCGGTGATCTTCGCGTGGAACTCCTCCACCGCTTTCGCGTCGGCGTACGTTTTGTCGGCGTTTTTTTCAAGGTCCTGGACACGGGCGTAGGCATCCATTTCGTTTTTGTATTTATCGTAGTCGGCGCTTTCCCCGAGGAACGCGATCGCGTCTTTGATGAAGGTTTTCGCGCTGTCGAATTTCTGGCTTTTCACCCGCGCGCGGACGACATTGACCGTAAGGGGTCTGAGGCTCGGCTTATACTCCTCGGTCATGTTCAGATCTTTGGGAAACTCGTTGTATTTTACGACGAAATTCTTGAACGCCTCTTCCTGCTTCGCGTCCTGATCCGGTTTGATCGCGAGCGTGCTTTGGTGAAGGGTATCCAATTCGGCGGCTTTCTCAAAAGCGGAAAGATATCTTCCCTTAGTCGCCTGGTCCCTGATCGCTTCCCAATACGGACGGGCTTCTTCGGGCTTCTTCGTATTCCACGCGTCGACACCCGCTTTCACCAGTTCCTCGTCCTTCATGGACGAAAGTTTGACGGTCATGCAAGACGTGGCGACGAGCGCCGCGGCCGCGATAATGAGAAATTTTCTGAGCTTATTCATTCGATGCCTCACTTACAAGACGGAATCCGACGTCGGGGTGCCGGTCTTCGGGATCCCTGAGCACTCGGTTCGATATTCGCAGCTCATACTGGCCATCCAGGTAGGAACCGCCTTTGACGATACGGAAGTTCTGGTTGCCGCTCATGGTTCCCGCGGGCGCGGTGGTCGTCCATTCCCATACGTTTCCCGCCATGTCGGCTAATCCGAGGGCGTTTTTCCCGTTCTCACGTGATCCGACGGCGGTCGTAGCGGACGCGCTTCCGCTGAAGGTCGCGCGCGCGCCGTCCGAGGGAAGCTGGTCGCCCCAGGGGAATACAACGTCTTTTCCAGCCCGAGCGGCGATCTCGTACTCCGCTTCGGTGGGGAGGCGCTTTTTCGTGCCCTGAACGGAGGAGAGCCACGCCGCGTACTTTTCGGCTTCAGCTAAGGAAACGCCGATCACCGGTTGTTCCGGTTTGTTGAAGTCTGGATTTTCCCAATAGTCCGGATACTCGGCCGATGAGGCGTTTATCGCGTCCAGGTAGGTTTTGTAGTCCGCGTTCGTCACCAGGTTTCGATCGATATTGAACGTCGTGACCGCGGCCTTTCGCGCTTTTTCCACGCTGCCCGCTCTCTTGTCGTGTTTGACGGCCCCGATGGTAAAGCTTCCTCCCTGAATTTTGACCGCGTTACCTTGTCCGATACCGATCGTTGAATTGCTATAGGTGAACTCCGCGTTGATCGGTTGGTCCAGTTTCGCGAGGAAAGGCAGCCCTTGCAGAATGGAGGAGAGGTCTGCGGAAATCGACAAGATCACCTTTCGATCCTTGAAGACGGGATCGGCGGGAACGGTTACCGTAGCTTTACCCTTATCGTCGGTAACGATTTTTATCGGATCCGATGATTTTTCGTCGGTTTTCCACAGCATGGTGAACGGAAAGGCGGGTACCGGTTTGCCGCCCTTGTCGGCCGCGGCTATAACGATGCCGGAACCCTGGGGAATAAGACCTCCCGCGGGCGTGGCGGTAACGACGATTCCCTTGGTGATTTCAAGGCAGTACTCTTCGATGCGCGCATTCAGTATCTGTCCGCCGGGCGTGGCTCCGAAGATTCGGTTGAACGCGCCGCTCCGTTCGATAGCCGCCAGCAAGGAGGCCGCTTCTTTTATTTTTGTCGATATCGATTTCGTTGTATTTCCCTTGAGGGCGTCAAACGAGGTGCCGAACTCTTTGTTCAGTTTCTGGAGGCGAACCGTTTCCGCCTTTTCCCACTGTTCGCGGGAAAGGCGATACACGACGTCGTAGCGGGCATCGCTTTTCTTTTCCGAAAGCTGGGGTTTCAGCTTCAAAAGCGCGAACGCGTCCTTAATTTCAGCCGTGAGTACGAAATTTGACTTTTTTATTTGCCGTATGGCATTTGTTTCAGTCAGAACGTTGTACATAAGGTCGAGGTACGCTTTTTCGTCGGCGGCCGCCTGGGACGCGTCGAATCCCGAACCATAAAAGAACCCCGGTTCTTTGTTCACCAGGACATCCGCCGTAGAAGCGCAGGATGCCAGCGCGACAGTCGCCAATACAGCCACCGCCGCAACGAAGCTTGAGACTCTCATCTTTTGCATTTGATTCTCCAATTGCCGTTAAAATATTCCAAAATAATAGAACTCCGGAAAGCCCGGCTATATTTGAAAAATAGCTACAGAACAGAGAAGATACCCCAGTAATCGTTAAAAATCAGGTTTTTGCCGTCTGAAGCCGACCCGCGTTCTTCCGCCGCTGGGCGGAAACGGCCTGATTTTCACTTGCCCTTCGGCGTCTCTCGGGGTATTCTCGCTGTGATATGCGGCAGATTCCCGACACCTCTTCATCCGATCCAGCTCCCCGCGTTTCCGTCACGGGCCGAATTTTTGGACCCATTTCAGACAGCTTGCGTTCCTTTAAGGGAAACGCTCGTACCTGCATTTTGGTGGAACCGCTCTGGGGTATTCCGTACAATCTGTTCGTCCCCTACGCGTCTTTATACATGCTCGCTCTCGGCGTCGGAGAGAGGGGGATCGGCACCATAGTCGCCGTCGGAATGGGCCTTCAGACTTTTTGGTCTCTGAGCGCGGGGTGGATCACGGACCGTTTCGGCCGACGTCGGACTTCTCTTGTGTTCGACCTTATGAGCTGGACGCTCCCCACTCTCATTTGGATGTTCGCCCGCGGCTTCACCTGGTTTCTGGCGGCGGCGGTGCTCAATTCCATGGTTCGAGTCGTCCATATTTCCTGGACTTGCCTCTTCGTCGAGGATACCGCCGCCGATTCTCGGGTGCGCCTCTATGCCTGGATCGCGGTCGCGGGAACCCTTTCGGGTTTTTTCGCGCCGATCGCCGGCTTGCTCGTTTCTCGTTTGGGTCTGGTCTCGGCGACCCGTTACCTCTACGCTTTCGCCTTCATCTCGATGACCGCCATGTTCTTCATCAGGAATGCCTTCACCAAGGAGACGGCGATAGGGCGTGAGAAAATCGCCGAAGCCAAGACGAAAAACGCGAGGGGCACTTTTGCCGAATATCGAGTCGCCTTCGCTCGCTTAATCCACAGCCGAGCGACGGTCGCGGCTTGCCTTCTTGCCATTTTGTCGAACATCCACTTGATGGTACGGAACAATTTCTTGAGCGTAGTGTTGACTAAGGGGATCGGCCTACCCGCGAGTCTGATCGCCATCTTCCCGCCGCTTGCGTCCGCGGTGACCATGACCGCGTACTTCTTCCTTATCCCAAGGGTTAAGGATGTACGGAAAGCTTTACTTCTCTCGCTCGGCGCGAATATAATCGGAAACCTCGTTATCTTTTTGGCGCCTGAGGGCAATATTGCCGCCGTTTTCGCAGGCACTTTCGCAGTCGCGCTCGGTACCGGAGTGGCCGGTCCGGTCGTGGAGGCTGTTTTGGCCAATTCAGTGGACAATTCAACCCGGGCTACGTCCCTTTCACTTATCTATACGTTGATGTACGGCGTAACGGCGCCTTTCGGGTGGATCGCCGGCCAGATAGCCGCCGTCGGGCCCAGACTACCCGCGTTGCTGGCCGCGGGGGTTATGGTTGCCGCATCTTGTTTGGCTTTCGTTGTCGAGCGTGAACGGAAAGACTGAAAGGACTACAAGCGCTTCTTTGCGTACGCGTCCATCTCCGCCTTCGTCGGTGGTTCCGCGCCGCGCTTGGCGCACACCAAGGACGCGGCAAGGTTCGCGAAAGAGAGCGCTTCCGTTAGCTCTGCTTCACTCAGAGCCGAGATAGCCTTCCGCGACATCTTTCCGTGCTCTTCCAACCAAGCAAGGAACGCGGCATGGAAGGTGTCTCCCGCTCCGATGGTGTCTACGATCTCAATATCGTAGACGGGCGCGGATGCGCAGAAGAGGGTTCCGGGCCGCGCGCAGTCCTGCCCGCGTTTTCCAACGGCCGTTGATCCATTTTTTCCAAGCGTTACGACGACTAGCGCGGGGCCGAGCGAAAGGATACGTTCGATCGCTTCGTTCAGAGACAAGGCGGGGTATACGAACTCGATATCGGCGTTTGATATTTTGACGATTGTAGAAGCCGCTATCCAGGCTTCAAGCCTTCGCAGGTAGGCTTCCATATCCTTGATCATAATCGGCCTGATGTTCGGATCAAAGGAAATGACGCGGGCGTCCCGTTCTCTTTGAATAAGCTGTTCAATGGTAGAAGCCACCGGTTCCATCGTCATAGAGATTGAGCCGAAGAGAATGCACGTCGTGTCGCTTGGAAGTCTCGCGGGCAGGTCTCCGCTTGAGAACGAACGGTCGGCGGTGTCCGCCGTATAAAAGGCGTACTGAGGTTCTTTGCCGTGCTCGAGCTTGACGAAAGCCAAGGTGCTGTTCTGTTCCGAGCGTGCGATCAGGTCGGTGCGAACCTTGCTTGCCGACAAGCGTTCTAGCAGTAAATCCCCGAAAAAATCTTTTGCAAGTCTACCGAGGAACGACACCGGTACGCCGAGCCTTCCAATCGCGACCGCGGAATTATACGGGCTGCCGCCCGGACAAGGGCGATACAAATCTCCGCTCGGCACCATATCGATCAAAGCTTCACCGCAACAAAGGATCATTCATTTCTCCTCTCAGCCATCATAGGCGTTGATTCCGGCGGTGACAAGAAAATAGTAAGAAAAGGTCCGGGAAATTGTGCGAGGAGTTCCGAAAAAAGTTGACATGGTTTTATCCGTTGGACGTCCCGCGTCCCCCGCATTCCCCGCAAAGTCCGGTGAAGTAGAGCACGTGACGTCTGACGCTAAGTTCTTTTTCCCGCTCCACGGCGGCAGTCAAATCTCCGATGCGACACGCTCCCAGGTCTATGAACCGGTGGCAGGCTTCGCAGTGGAACCAATGGCTGTGCGGCGCGCCGGAGGGGACATAATAACGCTCGGTGCCGTGCTCGTCGCAGTGGAGGATGAACGATTCAGTCAGGCCTTTTTCCTCAAGGTAATGGAGCGCGCGGTAGACTGTCGCCTGATCGCAATCCAGTGTGATGGCGTCACATACTCCCGAAGCGGACAAGGGCTGGTCCGCTTTTCGCAAAGCCGAGAGGGCTGCTTCCCGAGCCTTTGTCATTTCCGCGTCCTTGCGGCGTGTTTGATCGCGCCGAACGCGGCGGTTCCAAGGAACGCCGCGCCGGCGAACACGACGACGACGGCTCCCGCGGGAAGGTCCAAAGCCCAGCCCGCGGCAAGTCCCCCGACGGAGAAGATGAGAGATAGCATCACGCCGCCGATCATCATCCAAAGCAGGTTCCGGGCGCCGTAGCCCGCGGTTCCCGCGGGCAGGGTGAGCATCGCGATAACCATGACGATACCGACGAAGGTTTGCAGGAGGACGACGGCGATTGCCGTCACCGTAAGTATCGCCAGGAATACCGTGTCGGTCCGAACGCCGCGGACTTGCGCGAATTCCTCGTCGAACGCGGACGCCTCTATATGCGGGTAGAAGCGCCAGGCGGCGGCGACTACCACTAGGTCCAAGATCGCTAGAAGAATGAGATCCGTATTGGAAACCAGGAGTATATTTCCGAATAGGTAACTCATCGGATCGGCGTAGCCGGGCGTTTTTGCAAGGAAGAGTACTCCCACGCTCATACCTACGGCCCAGATCGCGTTGATGACCGTGTCTTCGCGCTGTTTGGCCTTGAGCGATACGACGCCGATGAGGATGGCGGCGATGATCGCGAAGATAAGCGCGCCCAAGATGGGCGGAAAGCCGGGAACGATTTTTCTGACGGATAGGAATAGCGCCATGCCGATACCGCCGAGCACCGCGTGGGAAATGGCCCCGCGAGCCCCGCGATGCGTTTGACCGTCACGATGGCGCCCAGAACGCCGAATAAGACCGATGACAATAGTCCGGCAAGAAACGCGTTGCGTACGAAGGGAAGGGAAGGGTCGAAGAGGGCGATGAAAAAACTCATCGGTCGTTTTCTCCCCCGCCGCAGGAGCAGGCATCGCCGCTTTCGGCCGTTTCATGGAGGACCTTCAACGCTTCGCCTCCGAACATCTCCGGCGGCGCGTTTTCCGCGGGTGTCGCCCGATGCCTGACGATGCCTCGGCCTCCGCCCGGATGCGCGCGTTCGCCGACGCACAGTACGACATCGGTGAGCGCGGAGACGAAGCCGGTATCGTGCGTCACTACGAGGATGGTCGTTTTCCCTTTCAGTTCACCGAGCGCCCTGAAGAGGCGGGCCTCGCTTTCGCCGTCCATATTCGCCGTCGGTTCGTCCAACACGAGGAAGCGCGGCTCGGTCGCCAACGCCCGAGCCACCAGGACTCGTCGGCGCTGGCCCCCCGAAAGAGCCGAATACGCGCGTCCTGAGAGCTCCCGAACATCCGCCGTTTCCATGGCGGTGAGGACCGCGCGGTCGTCGTCGGCGGTGTATCGCCTGGAGGAACTTTTCAAGCGGCCCATCCTGACGACTTCTTTTACGGAAATAGGGAAGGCCGGGTCGTAGGACGCGTGCTGGGGTACATAACCGATAGTGTCACGGACTTCTTTCGGAGCTTTACCGAAAACCTCGATCCTGCCCGAGTCCGGTTCGGCAAGGCCCAATAGCAGGCGCAATACCGTCGTCTTGCCGGTACCGTTCGGTCCGACTAAGCCGACGAATTCACCTTCGTGAATGTGGAAACTCGCTTCGTCCAGGACGGGCACGGAGCCATAGGAAAACCTGACGCCTTCAAAGCGAAGCGCGACTTTATGTTCGGCGGCCATGACGTCAGTCTACACTCATCGGACACCGGCTTTCAACGCTTCGCCGATGCGGCGGATATTCGCCGCCCAGTCGGGATCGAGGTCGTCGATGGGGACCACCGCTCCGCCTATGGCTTCCGCGACTGTTTTCGCCGCCGCGACGGGAAACTGCGTCTGCACGAAGATCACTTTGGCGCCGTCGGCTTTGGCTTCCCTTACCAACGATGACAGCGCTTTCGCCGTCGGCTCTTTGCCACCGGTTTCAACCGCTTCCTGTTCGAGCCCAAACTCGTCCAGAAGGTATCCGAAAGCCGGATGATAGACGAAAACGGGTTTACCCTTGATCGGGGCGAGTGAAAGCGCCAACTCGGCGAACAGCGCATCCACTTCTTTCGCGAAGGCGTCGTAGTTCGCGCCGAACTCGGCCGCGTAAGAGGGCATCAGCGCGGATAGTTCGTCGCGGATTATGGCCGACATGGTCTTTGCGCCCTGCTTGCCGAGCCAGACGTGCGGATCGGGACCGCCCTCCTGTTCATGTTTTTCATCGCCTTTGGGCTCGCTTTCCGTCTCATGGCTGTGAGCCTCCAGGCTTCGTAGGACGATCCCTTTGGTCCCGTCTGCTATTTTCAGTTTCGGATAGAGCGAAGAGACCTTAGGTTTGAGCGCGTTTTCGAACTCAACCGCGGTCGTAATCCAAAGAGCGGTTTTCGATAACCGCGTCATCTGCTGCGGACTAGGTTCGTAGGAGTGCGGGCTCTGTCCCGGTCCCACCAACGTGAGCACGCTGACGCGGTCTCCCGCGATCCGAGCGACAAAATACGATTGGGGAAGAACGCTGACCGCCACGGTGGGTTTATCGGAAGTGGTCTGTTCTTTGCTGGTTCCGCCACAGGAAAGGGTTGTCGCGACAAGAAGGATAGCCGCGGAAGCGATAGAAAATCGAATACGCCTTGACATACGGACTCCTTGAATTATGCGAATCATTTGCAAATATACTACTCGTTTCTTTCGGAATATGCAATCGATTCGCAAGAAAGAGGTTTTCCCCCGTCTTTACACCGGGGCGCGAAACGTGGAAAATAGCCATACACAAATGAAAATCCTTATCGACACCCACACGCATTCCATCGCCTCGGGCCACGCATATTCCACAATTGACGATCTGGCGCGCGGCGCCCGAAAACGGGGCCTTGCCGCTTTTGCCCTTACGGAGCACGGTCCCACCATGCCCGCCAGTCCACACGCCTACTTCTTCGGCAATCTCCGTGTCATTCCCCAGAAAATCCACGGGGTTCGTTTTATCAAGGGGATTGAGGCGAACATCCTTGATACCGAGGGCACGATCGATCTTGATTCCAAGCTGCTGCTCCGTTTGGACTTCGTTATGGCGGGGCTGCACGAAATCTGTTTCCCGCCGCGCGATAGGGATGAGAATACGCTCGCTTTGGTGTCGGCTTTGCGCAGTCCTCTTATCGATACGATTTCGCATTCGGGAAATCCCACGTATCCGGTTGACGCGCGAGCGGTGGTGCGCGCCGCGGCGGAGAATGGGAAAGCTATTGAAATCAACAACAGTTCGTTCAAGATACGGCAAGGCAGCCACAAGAACTGCCTGCTCATCGCCGAACTCTGCGTAGAAATGGGCGTTAAAATTCTTTGCGGAAGCGACGCTCATTATTGGCGAGACGTTGGGAATTTTGAGGCGGTAAAGGCGCTGCTGAAAGAAGCGAAGGTTCCAAAGGAACTGGTGCTCAGCGCGTCGGTGAAAGACTTCGACGCGTTCATCGCGGCACGTAAGGAAGCGCGGAAAGCGGCGATTGACGGAAAATGAAAAATGAGCGGCTCCTCGCTATGGTCGACGTCTTTCTCCATGAAGGTCGAAAATCGGCCGAGGAGCTCTCCGACCGTTTTGAAGTGTCCGTCCGTACGATCTACCGAGATGTCGACGCCCTTTGTTCGGCGGGCGTTCCGCTTGTGTCCTACGCGGGCGCCGGCGGCGGCTACGAGCTTGAGGAAAGTTACCGCATCGACCGGAGCTTTCTATCCAAAGAAGAAATCGCCGACCTAACCGGGTTGCTGAAGGGCTTTTCCGAAGTTGTCAAAGATCGGCATCTGGAACGCTCGCTCGGGAAGATCGCCTCTCTGGGGCCACGGTCTACGCGTGCCGAACCATCCCAACCCGCGTTGCCCCCACCCTTTATCGCCACGTTTGCTCCCTGGGGAACGGTGGGGCCCGATGCTTCGCTTGTCGATTCCGTTCGCCGAGCCGTCGCGGAACGCAGACTTATTTCTTTTTGTTACCAGGACGGGGAGGGGCGGGGTACGGAACGGACGGTTGAACCCTTTTCCGTGGTTATTTCCGTCGCTACCTGGTACCTCCACGGATGGTGCCGACTCCGTTCTTCGTTCCGTCTTTTCAAGCTTTCCCGCGTACGGAACCTGCTTGTCTTGCCCGAAGTGTACGATCCGTACGCCCGTATCCCCATCCCCGCACCTTTCGTCGGCGGGGATGAGAGTGTTGTCGGGATCCGCTTGTCGGTTGATCCGAAAATTCGCGCGGTCGTCGCGGAGTCTTTTCCCGACGCGATAGAAGAACCGGGGGCGGACGGTCCGGCGGTCGTGTTTAGTTTTGAATACCCGACCGGGCCGTGGTTCACGCGATTTTTGTTGTACTTGGGGCCTGGGCTGCGGGTCCTTGCCCCCGACTCCCTGCGTAAAGAGTACGCGGCGGCAGCCCGCTCGATGCTCGCCCGCAACGAAGAATAACAAACAAAACCCTGACATTATTTGTCAGGGTGGGCATCGTATCATCGATTCATATCAATGAAACGGAGGATACGAGAATGGAAGAATTAATAGCGTACTGCGGTCTGGATTGCGTCCAATGCGACGCTCGTAAGGCTACCCTGACGAATGATGACGCGCTTCGCGCGAAGACCGCGGCGAACTGGTCGAAGGAATTCAGTTTTGCCTTTACGCCCGCTATGATCAATTGTACCGGCTGCCAAGCGGATGGTGCCAAGGTGGGCCACTGCGGAGAATGCGAGATGCGTATTTGCGGCCTGGCTAAAGGCGTAAAAAACTGCGGAGTATGCGCGGAATACTCTACTTGCGCCAAGATCGGCGACTTCCTGAAGCTTGTTCCCCAGGCGAAGACTAATCTGGACGAGTTCCGCGCGAGGCGGTAATCCTGACGCTTCTTTGCCTGCGCCGTCCGTTCATGCTACAGTCCGCTCATGACGGACACTGCATGGACGGCTTTCGTTGCCGTTCGCGAATCGTATCGAACTGAAATCGATCGGCTTTCACAGTCGCTTCCCGGCCTCCGCGACGCCCAACAGCGTTTGGCGGATGAACGGGAGGGCGGTTCGTTTCCGGTTGAAACGCCTGTGGTGTACAACGGCGCGTTGGACGACGTTCGGCGGGAAGATGATATCCGCATTATTCTGGTCGCCGACAATCCGGGGCGCCGCGAGCAGATCGCGGAAAACAGGCGCTATCTTGTTGGGCCTTCCGGCAAGCTGGCCGACGGGTTCTTCAAGGCGCATCCCGAGCTCGGGATCGATTTTAGGCGAAACGTCCTTATCCTCAATAAGACACCCATCCATACCCCGCGTACCGCCGAGCTGCGCGAGCTTGCCCGTCTGGGCGGAAAAGAAATAGAACAGGCGATAGCCGACTCTCAATCGACCATGGTCAACCTCATTCATGCTTTCCATGAGGTGCTCAGCGGAGGCGGGAGTGAGCCAATCCCATTGTGGATCATCGGCTATTCCGAACTCGGCAAGAAAAAGCTTTTCGCGCCTTTCGCAGAGGCTCTCGCAACGGCCTACGACGTGTCGTCTTCTTCCGCCCAGGTCGTGCGGTTTCGTGAGTCGATACTGCTCTTCCGCCACTTTTCCATGAACCAGTTTTCAGCGGATATCCGTAAGCGCGCCCTTCCAGGGGAACCCATGGGCGCGACGCTCCATCGCGTCGGAACCGAGTATCGGAAACGAGAGCTGGGGTGGTAAGTTGCGCTCTTTAGGGATCGTTTTTTCAAGAATGTAAAATCAAAAGAGATGGGCGCTCAAAGGATTTGCCCATGTGCTACATTGTGCCCCGTATGGGGAATAAACCATCCGTTTTTTTGTTCGTGATGTTTTTGTTCGCGCTCGACAGTTCTCTTTTCGCGCTTCAGTCCGAAGCGTCTACCCGGAGAGGTATCGAGCTCCAGGCTGTCGCCGGTATGGATACCACGTCCAGCCGTTCAACGAGCGCGACCTTCGGATCAAGCGTCTCGGTCGCTCTTCCCGTCGGTTTCCGCGTCCGCGCGGTGATGGATCACAACGTCGCTTATGATATCCGGTTTTTTCTCGCGGATCTGGAATACGTGCCCTTCACGCCGGTCTCGCTGCGGTTCGGCACTTCCCGACTCTTGTACAACACTCTTAATGCCGGAGACGATTCCGTAGAAGCCGCTTTAGCGCTTACGTCCCTCAATGGTTTTTGCCTCGCGGTCGGATTTTCCTATACCAGCCTTTCCTTCGACGGCGTATCGACCATCTATTCGTTCGGTTCCTCTTCCTCCCTGATCGGGGTCGCGTATTTTCAACCGACGGTTTTTTGTTCCTTGCCGCTCTTGCGTACGGCTGCCGTTTCCTGCGATATCGCGGCCTATTCCAAGAACGTTTTGTTCGCCCCGACCGAAAGCTTGTTGAACGCGCGACTCTCATTCCGCGCGAAGCTAAGCCGGTCGTTCAGTCTTAGCGCCGCCGCCTCTTCCGGGTTTCGGGGCTTGTCCGGATTGTCGTTTGGGTTGGAAAGCATTCGTCTTGAGGTTGGGCTCGGCCGTGAATGGTAAGTTTTCTCAACTTATCTTCCTCTTGTCGCTGGCGTACGCCGTCGCGGTGACTCAATCGTGCGCCGACCTGTTCTCTCTTGACTCCCTGTTCGGGAAAACGTCGATGGAAGATCGGGTGTCGGATAGTCTTTCCTCGGCTATCGTCACGCGGACGATTTCTCATCCGACGGGAGCCTACCGGGTCGTCGCCGTAGCCGACTCGCACGTTGCCGGATCAAGTTGGGAGAGCGGTGAACGCTTGGCCGCGTGGATCGCGTCGACCGCTTCCTCCTCCACGCCTGTGCGGGCGCTTCTGATCGCCGGGGACCTGACCAACTCCGCCACGGAAGAACAGTACGCAGCCGTCAAAAGCGTGCTTGATACGGTGGCTTCGTCAGCGGTGGCCGTGCTTCCGGTCATCGGCAACCATGATCTCTACACCGCCGCGGGGTGGACCCTCTGGAAGCAATACGTCGCGACTGGTTCCTCTTGGTACCCTTCGGTCGGATACGCGTCGTTTGTAGACTCGTCGGCAACCGAGACTCTACGCGTTCAATTGATGGATTCGGCGGATTGCGCGGTCGGATCGACCCAACTTTCCTATTTGAAAGGTTCTTTGACCGCTTCCGCGCCGAACATCGTCCTTTCGCACGCGCCCTTATTTCCCGGGTACGACAACAGCATCTGGTATCTGGAAAGCGATTACGAGCGTCTTTCCATCCTTCAATCGATGCTGGGGGGCGACGCTCCGCTCTATATCACCGGCCACGATCATACGACGTCGGTCATTTCATCGGGTACCGTAACGCAGGTCATCGTCGGCGGCTACTGCGATAACAGGGCGATGCTCGTCATCACGGTCGATCCGACGGCCGGGTTGTCTTGGGCCTTGTCGACGGTACCGTAAGGTTTTTTTAAGGAAAAATGTAAACGATTACATTTTTCTCTTGACAATTTTTTTACTCGGAAGGATGATAAAAAATACGCGTTGCGCGTCCGCTTCCCGGTCGTTTTTTATAGGAGGTTCTCATGCTCATAGGTATTTCCCCGGTCATTAGTCCCGAACTTCTGGATACCCTGTTCCGCATGGGCCACGGCGATGAGATCGTCCTCGCTGACGCTTTTTTTACCGGCGACTCGCTTAATAGCCGCGTCATCCGGGCGGACGGTTTGCGGATCCCCGATCTTCTTGACGGCATACTCGCGCTTATAAACCTCGACTCGTACGTGAAGACCCCGGTCGCGATGATGCAGCCGGTTCCCGGCGACGAGCTTGATCTTGAAGTGGAGAAGACGTATCGAAAACCCATCGACGCGCACTGGCCGGGTACCCCCGCGATAGAGCGGGTAGAGCGTTTCGCCTTTTATGAGCGCACGAAGAAGGCGTTCGCGGTGGTCATGACCGGGGAAACGGTCAAATATGGGAACATCATCCTCAAGAAAGGCGTCATACCGGTCAAACGGTAATAATCGATGGCTCGATCGAACGCCACGGTGCGCGACGTA
>JBAYHM010000107.1:0-13529 GCA_041666155.1 Treponemataceae bacterium
CCAACCAAATCACCGCGAACCCCGACGAATGGGTGCTTGAGGCGATAGGCATGTGCGAAGGAGTCGCCGAAGCGTGGAAGGAGTAGAATCAATTTTCAAGCAGATTCTGCGCCAATATACTCTTTGTGGGGGGCCTGTCAGAAAAAAATCGAGCTTCTCTAGTCCTCGGACCAGTAGGTCCTGCGGGATCCGTTCAGCCCGATTTTTTTCTGCCACCCCCAACACCAAATATTCGTGCAGACCCTATTTTACTCTTTCCACTCGCCGTCGCGCTTCTCACCGTTGATGCTTGGGATAGTCAGCACGATGCCGGGCAAAATGAGGTCGGGGTTTGCCGCGACGGGAAGTTTGTCCTTGTTCGCGTCGTATAGGACTTTCCACTTGAGGGGATCGCCGTATACGAAAGGATAGGCGGCAATGCGCCACAGACAATCACGGAGCGGCAGAATGAGCCGCACCGTATAGGATGCGGGCAGGATCGGAGCGGCAGCCGGTTCGACCTTGGGTGGAGCGGGCTTAGGCGGCTCGCTCTTGGCGACAAAAGTCCTATCTTTCGGCATAACGGCTGATAGGATTTCAATTACTTTTTTGCTGGCCTCTATTGAGCTCTCGTATTCCTTGGAGTCAAAAGCGGTCTTCGCGGCGGCGTAACTCGTTTGCGCAAGCGGCCAAATGTCGGGATAACGGGTCGCGGCATCTTCATGTTCGCAGAACTCCACCCGTTTTGTCGCTCTCCGCAAAAAACTGTACGAAACAAAACGCATGCGCTCCGTTTCCGCTTCCGACAGGGCGGTCTTGGAAAGTTCTTCCGCCTTTGTCGAATACTCAAGCGATTTTTCGAAATCCCCTTCTTCGTAGGCTTTTTCGGCCATGCGCTTCAGATCCAACGACTTTCGGTGGTTCGGATTGTCCAACAGCGTATTCTGGGCAAGCGCCTCCGCCGCGGGAATAAGGGCAAAAATCAGCGCCAATACCGGCGCGAAAGCTTTTACGAGGGGTCTCATTTTTCGCCCCCTTCTTCCGTCTTCATTTCTTCATCGATCGCTTTCAGACGATCTTCGGTGGTTTTTATCGTCGTTCCCGCGCTGTCCAATGCGGTCCGCGCTCGCGCGCGCCTTTCAGCGGCGGTCGCGGCGGCCTCCCTGAAGCGTTTTGTCGATTCTTCATAGCCGGAAACCGCTTCAACATACTTTTTCGCCTCCGCGTCCGAACCAGCTTTAGTGAAAGCGGCATCGCCTGCGGCGTACGCGGTTTTGGCGGCGACTCTTGCCTTTTCGGCGTCCGCTTTTTCGCGCTCCGCTTGAGCGGTGGCGCGTTTTTCGGCGATTTTTGCCGCAAAACCGTCGGCAACGGTCTTTTCGTAGAGGGGCAACGCGGCCTCAAGGTCTTTTTTGGAGGCCTCGTTATCGGAACCGTACGTTTTTTCCGCCGACGCGAAACGCGCTTCGGCTTGCTTGAACGATTCGGGCGCGTACGCGTCAAGTCCGTTCTCTTTTACGAATGCGCGCCTTTCTTTAACTTTGGCCATTTGAGCTTCCGGCGCAGAGGATGAAACGACAGGAGGTGAAACAACGGGAGGAGGTGCCGCGGGAGGAGCTCCCGCACAAGAAGCAAACACAAACGCTGCGGCCGCGAATACAATGGGGACCGTGAACAAGCGAATTCTCAAAATATCCTCCGGAATTCAGGCTGTATTCCCAGTTTCAGCCCGATCCGGCCGTTCGTCAAGTGATGCTTTTCCGAAACTCGGTTAGTTTCGGAAAAGCATCTTGCAGTATTTCAGGAAGAAATACTGCATCGCGCAGGGGTGCGTTTTCAAAACTTGAAAGTTTTGAAAACAGATTTGTAGACATCCTTTAAAATCGGAACTTTAGCTCTCCACCCGGTTTTTACCCGCTTTTTTCGCTTGATAGAGCAACGCGTCCGACCTCCCAATGAAGGAAGCGAGAGTCTCATCCGGTTCAAGCTCCGCTACACCCAACGAGACGGTGGCGCGGACAGTGCCGTCGGCGAAAAAGGCTTCGGCAATTGCGCTGCGTATTTTCTCCGCGGCGACGCAGGACGCGGGGTGCGGCGTTTCAGGGAGAATCGCGATGAATTCCTCGCCGCCGTAACGGCCGACAATGTCCACTGAACGGAGAGCTGATTTTATCGCTTCAGCGACGCCTTTGAGCACCTCGTCACCGATGCGGTGCCCTCGCGTATCGTTGATTTTCTTAAAATCATCGATATCGATCATGATGGCCGAAAGCGGACGGTCATAACGGCGGGCCTTGCTCATTTCTTCTTCAACCCGTTCGTACGAATACCGATGGTTGTACAGCCCGGTCAAACCGTCCGTAACGGCCAGATGTTCCAATCGCTTCTTTAATTGATAGGACCGAACGTTGATCTTGAGCCGAGAGATCAGCCCCGCCGCGTCAAAGGGTTTGGAAATATAGTCATTCGCCCCCGCCAAGAGGATATTGGAAAGGGGCTTCTCGCTGGTGAAGCGGGAGATGCAAAGGATGATCGCGTCGCTGCCGGAACGGCGAATGCGGGTCACCACTTGTTCGCCGGACATTCCCGGCAGCACGATATCGCAAATATACAAATCGAAGGCTTCTTCCGCCTCAAAAAGAACGGCGGGATCGGCAAAGAATTTCACCGATGAAAAACCGTGTAGGGACAAAATTCCTGCAACGATTTTTAGAATCACAGCGGAATCATCGATAACGGCGACGCGCAGGGAACGCATAAACCGGGACAACTCGTCTTCGGCGGCCAAAGCGTCAAAATATCGCCTGAGAGAATCCTCGTTGAGTTCGCCCTTGAGCATATAATCGACAACGCCAAGGGCGAATAAGCGTTCGCGCATCTCTATTGAATCGGTTGAAGTGACGACGATGACCGGCGTATCCTTCAGGGGGGACGCATTGAGGTCCCGGATAAAATCTTCGCCCGAACCGTCATCCAATTCAAGCCCGGTAACGATAAGGTCGATATCGCCCGCGGCGAGGGCGGCGGAAGCCTCGGCTCTAGTAGAAACGCTTTCGGCCGCATGGCCGCACCGGGCGACCAGTTCGCGTATGACCTTGCGAAACAGCGCACTCCGGTCTAAATGGAGAATCTTCAGCATCTTGGCCTCATACTTTCTTCAATCTTGACGGCACTATAACATTACTAGGAGTCATTACGACTAGAGGGCGGAATCGAACCATCGAGGTTCTGTGAAAGAAGCTCGATTATTATGGGCTAATAGAGTATCTTTTATTTGGGCGCGGCGTTCCGGCCCGATTATCTCGCGACCCGGAGGTAACCAGTATGGCTACAATCTTCCGTATTCTCGGCGCATTCACATCGATCTACATGCTCGCGTGTTTCGTACGCATCATGCTCACCTGGTTCGACGGAGCTTCGTTTGGACGTCCTTACGAGATCTTGATCAAAGCGACGGACCCTTTCCTTAACTGGTTCCGGCGTTTTCCGGTGTTACGGACCGAGTCGTTTGATTTTTCACCCGTCGCGGCTCTGACCGCGCTCGCGTTGACGAACAACGTGTTCGTCACGATAGGCTTCTACGGGAAAATCACGGTCGGCATTTTCCTTTCGCTCGTGTTTTCAGGCGCCTGGTCGGCGGTTTCGTTTCTCCTCTTCTTTTTTATCGCCGTTTTCATACTCCGTTTCGTTTCTTTGACTTACAAAAAAAATTCGTACCTGCCTCTTTGGCAAGCGGTGGACGCGATTTCACGGCCGATTCTGTACCGGATCAATCGTCTAGTGTACCGGGACCGCTTGGTCAGTTATCAGCGGGGCATCGGAACATCGATCATCATTCTGATCGGCGCGAATATCGCCGGGGGCCTCCTAGTCCACGTCGTTTCCGGTCTGCTCGTCCAACTCCCTTTTTAAATGTTCCTAAGGGAACTCGACGCGCCGGTCACCCATATAAAAGGCGCGGGACCTTCCGTCGCGCGAACGCTCGCGAATCTCGGCGTCACGAACGTCGGGCAATTGCTTTCGCGCTACCCGCGCGACTGGGAAGATCGGTCGGTCGAAACCCCCCTGCGTGATTTTGCGCGCGGCGGCGAAGTCAATACTATCGTCACGGTTCTTGCGCACGACTGGTTCGGCTTCGGCCGGATGAAAACGCTGAAAATCCACATTGAAGACGATACAAGCCGCGCGGTGCTTATTTGCTTCAACCGGCCCTTCCTGGAAAACCAGGCACCCGTCGGCGGCCGTTTCAGATTGTGGGGACGTTTCTTTTTTAAGTACGGTGAAATACAGTCGACCGCGTTCGAACTTGAACCGATACGAGAGGCCACGGAAACCGACGCGCCGCCGACCGCGTTCGGCGTCATTCTCCCGATCTATTCTTTGAGCGCCGGACTTACGCAGGGGACGCTCCGGCGCCTAGTTAAGCGCGCTATCGCTGATTACGCGCTCAGGGTGGAAGATGAACTTCCCCGTTTGCTCAGAGAGCGCGAAGGTTTTCCGACCAAAGCGAAAGCGATATCAGCGATTCATTTCCCCGCCTCTTTGGAAGAACTTGAGACCGCGAAACGGACTTTGATCTACGAGGAATTGTTCTACCTGGAAACGCTCGTCGGAAAACGCGCGCTGGAAAGACGGACGAAGAAAAGAACGCAAGCCCCTGACGGGCCTATCTCCGAAGGTCTGTCCCCACTGCAGAGCCGTTTAATTGAGCGCCTACCCTTCAAGCTCACCGACGCTCAGACCTCCGCGATCGCTGAAATCGATCGGGACATGTCGAGCGAGTATCCGATGGCGCGACTGCTGCAAGGCGATGTCGGTTCGGGAAAAACCTTGGTAGCATTTTTCGCCGCGTTACGTGCCGTCGACTTGGGCGGGCAAGCGGCGATACTGGCGCCGACGGAACTTCTTGCGCGCCAGCACGCTGAAAACGCGGCCCGCCTCCTCGAACCGCTGGGGGTAAACCTCGCGTTTCTGACGGGAAACGTAAAGGCGGCAGGGCGCGCGCAACTCCTTGGCGCGCTTGCGGAAGGACGGATCGATATCGTCGTAGGAACCCACGCGCTCTTCTCAAAAGATGTTACATATCACGCGCTACGGCTGGTGGTAGTGGATGAACAGCACCGTTTCGGCGTGGTTCAGCGCGCGGCCATCATGGCGAAGGGTGACATCCCCGACCTCCTGATGATGAGCGCCACGCCGATTCCGCGCACGCTCGCGTTGACCGTATTCGGCGATTTGGACGTGTCCGTGATCAAGGAACTCCCGCCGGGGCGCAAACCGATCAAGACGCACCTTGCGCAGCAGGGCAATGAGCAAAAAGTCTACGAATTCGTGCGAAAAGAACTTTCGGCGGGCCGGCAGGCGTATTTTGTGTACCCGCTCATCGATTCAAGCAGCGCGAGCGACCTTAAAGACGCGGAAACCTGGGAAACCCGCCTCCGGAACAAAATCTTCCCGGAACGAAAAGTCGCGCTTGTTCACTCAAAACGGAAAGAAGACGAAAAGCGCGAAACGATGGAAGCGTTCAGAAAGGCGGAAATCGACGTGCTCGTCGCGACCAGCGTCGTGGAAGTCGGCGTCGACGTACCGAACGCCTCCTGCATGGTCATAGAACATGCCGAGCGTTTCGGACTATCAGCCTTGCATCAGCTCCGCGGACGGGTTGGCCGCGGAGAGGGACAGAGCTACTGTTTCCTCGTTTATTCAAAAGAATTGACCGAAGACGGAAAAGCCCGCCTTAAAGTCATGCTTGAAAACTCCGACGGCTTCGTCATCGCGGAAGAAGACTTGAAACTTCGCGGTCCGGGACAAATCGCCGGCATCGAACAATCGGGCTACCTCGCCCTAGGCATCGCGGACCCGGTACGCGATTCGGCGATACTCGCCCAGGCCCGTGTGGACGCCTTTGCCATTTTGAAAAGCGACCCCGGACTCCTAGAGAATGATCATCGTGTCATAGCCGCGGTTTTGGAGCGGGCGCCGCCGTTCGGGACGGTTGTCGCTTGAAATAGAACGCCGAACGAGCCTTGTCGTCGAATTTATTTGTATCGGCTCCTGAATCGATTAAGATTAAAAGGTGCTTTCCCACGAAGACGAAAAAAACAAGATTCTTTCCGGTCTCATGACCAGCATGGCGGTGGGGGGCATTATAGCCTTCATTCCGAGCGTCTATTATTCGTTCGTGACGGGTTTGTATCTACTTGTCGTCATCGACACGATTGGGTACGGCGCCATCCTCGCCGTCGCTTTCATCCCGGGTTTCCGCTATATCGCAAAGCTCTGGACCGTCGTCTTGGTCTGCTTGATAATTGGTATTTCCGTTCTCTTCTCAACGGGTGTGTACGGAGCGGGATACATCTGGTTAGTCGCGGGAATCGTACTGTCCTCTCTTTTCGGACGATCCAGCATAACCGTGGCAGCCTTCTTTTTTTCAGCCATCGCGCTTGCGGCTTACGGAATCTCACTGGGATTCGGACTTGATGGCCGCGGAATGACTCCCGCGATACTATCTATTGTCGGAACCAATCTCCTGGTCGTCTGCGTGACTATCTCCCTCGTCATTCACCGGATACAAGGCGGTCTGGAACGATCGATATCGGAACGCATAACCCTTTCAGACGACTTGGCGGCCCAACTTGCGGAATCAAGAAAGATGCGGGACAAACTCACGGACGCCCTAGAAGTCAAGGAACGCTTGCTAAAGGAACTCCATCACCGCGTCAACAACAATATGCAGCTTATCCTTAGCCTCATGGACCTAGAACCAAAGGAAGCCGCAGGGTCGGATTCTAAAATCAGGAGAAGGATCAGGGCTTTATCCGCCGTGAACGACGTGGTCCTGTCCGATCAGAACGCCGAAGGAGCGGAACTGCTCGATATCGTAAGAGCCGTCGTTGATTCGGCGACGGAACACCCGGGTGCCCTTCAAAATTCGGATCCGAATCCTACTTTGAACCGCTCTCCGATATTCGACGGTAAATCGCGCTTCCTACCGCCCCAGGCTTCCGTGATGACAGCCCTCTGCATCACGGAACTCCTGGCATCGAATCTCTACGGCTGCGGGGATCCGTTCATCTCAATTACCGATGACGGAGCTTTCTCTTGTATCCAATACGTTTTTCCAAGCAAAACCGACGCCGAAAGAATACGGCGCGAATCGGAGCGGCTCACGCGGGGAACCATCGCTTTGGCATCGGAAGGAATCATATCATTTTCATTTCTGCCGCCATTGGCCGATTCGGGGCCGGGAATCGCCATCAATATCAACAAGCGCATATTCATCCGCCGTTGAAGGGACCTAAGGAGCTGATTACATGAAAGAGAAAACGCAAGCGACTGTTATTTCCCTTCTTTCAATGATCGGTTTTTTCGGCATTTTTTCTACGACGATATCGAAGAACCCCGTTCTTCCGCTTTTTCTCAAATCCATGGAAGCGGGAACGGACGTCATCGGGCTGATCTCCGCGATATCGCCGTTGGCGGGAATTGTGTTCAGTTTTCCGGTGGGTCTGCTCGCGGATCGGCTCGGGAAGAAAAAGCTGCTGCTCATTTCCGCGTTCGTTTTCCTCGTCAGCCCGCTTTTTTATATTTTCGTTCAAAACCCCTGGTGGCTTATCCCCGTCCGCTTCTTTCACGGCATTGCCACGGCTATCCTGGGTCCCGTCTCGGCGGCGCTTATCTTGAGCGCGTATAAAGAAACGAAGGGCGAAAAAATCGGCATTTATTCCTCCGCGACTCTTGTCGGCCGCACCCTCGCGCCGATTCTGGGAGGGGCGATCATATCCTTCTTCGCGTCTTTTTCAACTACGTGGAATTATCGACTGGTCTACATCGCGGCGTTCATTCTCGCTATTCCGGTATACATCCTTTCGTTCAGGATGCCCGACGATTCGTCACCCGGATCGGGCGAGCCCAAATTGGGCGCTGCTGATTCGGGAGTCAAGAAAGTGACACTCGCGGATTTCGGCAAAAGCCTCTCGGCTTTCGTGACAAACCGCAGGCTCCTCGGCACGGCTCTGATCGAAATGGTGATTTTTTTCACCTACGGAGCCTTTGAGACGTATCTGCCTCTGTATCTGCAGAGCCAAGGCTTGCCGCCTTACCAAATCGGACTCATCTTTTCGATTCAAATCCTGGCGATAGCTCTCACCAAACCGCTTTTCGGCCGGCTGTCCGACCGTATCGATCGCCGCTTCCAAATCCTCGCCGGCATTCTTATCCTGGGCGGGTCGTTCGCGCTCATCCCCGTCGTCGCGGGGATAGCGACGGCTACAGCGGTAGGAATCGTGTTCGGCCTTGGACTCTCGTTCTCCACGGTCGCGACGAGCACCTACGTAGCCGATGTAGCTTCGGAGGAAAATCTCGGCGCATCCTTGGGGGCCCTGAGTTCCATCATGGATATCGGTCAGTCGGCGGGTCCCTTCATCATCGGCGTCGTGATACAGGCGTCGACGATGCGGGTTGGCTTCCTGGTGGACTTCGGCTTATGTCTGGCCTGCACGGCCGCTTTCGCGGCGCTCAATTTTTCGCGGAGAAGATCGGCGTAGGGAACTCAACCTATCGCCGGTTCCATCTCCCAGTCCTTCCGTGCCGCGACGGCTTCGTGGCGATAGGAGACAGAAACGTAACTATCCATAATGATGACTTCCGTCAGGTAATATGACGGAAGTTATCATTTGTTAAGAATTTGATAGTGTGAGAAATGCCAGAAACGTGAAGTATCAGGATTTATTTTCGACGGACAAAAACCATTCGGCCAATAATATAAAACGAAAAAGGGGGCAAAATGCCCCCTTGCACGCTCAGTTCAATTGTTACATCACAAAATGGTCAAAAAGCACGGATAGCACGGACATAGAGTGTGCTGTCCTTAACCGGGTGTGTCTGGTAGCCATCGTAGAAATACTGAGTCCACGCGCCGCCATAATTGTACTCAGACGAACTCCAATAGTAGTTATCAGCGAAACCGCCAATGCCGTTAACCTTAAGTTTTAAAAACATTAAGTTCAACTCATCTCGAGATGGCAAAAACCAGCCGCTACCACCCACAGAATAGGCATTACAAACCGCTGCGGCGCTTCCTGTATGATCTGTTTGATTCCAAATATACCATGTATTATTATCTCCTTCCCAGATTCCCGTATGAGTATTCCCGTTTAATGTAGTTTGTGTCGAACCACCCGCTATCCAAACCTGAGATGTACTCTGATCAGTTTTCGCCGCTACCAGTCCGCCTGCGCTGCCGTTGTTATAGAATACATAGCCATCCGACTTATCAAACCCAAAAGCATATCCTGAGTAAAATGCAATTTCATTCCCGTATACTGTTCCCTGACTATTAGTGACATATGCTCTTACATGATATGTTGTACATACAGTAAGCCCGGTCATTGAAGCATTGCTAAATATTCCTGTTCCAGAACCGTCCGCTGCATGTGAGCCGCTTATTGTAGGATTAGCTGAGGTACCCCAGCATACCCCCCGTTCGGTTACTGCTGATGATCCCTGATTTGTTACTTCTCCTCCGCCTTTAGCGGATGTACCGGCAATATCTACCGTGAAAGTAAGATTGTAGGCAATTTCAGTTGTTGTTACAGCGGCAAGTTTGTTAACCGTTACCGTATACGCCTGTGTCGAACTATCTGCTGCCGTTACCGTGTATGTTTGAGCGCTGGTGAAGTCCCTCGCAACACCGGATGAGGGGCTGATAGTCGATCCTGTATGCGTTATTGACGGAACCAGCGCCGTTACTATTGTTCCGTTCGGAACGGTGATAGCGATCGAATGTGTTGCTTCTGTAATGATTCCAGTTGCTGCAGGGCTGGTGAAATTGAACGCGGTAATCGCTTTGGCGCTACTCGATGCGACAGTCACTGTCACGGTGTAGGCCTGTGTCGAACTATCTGCTGCTGTTACCGTGTATGTTTGAGCACTAGTGAAGTCCCTCGCAACGCCGGATGAGGGGCTGATTGTCGATCCTGTATGCGTTATTGATGGAACCAATGCCGTTACTACCGTTCCATTCGGAACGGTGATAGCGATCGAATGTGTTTCTTCTGTAATGATTCCAGTTGCCGCAGGGCTTGTAAAATTGAACGCTGTGATCGCCATAGCAGAATTCAGCGCGCCGGATGCCGCCCGCGTCACCGCCACCGTATACACCTTTGTCGTTCCGCTTTCCGCCGTTACCGTAATCGTCGCGGTTTGCGCGACACCCTCAGCCAAAGCGTTGAGCGTAACGGGAGCGGACACCGAGGCGCTCGTATCGGCTTTAGTGCCTGTTATCGTTATCGAGGTCACCGTATTCGCAACGCTCACCGTGTACGCGGTAGTCGCCGCCGCGAAGGCCGGACTCAATGTTCCGATGCTCAACGTGATACCGCTTAAATCGGCGTTTGTGCTCTTGGATGTATTCTCAAGTGGGCTGGGACAAGCAAGCATAACAAGCCCGATAAGTACGATAACAAGTCCGCGAATCATCCGCCGCATTTTTCACTCCTCAAGATTTTCATTCTGCCGTCATCGTGCGGCCGTGAGAGAAATCCCTAAGTTAAAAGAGTAAAAGCGGGCCTGATCGTTGTCATCCGTAAGAAATTACGGATGCGTTATGACGCGGGGTTCAATATCGGAGCTGATTCTAGAGTATGTATATTTCCGAGTCGGCCGATGCTCCGTTTTCCGATTTTCCTGAAGAAAAATCGACAACCTTTCCAATCATTTCCTTTTTCGTGTCCACGTCGAGTTTTTGGTAGGCGCTGAGCAGTTGGGATTCCACCGTACGGCGGCTGACGCCCGAGCGCTTGGCGATGAGCGCGGCGCTGAAGCCGATACAGGATTGGTGAACCACCTCGTTTTCGCGCGCGCTCAATTTCGGGAAACGGCTCCTGATTTCGCTCGGCGCTGGTATTTGCGGCGCTGCATCGTCCAGTTTTTCATAGAGTCTGAGATAATTATTCATATGGGCGTTAAGAATCCGCAAGGTGGTTTTTTCGGTATCGTTGAAAAGTATTGTCTTTTCTTTTCTGTGCAGGGTGATGGATATTGCACTTCCAGGTTGGAAAAAGGTCAGAGAAGAATCGATATGCAGCGGGCGGCAGAAGTCGGCGACGAATTCGGTATTGGGGTATAAGGTCCAATTGACCGGCAGTAAGTCATAACGCGATCCGCCGATGATGGCTTGGTTGAGCGGGAGCGGAAGAAAATCCCATTTATTCACATAATACGTGTTGTAGTCCTGAACTGTTTTCAGATCAAAACCACAACAGGCTATGTATTGTCCGTCAGAGCGAAGCAACCCGCTGCCGGTATCGCAGGGAATCAGCGTTTCAAGTCCTTCAAGCAGCCGTTTCAAAAAATCGCGTTTATTCCGGCTCGAACCGGCCTGTTCGATGAGTTCCGAAATCCCTTTCCAGGGTATTGCCGGATCGTTCAACACATTTTCCATTGTTTTTCACTCCCGCCGCCAACAGGATGTTGATAGTGCCGGAATCGTTTTGATAAATGTAGCCCGACTGCGTCAAGAATACTAGACTTTGCGCGGGGTCTCAGGCGTTTCAACTCTTTCCCGTATCATCCCCGCGAAATACGCGTGGAACCGAAGGTCTTCGGTCAATTCGGGATGAAAGGTCGTGGCCAGAAGATGGTTTTGTCTGCACGCGACGATTTCTCCTCGGACCCGCGCAAGAACCGTCACGCCCGCGCCGACTTCCGCGATGATCGGAGCCCGTATGAACATCATCGGAAAGGGTGTACCGGAAGCGGTCCCTGACGCAAGACCATGCCCGAAACCGCCGGATATGGCGGGAATCTCCGCGCGCTCAATAAAACTGTCTAGCTGTCCGCCGTAGGCGTTCCGCCGCACATTGATATCCATCAGACCCAAATGTCGTCTATCGTCGTTTTCCAGTTCCTTCGCAAGAAGGATGGCGCCCATACAGGTTCCCCACGCGGGAAGACCCGCGGTTATCGCATCGCGGAGCGGAACCAGCATACCGTGATCGCCCAACATTTTTCCTACCGCGCTGCTTTCGCCGCCGGGAAGAATGATGCCGTCCAAACCGACAAGGTCGGCACGCGTTTTTACGCTCCGCGCTTCGATGCCGAGACCGCCCGTTTCCCGTTCCGCCGCGTCCAAACGCCGCAGCGCGGTGATATGTTCGACCACGCCGCCCTGGAGCGAAAGGACCCCGATCGTCAGACGCCTATCCATCACGCTAAGCCCTCACCAGCCGCGCGTCGCCATGCGTTCTTCGGGGGCCAGTTCTCGGAGATCGATGCCGCTCATCGCTTCACCCAAACCTTCGGAAACTTGAGCGATCACGTCGGCGTCTTCCCAATAGGTGACGGCCTTCACGATCGCGGCGGCTCTGCGGGCGGGATCGCTCGACTTGAAGATGCCGGACCCGACGAATACGCCTTCGGCGCCGAGCACCATCATGAGCGCCGCGTCGGCCGGAGTTGCGACGCCGCCGGCGGAAAAGTTGACGACCGGCAGTTTCCCGTTCTGGGCGACGAAGAGAACGAGATCGTAGGGAGCGCCGAGGTTCTTGGCCTCGGTCATAAGCTCTTCACGGGGTAGAGCCGCGATCCGGCGAATAGCGTCGTTTATGGTGCGCAGGTGGCGGACAGCTTCAACGATGTTGCCGGTGCCGGCCTCGCCCTTGGTGCGCATCATCGCCGCGCCTTCGCCGATACGGCGGAGGGCTTCGCCCAGGTCGCGGGCGCCGCACACGAAAGGAATGCGGAACGCGCGCTTGTCGATATGGAAGGCTTCGTCGGCGGGGGTCAGAACCTCACTCTCATCGATATAATCGATGCCGATGGCTTCGAGGATCCTGGCTTCCACGATAT
Organism: Treponemataceae bacterium; assembly: GCA_041666155.1. GTDB lineage: Bacteria > Spirochaetota > Spirochaetia > Treponematales > Breznakiellaceae > SZUA-426. The sequence goes on from JBAYHM010000107.1 coordinate 12,829, forward strand.
GGCCGATCCGGGCTTTGGCCATAACGGGGATGGAAACGGCGGCTTTGATTTCCTTGATCATTTTCGGGTCGCTCATGCGCGCGACGCCGCCTTGTTTGCGGATATCCGAGGGCACGCGTTCCAGGGCCATGACGGCCACAGCGCCCGCCGCTTCCGCGATACGCGCCTGTTCGGCGTCCACGACATCCATGATGACGCCGCCCTTAAGCATCCGGGCGAGATCCCTATTGAGCGTGAATCGATCTTCCATATTACGACTCCTTTACGACGGCGTTCCGACGAGGTATAGTTACACAATACGGTTTGCGATACAGATAGTCAATACAGTTGCGATACAGTTGGATTTATGCGTACAAATGCGATACAATTATCAATCGATTCCGAAACACCGCTCTATCTCCAACTAGCGGACGCGTTGCGCCGCTCAATCAGGTCCGGAGAATATCCCGACGGGGAACGGCTTCCCTCCATCAGACATCTTGCCGACGGAGTCGGCGTGAACCCGGCAACCGCGGTTTCCGCTTACCGCATCCTTGAAAAAGAGGGTTGGGTCGAAGCAAGAGCCGGCAGCGGCGTGTACGCGCGGAGCGACGGGCAAAACGGCCGCGATCGCGAACGTCGGAAAGACGGAACCTTCGCCGTCCCTCACACGGCCCTGACCGACCTATCCACCGGAAAAGTATTCGTCCCGCCGGGAGTCC
>JBAYHM010000108.1:0-13447 GCA_041666155.1 Treponemataceae bacterium
GCCGATAACCGGAGAGCCCCCTGAAACCTTGATGAAGGAAAGTACGATGGAGCCTCCGTAGGTGTAGGTCTCGCTTTTGAAGGTGTTTTTCGCGGTGCCGTCGGTCATGACGTGCAGGAAGTATTGGAAATTTCCTATCGGTTTGATGATTCCCAAGTCAAGGACCAAACTTCCTCCAATCAAGGTATCGCCGCCGTAATAGGTGATGGTGGTCGCCGCGGGAGGGCTGGCCATGTCCGAGCTGAAACGGGAGCTTTTGACGGTTTCGTTAGCCCAAATGATGGTCGATTCGAACTTGCCGCTTAAATCGATGGGGCCGAACTGTAAGCCCAGCGTATAGCTCTGTATCGGCCGAAGCGATGTTTTGTCGGTTGAATCGAGGTAAAAAAGGGGACTTGCCTGCGAAGGATCGTAGCCGTATTGCTTCTGCGTCGTCCAATCCAGAACGCCGACGACGCCAGCGGAAAACTCAAGGAACGAAAGTTCCGTTCCCAGGAGCCGCCACAGCAGGTTTTGGTTTATTCTCAGCGGCGTAACACTGACCGTCCGCCCGGTCGAAGTGAGGGTAGAGACGTCGGAGGCGGTGTCGATTGTCTGCGAATAGTTATCCGTATACGCGGAGGCGCCCGAGGAAAGCCAGGGCGTCCACGCATAGCCCAGATCAAACCTGCCGTTCAGGGTCCCGGCGGTGTCCGGGGACAGCATGAAGTTGTAGGTGAATTGCGATTGCGCGGAAACGGTGTTTTGCGAAAATGATAAGACGGACGGAACCACGAGCAACACAAGAAAGCAGGCCGCACGCATGAGTTTCATCGCGTTCTCCTTCTGCATTTTGTGGATAGTTTAACATAGTTAACAGAGTAATGCACGCGCGATGAAAAAAACGCGCGCGCATTGCCGTTCGGTTTTTTACGATGCGGTCAGTCCGCCGTCGACGGGCAGACCGACGCCGGTGATGAAGGACGCTTCGTCGGAGGCGAGGAACAGGGCGGCGTTCGCCACGTCTTCAGCCGCGGCGAGCCTACCCATCGGGATTTCCCCGATGCGCTCCTGCTTTTTCACCGGGTCCTTGAACAGTTCCTGCACCAGCGGCGTGTTGACCGTGCTCGGGTGGATGGAGTTGCAGCGGATATTGTCTTTGGCGTATTTGACGGCGACGGCTTTCGTCAGCAGCGTGACCGCGCCTTTTGACGTGATGTAGGTGTCGTTGGAATACTTGTGCCCGATCAGCCCGCAGATGGACGACATATTCACGATGTTCCCGCCGCCGCCTTTCTGCATGATCGGGATGACGTGCTTGATGCCCAGGAAAGGCCCTCGGACATTAACCGCCATGACCGCGTCGAAATCCTCCACCGGCATTTCGGTAAGCGCGATGCGCTTGAGGATGCCCGCGTTGTTCACTAGGATATCGATCCGGCCTTCTTTTTTCATCACGGCTTCCAACGCCGCCACCCAGCTCGGTTCCTTCGTGACGTCGAGTTCGAGCGCCGCCGCTCGGTTGCCGTTTCCGCCGATGCGGGCGGCGGTCGCTGTCGCCTGCGCCAGGTTCAGGTCCGCGATGTAGACGATAGCCCCTTCATCCGCGAAGCGCTTCGCGATGGCTTCCCCGATTCCCGTCGCCGCTCCGGTGACGATGCATACCTTATTCTTAAGTCTCATCTTTTTGTCTCCATATATCCGTAGTTTCAATTGTTGGTCCTTCAAATTTCGGCGACGGAAGGAACGGCCTTGATCCGATCCCGATATAAAAGATAGGCGCACAGGGCGGCGGTAACGGTATCGGCCAGCGGGAAGGAAAGGAAAATGCCGTCGAAGCCCCAAAAAAGCGGCAGAACGAAATACGGTATTAAAATGAAGAGGGAACGGAAGAGGTTGACGGCGATGGCAAGCCGCGCTTTCCCGGTCGATTGGAAGTAGCTGGAGGCTATCGTCTGAATGCCGATTACCGGGAAGGCGAGGACCGCGAGGAATAGAGCTCGGCCGCACAGGTCCAAAATCCGTTCCTGCCCGGTTAAAAAGAGGGCGGCCAGATCGCGGCGGAAGAAGAAAACCGCGAAAAACTCGGCCGTGAATACAACGATCAAAACGGCGAGCGATAAGTCCACGGTTCGTTTCACCCGATCGTGCTTACCCGCTCCGTAGTTGTACCCGATGATCGGCTGAATCCCTACGCTGGTGCCTTGGGCCGGCATGATCAAAAGGAAATAGAGGCTGAATACCACACCCATGATCGCCAAACCCGTATCTCCGGCCCATTGAACCACGATATTGTTGAGGACCAGCGAAAGACAGGCGCCGAGGAACTGTATTGAAAAGGGCGCGATACCGATGGCGAGCATCTGCTTTACGGCTTCCGCTTTCGGACGGAAGGCCGAGCGAGTCAGCGGGAACGCGGTTGATCGGCCGAGAAAATGAGCGCCCAACCAAAGCATGACTAAAAACTGGGAAAGGACAAGCGCGACGGCGACACCGGCGATGCCGAGCGGGATAACGAAAAGAAAGAACGGGGTGAGCGCCAAGCCGGCGAAGAAACTGATGATATTCGTGACCAGCGCCTTGAAAGGCAGCCCTTCGGCGCGTATCGCGCTGTTGAATATCGTGTTCCAAAACTGGAACACGATGCCTATCGCGTAAATTCGCAGGTAGGTTGACCCGTAGCGCAGGGACTCTCCGGAGGCGCCGAATAAACGCAACACCGGATCAGCGGCAAAGACGCAGAGGAACATCAGTGGAAGGGTGAACACGGCCGACAGAGTCAGCGCGCTGCCGAGCGTCGCGGTCGCCTCCGTTCTTTTTTCTTGGCCCAATCGTATCGAGATAAGCGCGCTGCTTCCGGTGCCCATCATAATCACGAAGGAAAGTACGATCATCGTAGGGGAGTTCGCCACCGAGTAACCGGCCAAGGCCTCGACCCCTAGGAATCGACCGATGAACACATTCCCAACGATCCGGTTCAGTCCGTACACAACCAAGCCCGCAATGGCCGGGGTCGAGTATCGGATGATGAGCTTTCCAATTCTCTCTTCTCCAAGATGTTTTATATTATCCAAAGTTTTTCTCCAACTTAAGTCTTCCAATATGGATTCGCGGAAGTATGAGCGCAAGCCCCCGCCGCGATTGTAAGGGCCCATCGCCATAAGCCTGAGTTCTTTTCTTTAGCCCGATAATGTATCAAATTCAGGCAAATTTGTTACATTTTAGTTGTTTTCTAATACAAAAATGTAGGAAATAGGAAAATCAATAAGATGCTCCATAACAGAGATTAGAAAGTGATAAATAATCAAAAATATTTGAGAATAATAGCTAAATATAATTACATAAAAGTAATAAAAGTTTTTATAAAACCGCTAACCCGACATATTTGAAGCTGAATTCCAAGATGGCACGAAAATTGCAATAAATGCACGGCGTGTAAAAAAGCCCATGTCTTCACGGAAGGAGCTCATCATGAGAAAGATCGCGTTATCGGTAATCGCCTTTTCGGCGTTTATCGGCTTCCCGCTTGCCGCGCAGTCGGTAGTTCCGGCGCCTGCGGCGGTTTTGAGCGGCGGCAATACGGCATGGGTGCTGATCGCGACCGCTCTAGTCCTGTTTATGACTATGCCCGCCCTCGGCTTGTTTTACGGCGGGCTGGTTCGCAAGAAGAACGTCCTTTCCATAATGATGCAATCCTTCATCACGATAGCTCTTGTCTCGTTCCTTTGGGTGACGATCGGCTACAGCTTGGCATTCAGCGACACCGAGCTTATCCCCGGGGTTCTCGGCGACTTCAAGTGGGCTTTTTTTAACGGTATCGGGCCCGCCGATTTAAGTCCGTATTATATTTCCGACTCGGTCGGGCGCATTCCGCACATTCTCTATGCGATGTTCCAGTGCATGTTCGCGGTCATCACCCCAGCGCTCATCATCGGGGCCTTTGCCGAACGTATGAAGTTTTCTTCCTTTTTGGTTTTTACGGTCGCGTGGCTCTTGTTGATTTATATCCCCCTGGCTCACATGGTCTGGTCCGCCAACGGGTGGCTCTACAAGCTCGGCGCGCTGGACTTCGCCGGCGGAACGGTAGTGCACGTTAATGCAGGCTTTGCCGCGCTCGCTACCGCCCTCTATTTGGGCAAGCGGTCGTTCCTGAAGTCTTTTCCCCCGCACAACCTTCCCTTCGCCGTAATCGGAGCGGCCATGCTTTGGTTCGGCTGGTTCGGTTTCAACGGCGGATCGTCCCTCGCCGCGGACGGCTTGGCCGCGAGCGCCGTGATGACCACCAATACAGCCGCCGCCACGGCCGCTCTGGTATGGGCCGTGATCGATTCCTTTGTGAACGGTAAACCGACCGTGCTCGGGGTCGCTACCGGCGCCGTAGTCGGTCTTGTCGCCATTACCCCCGCCGCCGGGTTCGTCAATGTCTCCGGCGCCATCGCGATCGGCGCCATCGCGAGCTCGATTTGTTACTTCATGGTCGCTTTCGTGAAAGTAAAGTTCGGTTACGATGATTCCCTGGACGCGTTCGGCTGCCACGGTATAGGGGGGCTGGTCGGCGGTATGTTGACGGGCGTATTCGCGGATCCCGCCGTTTGGAAGGCCTTCGGCGGTTCCTACGCGGGCAGCGCCTACGGTAACCCGAAACAGTTGGGCATCCAGGCCATTTCCGTTATCGTGTCGATCGCGCTCGCTTTTTTAGGTTCTCTTCTCTTGCTTAAGATCATCGATACGATAATGGGCGTGCGGGTGGATTTTAAGACTGAAGCCATCGGCTTGGACATAACGCAGCACAACGAACGCGCCTACACGGTCATCGAATAAGGAGCCAGACATGAAAATGATAGTTGCCATCATACAGCCCTTCCGTTTGGAGGAAGTGAAAGAGGCTCTTTACTCCGCCGACGTCAATTTGATTACCGTTTCCGAAGTTCTTGGCCATGGCCGTCAGGGCGGCGTGGCCGAAATCTACCGCGGTCATAAGGAGACGGGAAACCTCATCCGTAAAATTCGGCTGGAAATCGCCGTTAATGAAGATTACGTTGAACCTACGATCCAGGCTATCCTCGCGGGCGCGGGGACCAAGGAAGTCGGCGACGGAAAGATTTTCGTGTACGACCTGAAGGAATGCGTGCGTATCAGAACCGGCGAGCGCGGAACTTCAGCTATAGGCTGAAAGACAGAAAGATGAAGATGAGCGCAAGTTGTTCGTCTTGCGCTTGAAGGGGCTTTGCTCTAAGGTGGAAAAATTGGAGATGCCCAGGTGTCGTCTTCGTTTTTTTCCGGGACAGCCGCCGCTCGCGGAGCGGCTTTCTTTTTTCCTCTCGCTTTTTTGGCCGGTGAAACGCCGATCCGTTTCTTTCCGTACCGGATCTCGGACGGAATCGCGGAATCCGACTTGGAACAACACGCGGACCTCTATTCCTGGCGCCAATTCGCCGTTAAGGCCGGCGCGGCTTCGTTCGGCGGGTATTGGGCGTTTCGGCCGCCCCAGACCGTTGATTCGGAACGTTTTGCGGCGATCACGGCTTCTTTGGCCGTCTCGGCCGTCGCCGCTTTCCCCGCCGAGTTTGCCCGATACGGTCTGGCGGACTCCGTCGCCGCCGCGAGCAAGAGCGTTCCCGCGCCGAAATTGGGAAGTTCTTCAATTTTCCATTTGGAAGGTAAAGTCGCCGTCGGCGGAAACCTGTTTGAGGCGCATGTACTCGCGCCGTTCTCCTATATAAAAACTCTTGCCTCTTTGATCGGCGAGCCGGCCGCAATGGAAATGTCAGCCGCTGATCCTCTGGCTTCCTTTCGGCTTCTGAATGACCTGTTACCATCGCGTGAGCGAACTCCCTTCCTCGACGCGCTCGCGACAAGCTATCGGTCGGACCCGGTACCCGGCGCTCGTGCTCTGGACGGTCTTCTCTTTGTGCCGTTTTTTGAATTCCTCGGTCTTTTGTCCGAAGACGAATTTCCCCGGGTAGTCCAAGGCTTCTTTTTTCGTCATTGTCAAAAATCGGAACTAGTCAAATTGCTTTTTTACCGTAAGACGGTAACGAGTGCCGACGGAGCGCCGAAGCGCGTTGTTATTCGTCCCCATGGCCTTGATTTTCCCCGTTTGCTCGCGGCCTTGCCGACTTCCCTTGCGCAACGGGTGTCCGAACAGGTGAAGGCTGGTGTTTCATCGCCGACCACCGATGATTTCTTGAAGCGCAATGAAGACGCGTATACAGCCGCGCTCGGTGAATACCGGCAGGGGACGCTTGAACTCGGTAAGCCGGCCGCGGCGGCGCTCGAATATCTCTTTTCCCGCTATGTATATTCAGAAAAACGTAAACGGCTCGACGCCATGATCGAAAAAGATTTCCCGATGAGCGCACTCCGGGCGGCTCCCTCTTTCGCGGCTAGACGGGCGATCGATCTATCGGATTTCAGGGTTATCGCCGCGTCTTTGGTAGGACGGGAACAAAACGCGACGGAAATTGAACGCTGGTGTTCAAAACGAAAAATGGAGAATGTCAAAGAAGAAACGCGCCGCTTGAACGCGCTCTTGGATCAAAGCGTCGCGGATCCGGACGCGCTGTGCCTTCTCCGATCAAAGCTGGCCAAAAAGGCCGCGGATGCGGTGAAAAGTCAACGTGAGGAACGGGAACGGGAACTGTCGCGTTCACGCGCGCGAGAACTCGCGGAAGAACTCATTCGGGACACCGCGGCATCGGTTCGTTCAACGAGAAGCCGAAAGAAAAACGGGGATGAAAAATGACCGTACATGTATCAGGGTCTAGGTTCAAGCTGCGATTCGCTTTTTTCTTTGCGCTTGCTTTTTTGTTCACTAGGTTCCCGGCTGCGGCCGACGGTCTCTTCCCCTACGTCATGCCCTGGGACGACGCGAGCGCGAATCTTACGAACCTTTCGGCCTGGAACGTTAAGCCCGCTGGGAAAGCGGGCTTTGTCCGCGTGGAAAAAGGCCACCTGTACGTAGGAGCGGAACGACTCAAATTGTTCGGCGTTAATATCGTTTTCGGCGCGGTCGCACCCCAACGGGAAGAGGCTGCCAAACTCGCGGCCCGGCTTGCGCGCCTGGGCGTGAACGCGGTCCGCTTCCACCACATGGACTCGCGCTCCGCGCCGGATGGTCTACTCCAAAAAGACAAACGCACGATCGATCCCGAAGCGCTGGATAGGCTCGATTACTTTATCGCCGCCCTCAAACGCGAAGGCGTCTACTCGGACCTCAACCTGCACGTCGGCCGCACGTATCCCGGTTTCGCCGATTGGGGCGAGGATACGCCTAAATACTGGAAGGGCATTGATTTGTTCTACCCACCGATGATTGACCTCCAGAAAGAATACGCGCGCGACCTTCTGCTCCACCGCAACCCCTACACGGGAAACCGGTACGTTGAGGAAAGCGCGGTGGCGCTGGTGGAAATCAACAACGAGGACGGCCTCCTACGCGAATGGCGCGCGGGAAGTCTGGACGGAATGACGGAACCGTATCGCGGGGAATTGAAGCGCCGCTGGAACGAGTGGCTCCGTTCCCGTTACGCCGATACCGCGGCGCTTCGGCGAGCTTGGGGTGTCCGGGAAGAAGCGCCCGGCGAGTCGCTCTTCTCATCCGCCGCGAACGTGAAGAGCGGGGAGGTCGGGTGGAATCCGCAATTCGTCGGCTCCGCGAAGGGCACCCTAAAAAAGCGGGATGACGGCGTACTGGAACTTGAGACGACAAAGCCGGGAACGGAGAATTGGCATACCCAGCTGCATCAATACCGGATTGTCTATACCGCCGGAAGGCCCTACACCGTCACGCTGCGCCTCCGCGCCGATAAACCCGCTCGCGTGAGTCTTCAAGCCGTGCAGGCTCACGCTCCCTGGAAGAGTTTGTGGCAGCGTGAAGTCAAGGTCGATACCGAATGGCGCGAATACCGCTTCGTTTTCGCGACCGCTGAAAGCGACGCCGTCGCGCGTTTCACCATCGGCAATCTCGGCCGCTTTGTCGGCCGCCTTTACCTGGACGGCGCCGACCTGCGCTCCGGCGGCGCGCTCGGCCTCAAAGCGGGAGAGAACCTGGAAACGACCGGAGTAGGCGTCCCTGCCGCCGCGGATCTTGCGAGTCTTACTCCCGAAGGACAGCGAGATTGGCTGCGCTTCCTGTGGGAGACGGAAAGCGCGTATTGGACCGACTTTTCCCGGTACCTTCGGACGGAACTCGGTGTCCGGCAGCCGATCGTCGGTACGCAGGTGAGCTACAGCCCGGCGCCGATCCAGGCGCGGCTGGACGTGGTGGACGGCCACGCGTACTGGCAACATCCGCGCTTCCCCGGCAAACCCTGGGATGTCGATGACTGGCTGATCGGCAACAGTCCGATGGCCGGGATCGACGGCGGCGGTACCATCGCCGACCTCGCCTTCAGGCGCGTTCCGCTCAAGCCTTTCATCGTCACCGAATACAACCACTCCGCCCCGAGCCATTTTCAGGGAGAGGCGCTTCCCCTTGCCGCCGCGTACGCGGGGCTGCAGGATTGGGACGGACTTTTCCTTTACAGCTGGGGCGCGCACAACAAAGATTGGACGGCGTCCTATATCCACCAGTATTTCGACAGCCATGCGAATCCGGTGAAGGTAACGAGCCTTATCGCTTCCGCCGCGCTTTTTAGACGTGGAGATGTTGCCGCGGCGGTTTCAGGCGATGGTTTGGCCTCCGAAGGAGCGGCAGAACCGAAAACCGACCTGGTCGCATGGCTCGACGCGCTCAGGTCCGAGTCGCGGATGCCTGGGGCCGATACCTTCGGCGCGCCTCGCAACAGCGCGCTTACGCGGCAAGTCGGCATCGGCACGCAAGCCGCCCCGCGGATCCCGCTTCCGACCAAAAGCGTGACGGGGGAACTCTCCTGGGGTTTGACCGGCCCGGCGGGCCCGGCTGTCGCCATCGATTCCGCGCGCAGCAAAGCCTTGATCGGGTACCGGCTCGGCCTGCCCATCGACTCGGGCGGGGTGGAACTGGAACTGCTGTCGGCGCGCAACGACTGGGGTACGCTGATCGCGACGCTGATTGAAGGAAAGGATTTTTCGTCGTCGGGGCATGTCCTTCTCACCGCTCTGGGCCAAGTCGAGAATACCGGCCAACGCTGGCTGGATGAGAAGAAAACTACCTTGGGCCGGAATTTCGGCAACGCTCCGACGCTGGTCGAAGGAATCGCCGCGCGCGTACGTCTGCCGATTCCCGCCGCCCGTGTCCGCGCCTGGTCCTTGGATGAGCGCGGCTCCCGTCGTGAAGAAATCGTCGTTTCCGGCGAAGACCGGGCCACCCTTGAAATCGGCGAACGTTACCGCGCTTTGTGGTACGAGCTTGAGTTGAAGTAAACGGAAGGGTAGTCAATTGAAAAAATCAGCGTCGTTGCTTGTAGTCGCCCTTTTTTTTATCGTAAGCGCGTTTTCCAGAGCGACGGCAGCTGAGAAAACGCCGATTAAACCGCTTCCGCGCGTATCGATCGCGCCCTATATCGAGCGGCCGATCGCGATCGGAAACTATGATGAGGTTGTCGATTACTACCTGTGCGGCGCCGAGTTGAAGCTTTTTCAAATCTTGCTTCCCCTTGACCTGACCTTTTCCGCCTGTGTCGCCTCCGGTAAGCTGTTTCCGGGGAATTTCGAGCCGCGCGTTGACCTCGGTACCGCGCAAGACCGCCTTATCGATATCGCCCAATACGCGGCACTCGATTCAATCCGTTTGTCCGGGGATATCGGCTTTCGTTGGGCTGAAACCTACGTGAAAGCCGGGGAACGTATGGTGCGGAAGTCTTCGGGCAAGTCTGTCAACGGCGAGCCGGCCGGATCGATAGTGGGGGAATTCTTTATGCGGCATGAGGCCTTCATTGAAAACTGGATTACCCTTTCCGGTTCGGGCCTCAGTCCGCTGCGGTATCTTGAAGCGCGGGAACGCTTCGTCGTCAGCGCTCTCTCTACGTCATTCGCGCGCATGATCGACTCCGGCTCCAACGTCGGCTTCCAGGTATACGCGGGCGTTGGTCTACGAAGCTCGGATGTCGTCGATGTACCGGTCTCGGAAAAGCAAGCCGTCTACGGGAGTCTCGGCGGGAGCCTCCGCACCCTCATCATTCCGCTTCTGCCGATGGAATTCTGCGCCGATCTGCGGTTTTTCCCCGGCAGTCCGCGCTTCCTGACCGGGGGAATTGGTTTGAAACTCGTCTACGATTTCTTGGTGCTGTATTAGGCCTCATCGCCTTCTTCGGTTTCGGGGCCGGGAGGGACACAAGCCGCGCGTTCTTTCATCCGTCCGCTGAAGACGAGCTTCGGCACCGACGTTTCCGGTTTAGCCGGAATCAAGAGTTCTTCGCCGGTAGCGGGGTTTCTGCCTAAACGCGCTTTCTGCGCCGCCCGCGCGCCGAGTTTCAGAGTTCCGATGGAGCCGAGGGTGACGCGTTCCCCAAGCAGGGCGCCGGCTTCCACCGTTGACAGGTAATCATCGATTATCTGTCGGGCCAGCACCTGGGTGACGTCGTTTTTTCGCGCGACGTACTGAACGATGTTCTTGAGCGTGAAGTGGCCGACTTCGTCTTTGCTCATGGTGAGCGTCCGGTTGATTTTGACGAACCCGTTGGTCAAAAATACGGAGGCTTCGCGCAGCCGTTTTTCTTCTTCCGCGCGCGGAAGATCCGCAGGGCAGACGGCCATGAGCAAAATATCCGAACTGTGTTTTATCGAACAGCGGCCGAAACGGGCCGGTTTGTCCGGTTCTATCGATCCCTCAATGGAAACATCTGTTTCCCGAACCAGCGGCGGAACGTCGTTCCGCAATTTGATGCTGGCGTATTCGAACCATCGCCCTCCGTTTCCCGCCGCCGGGCCTACGGCAAGTAGGGAACCTGAGTAGGTAAGCAGTATGACTCCCCGTTTTTCCTCGGCGGAGAAGCCGTCCGTCCGTTCCATGCCCAGCAGTCTTGTTTGACTTTCAAACATGTCCCGCTTCTCAAACCAGTTCCGTGTGATAAGTTCGAGCGACGCGTCGGTGCGCGGCAAACCCGAACTTTCCGTCATGGATTGCAGGTGCTTTTGAACCCTTTCGGGCAGTTCGTTCAGTTTCGTCATACCGTAATGATAGCACGCCGCGAAATAAATATGAAAACAGGGCCCCGGAGCGGTACCCTTATAGAGTATCCACTTGAAAGGAGAACTACATGGGAACATATCTTGATCAAATTCCCGCCCATTTGCGCGGCCACATCACAAAAATAGCGGCGACCTCCGGCCTTGCTCAAAATGAGGAATCCGTGGAGCTCCTCGCCCACGCTTGGCTCGAAAAAATCGATTCGTTCGAGACCCGCATCGCCGAATCGGATATGGAGGAATGGGTCGAGTTCCCCGCCGCCGAGGCCCGCGGTGCTCTGATACTGACCTATTCCGGTTCTCTACTGACCGTCGGGCCCCAGGAGAACGGAACGCGCCGCGTTGAATACGCGAGCATCGGCCTGCGTAAGGACGTGCCTGAAAGCGCCGCCTCCGATCGTTCCGTTTTGTCCAAGGACGTACGCGTGGACGAATCCGCCGCGTTTTCGGGCGGTCCCATAGAAAAAAGCTCCGCGGTTTTCAAGATCGCCGTCGCCAAGGAACAGCTTCCGATAGAGGAAGAGAAGGAGCTGCTCAGCGAAGTAACCCAGGTGCTGACCGAAGATTTCGTCGAGCTCAATAAGACCATCGTCGTATCGTGAGTTTCCTGGTCGGTCCCCCCGCGGACGAGCTGCTCGGCTTTTTCTCCGGCTTGAATCGCGTACTCGCCGATGAGGACTGCTCGTATCGTCCTTATGACGGGGACGGGCTCCCCGGAGGCCTTGTGGAGCTCGCGCTCGATATTCCGACGGTCGTCCTGCCGGACATCCATGCGCGGCCCCGATTCGTGCGTTCGGTTCTGGATTACGAGCTTCCCGAACTCGGCATGACGGTGGAGGAAGCCGTTCGGTGCGAGGAAGCCCAACTGGTATGCGTCGGCGATTATTTCCACGGTGAGGGCCGGGTCGCGCGGCGTTGGAGGGAGGCGCTTGCCGAGTTTGGGCAGGAGTTCGAGCCGAGCCCGGCGATGGACGCCGAAATGGCCGAGGGATTAGAGGCGCTACGTTTGTTGGGGACGCTCAAGTCGGCTTCCCCGCGTTTTACGCAGCTGCTCAAAGGCAATCACGAGAACGTCGCCAACGAGGAAGGGGGGGGCAACCATCCATTCGGCAAGTACGCGTACGAAGGCGCGATGGTTGCCTCTTATATTTCCCTCAAGTACGGCGAGCGCGTACTTTCCGCGATCTATGCCTTTGAGAAGTCCCTGCCGCTGGTCGCCGTCGGTAATCGATTCGTGATCAGCCATGCCGAGCCGGAGCGGCCGTACGCGCGCGAACGGATCATCGGGTATCGGCGTGATCCCGAAGTCGTCTACGGCCTGACTTGGACCGCCGATGATCGCTCGGAGGAGGGGAGCGTGGACGCGATGCTCGACGATCTTCTATCTACCGATCGCCGCGAAGGCGCTCTCTGGTTCGGCGGCCATCGGCCGGTCTTCAACCGTTACCGGCTGCGCGGCGGCGGTAGTTACGTACAATTTCACAATCCCTCGCGATCGCAGGTTGCCTTTTTGCCCGCGGATCGGCCGCCGGATCCCGAACGCGACATTATAGAAATCGGAGAAGGACAGGATACCCGCGATGATCAAAGTGCCCGATAAGATTGGAAAGTACACGGTCGTAGGCGAGATCGCCAGGGGAGGGATGGGCGCCATCTACAAGGCGGAACATCCGACTCTCGATCGATTCGTCGTCATAAAGAAGCTCACTCTGAGCGGCAGCGCGAGCATCCGGGAACGGTTCCGACGCGAAGCTGCCATCATGATGGATTTCCGCAACGAGTATATCGTCGATGTCTTCGACCATTTCCGCGAAGGCTCCGCCAGTTATATCGTTCAGGAATACGTCGATGGACTTTCCCTTGAGGGGCTCCTCGCCCGCGAGCGCTATCTGCCCGAACGCATCGCGCTCATCATTTTCCGGGACGCTTGCCGCGCGCTCAAGTACGCGCACGAACACGGCGTGGTCCATCGGGACATCAAGCCCGGAAACCTCCTGATCTCCAAAAAAGGCGATGTGAAGCTGGTCGATTTCGGCATCGCCCGCGTGGAGGACGATACTCAGGACGTGCTGACCCGTGAAGGCATGACGCTCGGCACCCCTTCGTACATGGCGCCCGAACAATTCGGGAACACCAAGAACGTCGATAAACGGGCGGACATTTATTCCCTGGGCGTTATGCTTTACGAGTCGGTCACAGGAAAGCGCCCCTTCCCCGGCGTCATATCCCCCGAAACCATCCATCTGATCCAGCTCGGCAAATACCGCTCCCCGCGGCGGGTGAATCCCGCCCTCACTTCCTTTACGGTCTCCGTCATAAAGAAAACGATGCACGCGAAGCTTAAGCGTCGGTATCAGGA
>JBAYHM010000109.1:0-13418 GCA_041666155.1 Treponemataceae bacterium
GACCGTTGGTCGAATGGTCGGATCGATCAGATTCGATCCTTTTTAATTTTCGCGCGGGACACCCACTGCGTTCCTTCGTAGCTGAAAATATTATTCCGAAACTTTCCAATACGTATTCCCTTGATGCCCGCATCGATTCATTTGATTCGCCCGAAGGGACGCTCGATTATTCTTACTGGGCGCAAACTGGGCGGCGTCATTATCCGGCCTATTTTAGACGGCTAGTTACGTCAAAAGTATGCGCGGCTTTCGGGGGTTATTTCTCACCGAATATTTCTAGAAATCTGAATTCCCTGGCTGAACGGATCGCATATCGGGTTATTTTTCAAAATAGGAAACGCACTCACACTGTTATGCAATGGGATAGCTGGCGTCTCTGGGAAGGTTGGGCTGCCGGATGCGTCGTAATGCATATCGATTTTGACAAATACGGGTGCCGGTTTCCTGTGCAGCCGCAAAACTGGGTTCACTACGTCGGCTTCGATTTAGACAATATTGATGAAGATATTGCGCGTTTCCTTTCACTCCGCGACGATGAGCTGCGCCAAATCGCGGACAACGGCCGTTCATGGGCGATCGAGCATTATTCACCGCGGTCAGCAGCGGAGCGGTTCCTTTCCTTGGTAGACATCCGTGACTGAGGCGATCGCTTTTCGGGAGATTGTAAAACGAAACCCGCCCGTAAATCTTACACCAGTCGACACAAATCTCTTCTGCCACGAATTTTCCAAAGAACTTCCCGAAACCTATGTGGGACGCTTAGAAAAAATTCGTGTATTGCCGAACGGCTATTTGGCTGGGAAATCTCCCCTGTCGCTACGGAATGAATCCTTCGCTAATCCGCCTAAGCGCTCGCAATTGATAAAATCGCTGCTCAAATCAACATATTTGAGTATGGTTTCCAGTGAACTGCCCGCGCTCAAAAGGGCGTTATTTATTACAGATGAATTTTCCAACGGTTTTTTTCATTGGTTCGGGGATGTTTTACCAAAGCTCGAACTTCTGATATCGGCATACGGTAGTGAGTCTGTGCGCGCGCAAACCTTAGTCATTCCCGCTATGGCCGACTTCCCCTACGTCTCTCCGAGCCTTGAGCCTTTCAAGCTTACCGATGTTCTTTTTCTCGGCGAACGCGAATCCATTCATTGCGAGTCGCTCCTTACCTCTTCCCCCGCAGCTCCGACCGGCAATTACCGCCCTGCGCTTATGAAGGCGCTACGCGATAGGTTTTTATCGTATTTCGGAAGCTCGAAAAGTTCGAATAGAAAAATATTCATCAGCAGATCCCAAGCCCCGAAACGACGAATCGCGAATGAAGACGAGCTTGCGCCGATTCTTGAAAGGGCGGGTTTTGAGATCGTCCTCATGGAGCGACTTTCGTTTGCAGATCAAGTGAAGCTTCTTTCGGAAACTTCGGTTCTCATCGGCAACCACGGCGCAGGGCTTATCAATATGTTGTTCATGCGTGCCAATTCATCGATAGTGGAACTTCGGCTTCAAGGGGACTCCGCAAACAACTGTTTTTATTCTCTCTCTTCCGCGTTGGAGCATTCATATAGATACCAATTGTGCGATACGCTTCGTCCTGGAGAAGATGCGCACACTGCCGATTTCGTTGTTGACGCTGTCCTATTCACCCAATTGTTAAAAGCTTTTTAAGTCATAGCTAAAAGGATAATCATGAGCAACCAACTAACCCGCTCTCTGAAAACGCGTGTTTTAGTCACCGGCGGCGCCGGCTTCCTCGGCAGCCATTTGTGCGAACGCCTCATTAAAGACGGCTTCGATGTAATTTGTTTGGATAATTTCTTTACCGGGCAGAAGCGCAATATCGCCCATCTTGTGGGAAATCCCTATTTCGAGGTCGTTCGTCACGACGTCACCTTCCCCTACTACGCCGAGGTGGACCGCATATTCAACTTAGCTTGTCCCGCGAGTCCTCCCCATTACCAGTTCGATCCAGTGCAGACTACGAAGACTTCCGTTCACGGAGCGATCAACATGCTTGGTCTTGCCAAACGGACGAAAGCGCGGATCCTGCAGGCTTCAACCAGCGAAGTATATGGAGATCCTGAAGTGCATCCTCAGACTGAAGCGTATTGGGGCCGCGTCAATCCGATCGGCATCCGATCCTGCTATGACGAGGGAAAACGCTGCGCGGAGACCCTGTTCTTCGATTATTGGCGGCAGCATCAACTGGAAATCAAGGTCGTGCGTATTTTCAACACCTACGGCCCCCGAATGCATCCGAACGACGGGCGCGTTGTGAGCAATTTCATCGTCCAAGCGCTCAAGGGTGAGGACATTACAATGTACGGGGACGGCAGTCAGACGCGATCGTTCTGTTATGTGGACGACCTGATCGAAGGCTTTATGCGCATGATGGATACCGGTCCTGATTTCACCGGTCCGGTAAATATCGGCAATCCCGGCGAGTTCACGATGTTGGAATTGGCGGAACTCGTCATTAAGCTGACCAACGCGAAAAGCAAACTTGTGTTTCAACCTCTTCCGCAGGATGACCCGCGCCAGCGCAAACCGGATATCAGTCTTGCGAAAGAAAAACTCGGCTGGCAGCCGACTGTACCGCTTGAGGAAGGTCTGAAGCGGACTATCGCGTACTTCAAGGATCTCTTAAAGCTGTAAATGATGCGCGTACTTTACGATTACCAGGCTTTTTTGCAGCGTTATGGCGGTGTTTCGCGGTATTTCGTCGAGCTTATTGATGAAATGAGGAAAGTTGACGATTTTCAGCCGATCCTTCCTAGGTTCTTTTCCGATAATCAATACTTGCACGAAAAGCGCGCACTTTTAACGCATGCGCAGTTCAAAGGTAAAAAGTATTTCTTGAAATACGCGAACCGCGCTATAAGTCTCGTCGCATTTAGCGGCAGCTACGATTTGTTTCACGCGACGCATTATGATCCGTATTTCATACCGCATATTCGTTCTCCTTTCGTGGTCACCGTACATGATATGATTCATGAATTGTTTTCCGAGACGTCGGTGCGGGACGACGGCACGAAGCGGAATAAACGCGAGGTAGCCGAGAAAAGCGCGCGGATCATCACTGTTTCGCAAAATACCAAGAAAGACCTTTGCTCCCTCTTGTCGGTTCCAGAAGAGAAGGTTTCGGTCGTATATCACGCGACCAGAATCAAGTATACCGGAGAAAACCCGAATCGAGCTCGGCCGTATCTCCTTTACGTCGGAGAGCGCGACGGCTACAAAAATTTCGTTTTTTTCCTTGATGCCGTTGCCCCGCTTCTTAAGAAATATGACGCGGATCTGGTCTGCGCCGGCGGTTTGCCTTTTTCCAGCGCGGAGCAGATTATGATCGATCGATTGAAACTAGCGGGCCGCGTCGAACACGTTCCTTTTTCCTCAGCGGGAATTCTCGCCGGTTTCTACCGGCATGCGGTCGCTTTTTGTTTTCCGTCGCTCTATGAAGGCTTCGGGATCCCGATACTCGAAGCGTTCGCCTGCGGCTGTCCGGTCGTATTGAGTGACCGCTCCTGTTTCCCGGAAATTGCGGGGAATGCCGCAGCCTATTTCAATCCCGAGGACAGAGAAGCCATAGCGGCATCGATTGATAGCATTCTGTCCGATACAAGTTTACGCGCCGCTCTGAGCGAAAGAGGAACCCTCCGTTCAGCAGATTTTTCTTGGGAAAGATCGGCCGACAAGACTCTTGAAGTCTATCGCTCCGCGATACACGGATAACGCATGAAACCAATACTCTTGATCGTATTCAATCGGCCGGAAACTACGAAGCTGGTCGTCGGCGCGCTCCGCGCGGAACGACCTCCGCGGATTTTCGTCGCCGCCGACGGTCCGCGACCGGGAAATGAGCGCGACAGAACCCGTTGCGCGGAGACTCTGGATACCGTACGGAATGAAATTGACTGGCCGTGCGACGTGAGTTACCGAATCCTTGATGAAAATCTCGGCTGCAAACTTGCGGTCAGCTCAGCCGTAACCTGGTTTTTCGACGAAGTCGAGGAAGGAATAATCCTTGAGGACGATTGCGTTCCGGCTCCGGGCTTCCTTGATTTCTGTTCCCAAATGCTCGACCGATACCGAAACGATGCGCGCGTCGGGCATATCGGCGGTTACAACTGCCAGTACGGTAGGCGCCGCGGTTCCGCTTCCTATTATTTTTCCCGGTACTTCCATGTGTGGGGCTGGGCAAGCTGGCGACGCGCCTGGAACGATTATGACGTGCAGATGAAAGATTTTCCGACATTTCTCGCCGAAGGCGTTTTGAAATCGCTTTACGAACGGGCTTCGATCAGGACATTTTGGATGGAAAATTTTTCTGCTGCCGCCGGGTCTGAATTGAATACTTGGGATTATCAATGGGTGTACGCGAATTTGAAAAAAGGGCGGCTATCCATCGTTCCTAATTACAATTTGATAACCAATATCGGCTACGGCGTCGACGCGACGCATACCGGAGCTGGAAAAGTTCGAGTGCCTCCCGTAGAGGCGCTGCCGCTTCCTTTAGCGCATCCCGAGTTTGTGCTTCCGTGCCGGTCCGCCGACGATTTCACGTATCGGCATGAGCTCGGCATGGGTGTTTTCCATGACTTCAAGCAGCTCGTCAAACGGGCCGCAGGAAAAAAATGATACCAAAGCTGATCCATCAGACAGCAAAAGACGCGAGTATACCTGCCGAGTGGGTTTCCATCGTTGCCGCGGCGCGCGCGCTCCATCCTGATTGGAAATACAGGTTGTGGACCGATGCCGACAGCATCGCGCTCATACGGGAAAAACGGCCGAAGCTGGCAGCGGTGTTCGACGCGGTGCCGCGCAAGGTTATGCGCGCCGACATCATACGATGTTTCCTCATGGAACAATACGGCGGTTTGTATTTCGATCTCGATTACGAATTCTTGAAGCCTTTCGCCTTCGCGGAAAAACTAGTGGTGCTTCCCAGGGAATCCGACGACGACCAGCCTGTATTTCTCGGAAACGCGGTTTTCGCCTCTGAACGCGGACATTCATTTTGGACGGCGATTCTTGACCGCATAGAAACCTATTCCTTCAACGAGTATTCGGAAATCTCCGAAGAAGACGTGATCGACCTGACAGGGCCAGGCTTGGTCACTGAAATCTATCGGAACGGATTTTTAGAAAGCGATGATATTTTTATTCCGAGGCACCGGGAATTTAATCCCTCAATTCCGAAGACACTTGAAGAACGTGAATTTCTTATCCTCGAGGGTGTCGCGTACGGCATCCACTACTGCCACGGCTCGTGGCGCGCCTTGACCAAAAAGCAACGGATAATAGCTAAAATAAAAAAATACGGTAAAAGATTAATTCGGCTGCTTAAAGGCGTTCGATGAAAATCATTCCTTTGGTTTTTACTTCCGCCTTGAACTTGAGGGAACGCGCATTGTCTGTGCAATCCACTTGGCTCGCGGATTTCGAGACCGCTTATTTAATCGGCGGCTATCATTTCGACACACAACTTAGAATGATATCCCTAGGCGAAACCGTTCAAGAGGATTATCTTTCGGCTACATATAAGCAGTTCTTCGGCATCAAAAAAATAAGTGAACTACATCCTGAATTCGATTGGCTTTTTATTACCGGTTGCGATGCATATGTTTTCAAAGACAACCTGGAAAAAGCCTTGGGCGAATTTGATCCGACCAAAGATTTCTTTATCGGCGGTCATTGCGGTAAGGCCGAATTAGACGGAAAAGCATTCTTCTATCCCAGCGGGGGGCCGGGATTTGCCTTGTCAAAGGCATTAGTCGACAAAATAGCACCCAGGCTTGAAGAGATGGCGCATACTTGGGTTACAACACAAACAGCCTTCAGCACAGCGTGCGATCTCGCGATAACCTATTTCCTGAAAGAATGGTACAATGTTTCATTTACCTATCGTGACGGTTTTTATCACTGTCCGCCGTTTTATTATCCTGAGAACGAATATCTGGATAACTTCGGTAATAAGGTAAGAAATGAAGTCAGTAATTTTCCTATCGCGTTCCATTCTCTGTCCATTAGAGAAATGTATGAACTGCATAGATTGAAAACCTTGAAAAAACCCAGTGTGATTGATAAAGCCTTTGATAAGATAGCGCTCGTATTGACCCGAAAAATGAAGACAAAACGCATTGTTAACGTTATCGCGTCCTTATATGCAATGCTTAAGCATCCGAGGCGGAATCCGTGAAGCCTTTTCTCACCGTCGTCACCGTTTGTTACAATTCAGTGGGTATACTTAAAGATACAATTGAAAGTGTTTTATCACAGTCGGTGCGTCAATATATCGAATATCTTATCATTGACGGCGCCTCAACCGACGGTACGCTTGAGCTGATCGGTTCCTACGGCGACAAGATCGATGTTTCCGTGAGCGAAAAAGACTCAGGTATTTACGACGCGATGAACAAAGGCGTCCGATTGGCCCACGGCGAATGGATTCTCTTTATGAACGCGGGAGACGTATTCGCTTCATCGGACGTCGTAGAACGAGCCGACCTGAGCAACCGGCAGGCAGATCTCTTATACGGAGACTGTCTCGTCCGCTACGATGGCTTTACCGTATTGGATCCGGGACTCGATGTTCACCGGCTCTACCGAAAAATGATCTGCAGTCATCAGAGCCTGTTCGCGCGCACGGAATTGCTGTGTTCGCGGCCGTTTGATACGCGTTATCGCGTCTGCGCCGACTACGATTTCCTATGCGCCCAATACGCGGCGGGGAACCTCTTTGAACGGCTCGATTTTCCCGTGTCCAGCACGATTGCCGGCGGCTTTTCCGATGACGCCATGGCCGTTAACTTGCGGGAAAAAAAAGAAATCGCATTAAAGCATTCCCGTGATTTCCGCGTTTCCTTTTTTTGGATAGGAAAGTCGGCTTGGGTGCTTCTTAAGCGTAACCTTAAACGACTGCTTCCCCGCGCGGCAGTTCGCGCCGCGCTTGAAAAAAAATACGCGCGACAAGGTCGACGAAAGGACCGCCTATGAACGCGCGCTACTTAATACGTCTGGACGATGCCCGTCCGCGCATGAATAAAAACCGCTGGGACGCCGTTGAACGCGTGCTGGACGCGCGGGGAACGAAGCCGCTCGTCGCGGTCATCCCCGCCTGCGCCGACGCGGAACTGGACGCGGGTAAAGCGGAAGACGGCGATTTCTGGAATCGCGCGATTGCGTGGCAGGACAAAGGCTGGGGTATCGCGCTTCACGGCCATGAGCACGCGCTCAGGCCTTCAGCGGGTGGCTTGGTGCCTCTTAACGGCTACTCGGAATTCGTCGGCCTTCCGGAAGAAGTTCAACGAAAAAAAATCAATTTAGGGTATCGAATACTCACGGAGAAAAGCCTGATCGCCGCTTGGTGGGTTGCTCCCGCCCACGGCTTTGATGAAGCGACGCTGACCGCGCTTGCTAAAGAAACGCCGATACGGCTTATCAGCGACGGACTTTCCACGCGGCCTTATTCCTGCCTCGGATTCACGTGGTTTCCTCAACAGTTATGGAAACCGCGGAAGATGCGCTCGGGCTTCTGGACCATCTGTCTTCATCCGGATGAGATGAGCGACGAAGCGATCTCACGTTTGGACGCGTTTCTTTTGTCCGAAGGAAACGCGGTACTCTCACCCGCCGAAGCGTCAGCCCTGCCGATCCGCCCGCGCGGACTCTACGACGTATGCGCTTCCGCTATCCTGCTAATAGCCAAAAAAATTAAACGGAGATTATGACACTTGATCGATATTGAAAGAAAAATAGGCATTCTGACTTACCGGCGACTTTGGTTCGCTGATTGCGCTCCCGGTTTACCGCTTTCCGGTTTTACCAGTCTCCGCCAATTTGCCGGAACGGAAGCGCCGCGCTTCTGGACGCGTCATGAATTTCATACAATCCTCATCGACTTATCGGCCAATGAAAGCACCATTCTCGGCGCGATGAAAAAGAACACTAGTTACGAGATCCGCCGTGCGGAAAAAGATGGCATAGAGTCAAAAACAGTCGATGATATCGAAGCCTTCAGGTCGTTTTTTAACGATTTCGCGCCGACAAAATCTTTGAAACCGCTATCCGGCTCAAACCTAAAATCGATGGCGCCTTTTCTTACAATCACGGAAGCGATATTCGAGAATAGGCCGCTTGTCATGCACGCCTATTTAGTTGACGAAGCTGTTTCCCGCGCGAGGCTTTTGTATTCGGCTACGGTGGCGCGGACCGGCGCCGACGGTGCCCCTACGGTGGACCCTTCCCTCCTCGGCCGCGCGAATCGGCGTCTCCACTGGACCGATATGCTTCTCTTCAAAGCGAAAGGCTTTCGTACCTACGACCTCGGCGGGATCGCGGGAGATCCGAGCAAAGCGGATACGGCGGGAATCGATTCGTTCAAGCTGGCTTTCGGCGGTGTTCACGCGCGGGAGGATAATTTTGATTCCCCTCTGCTCAGCATCGCGCAAAGCTTGAAGCGGGCGCTGACCGGAAAGAAAAAATGAGGATTCTCTACTTGGTCAACGCGCTCGTGTACGGCGGAGCCGAACTCCAGACCGTTGCGCTGGCCGTGCGGATGAAGCGTCGGGGTCATGATGTCGCCCTGGTTTCAATGACCAAGCCGGCAGCGCTCACCGACCTCCTTGATAAAGAAGGTGTTGAGTGGAAAACGCTAGATATGAGCCGGGGAGTGCCCTCCCCGCGCGCTCTGGCCGCGTACGGTCGTATCGTCAAAGCGTTCAAACCGGATCTTGTCCATACGAACTTGACGCACGCGAACATCATGGGACGCGTCGGTCGTCTCATCGCTCCGGTGGGCTCGCTTGTGTCCACCATTCACAGCACGCGCGATCGTCAGAAATGGGCAGGCACTGCTTATCGTTTGACCGACGGCTTGTGCGATCTGACCACCGGGCCGAGCTCCGCCGTCGCCGAGGCGTACGTGAACCGCCTTTCAGTCCCGGCACGAAAAATGCGCGTCGTGCCGAACGGCATCGATTGCGCCGCCCTGGACGCCGCTCGCGGCGATCCTGCCGTAGCGCGGCAGACTCTCCGCGCCGCCCAGGGCGTCGGTGAAAAAACATTTGTGTGGATCGCCGCGGGACGTTTTATGCCTGCCAAAGATTATCCGACGCTTCTGAACGCGTTTTCAGGGATTGTAGGCTCAAGCTCCCAATTGTGGATTGCCGGTGAAGGTCCGCTTATGGAAGAGACAAAGAGCGCTATCCGGGAAAAAGGTCTCGACGACCGGATAAAATTGCTCGGACTCCGTAAGGACCTCCCCGCGCTCATGGCTGCCGCCGACGCTTTCGTGCTGTCTTCGGCGTGGGAAGGCTTCGGCTTGGTAGCCGCCGAGGCGCTCTACGCGGGCCTTCCGGTAGTCTCTACCCACTGCGGCGGAGTTCGCGATATTCTTTTTTTTGACGATGCGCGTAACGATCCGGGTATCGCGCTTGTTCCTATTCGTGATCCGATCGCGCTGCGGGAAGCGATGGTTCAGTTAGAGTTTGTCGCGCGGAACTCAAACGTCGCGACGCAAACGGCTTTTGCCGAAACGAGAAGAAAATCCGTTATAAAGGCGTTTGATTTGGATGCCGTCGCGACAGAATGGGAACAAATTTACTTGCAATTAGCACATCTTTAACAAAAGGCCAAGTATAATGCTCAATCAGGTGAGGCAATAGTTTTATTATGTTTAAAGAGCAAAGCGATCCGTTCCGCTTTACACTCATGTTTCTTGATTTTGTGGTGTCCGTACTCAGTTTCTCGATAGCCTTTTATATAAGGTTCTTCGTGCTCTACGCGCACAACTTCGATTTCAGAACTATCGCGGCGAAAGACTACACTTTTCTCGCGGCGGTTCTTTCGATCAACCAAGTCATATCGATGATACTTGTTAACGCGTACCATCCGCGTAGAACGCAGAGTTTCGTAGATGAGGTCGGCACGCTTTTCGCCGGGATCGCGCTTAATCTGGTTACGTCGCTCAGTTTCGTTTTTTTCATGCAGACACAGGATCTGTCGCGCTTTACCGTCATCCTGTTCGCGATCGTAAACTTCGTCATGATCGTGTTCGCCCATTCGGCCGCGCGCAATGTATTGAGAGCCCGGCGACGCTTGGGCAAAAATGTAAAGCCGGTAGTTATTCTCGGAACCGGCCATTCAGCAAGGCGAATAGCGAAAAGCCTGGAGCGAGATCCGATGTTCGGGTATCGCATTCTCGGTTTTGTTTCAGGGGATCCGCAGACGAACGAATCGATTCCCGGTTTTAACGTATTGGGTCATTTGGATGGTTTAGCAAAAATTATCCATGATTCGGGAACACGCCTTGTGGTGAGCGCCCTGGAGAACGCGGGCCCCTCAACGATCGCCCAAGTATTGGAGACCTGCGACTCGGCGGGAGTCAGTTTAAAACTGGTTCCCGGCTTTAGCGAGTTCGTCGCTATCCACGGCAGGATTGAAAGTATCGATGGTCTCCCAGTTGTTTCCGTCCGCGACATCCCCGCTCGCGAAGGTCTCAACCGCATTCTGAAGCGCACTTTCGACTTGTTTTTCTCAACGATCTTCATCCTGGTATTTTCTCCGATCTTCCTCTTGTCCTCGCTTCTAATCAAGCTGACTTCCAAAGGGCCGGTCTTTTTCGCCCAGGAACGCGTTGGCTTAGATGGTAAATCCTTCAAAATGCTCAAATTCCGAACGATGCGCGTACAGGCGACGGAAAAGTCCTCAACGGTGTGGACGACTAAAGACGATCCGCGCGTGACTCCGCTCGGCAAGTTTTTACGAAAAACCAGCATCGATGAAATTCCTCAGTTTTTTAACGTTCTATCAGGCCGCATGTCGGTTGTCGGCCCCCGTCCGGAGAGACCTTTCTATGTCGAGCAGTTCAGCACGAAGTACAATTTCTACATGCGTCGCCACGCGATGAAATCCGGCATCACCGGATGGGCTCAGATAAACGGTCTGCGCGGGGATACTTCAATTGAGGAACGCGCGCTGGCCGATATTTATTACATTGAAAACTGGTCGTTCTGGCTGGATATTAAGATTGTCGCGCTTACTCCTTTCAAGGGTTTGGTCAATAAGAATGCCTACTGATCCCAAGTCGATTCTCTTCATCATCACGCGCGGCGATTCGATCGGCGGCGGTCAAATCCACGTCCGCGATTTGTCGATAGCGGCGATATCTCGCGGCTTGCGTGTCGGCGTTGCGGTCGGTTCCGCGGGGCCACTCACCGAGGCGCTTGAAAAAGCGGGCGTGAGCGTGTTTTTGCTTGACAAGCTAGTGCGGGAAATAAGCCCCAAAAAAGATATTGCGGCGGTGAAAGAGCTGCGGGAAGTGATCCGCGCCTTCAAACCGGACCTCGTGAGCTGTCACACGGCTAAGGCCGGGATGGTCGGCCGCATGGCCGCGAGCGGAGAGAAAGTTCCGTCGGTGTTCACCGCCCACGGCTGGCAGTTCGCGGACGGTATCGGTTTCAGTCAGAAAATGGCCGTCCTTGCCGTAGAATACTTTTGCGCGCGTCTTTGCGGACGAATCATCACGGTATCCGAATACGATTACCGCCTCGCGCGGCGTTACCATGTCGCCGGATCTAATAAACTACGCCTTGTGCACAACGGTATGCCTGATCGGCCCGCGCCAATCCGCGTTATTCGCGGTTCCAAATCGGCGATTAAACTCATCATGACGGCGCGATTCCAGGAGCAGAAAGACCACGAAACGCTGTTTCGCGCGCTTGCTGAATTGAAAGACCTGGATTGGTCGATTGATCTTGTCGGGGACGGTCCTCTTTTTGAACAGTTCAAAGAAATGGCCCGGGAACTCGGTATTGAGGACCGCGTAGCGTTCCTCGGTCAGCGCCTGGACGTTCCCGACCTTCTGGATACCGCGGATATATTCGTTCTCTCAACGCGCTGGGAAGGCTTCCCACGCTCTATCCTGGAAGCCATGCGCGCGAGTCTTCCGGTTGTTACCAGCGACGTCGGCGGCTGTAAGGAATCGGTGTCCGAGGGCGAAACAGGCTATTTGGTGAGCGCAGGCGACATCGCCGCATTGCGGGACCGATTACGCGCTTTGATGATCAATGAGGAAGCGCGCCTCCGGCTCGGGAACGCGGGCCGCGCGCGCTTTGATCGGTTTTTCACCTTTGACGCTATGTACGAGGCCACGCAGGCCGTTTGGCGGGAGTGCCTGAACTAGGATCAGTTCAACTTGATCGGATCGATATGCCAGCGCTTGGGCCTCGGAAAAGACGCAAGGTGTATGGCTATGAAGTTAGGATTGCCGTCCTTATGCGGACTTTCGATAATCTCAATGCGCGCAAGGTCGAAATTGAACGGCCATTTC
Source organism: Treponemataceae bacterium (assembly GCA_041666155.1). Classification (GTDB taxonomy): domain Bacteria; phylum Spirochaetota; class Spirochaetia; order Treponematales; family Breznakiellaceae; genus SZUA-426. The sequence continues at coordinate 12,323 of JBAYHM010000109.1, forward strand.
TTCACTTTGGCCCCGAAGCCGCCGTCCATGTTTTTTGATGTTACGGTCTTGAATCCGTAACACTCAATGATGGAGAAATCCCCAAGCTCAAGAAAATCGGCGTGGCTTTCGCTCAGTCGGATATCCACTTCGGCGGAACCTCCGATAGAAGAACCGATTTCTAGGCGAACGAATTTTTTGACCGGCAGGAGCGCATCCACCCGCGCGTCGCCTAAACGATAGAGAACAGTAGCTTTGCGAAGATCGTCGCCGTTCACGCCAACGCGAATACCGCGTGATTTGAACTCGGCTCCGGCTTCACACAGCAGCTGGAAGACGTTCCAGGCGTGACGCCGCCCGATTTCCAGGAAGGCGACGACGCTTTCGTAGGGAAGGTCCACGGCATTGGCGGAAGTCGGCGCGGGAAGGCCGGTAAACACGACCGACCAATCCGCCGGGCCCTGGTCGATAATGGTCGGCATGGTTACTTGGGCGGAGGCATTCGCAAACCCGCTCAGAAACAAACAGGAAACAACGGTAAGAACGTAGATAGTTCGCTTATTCACGTACAAAAATGTACTGCTTTTAAGGCAATTTGCAAAGGACGAAGATGCGCATACTCGTAACCGGCGCCGCCGGCTTCATTGGCTACCACTTGTGCGAACGGCTCCTTGCGCGCGGCGACGAAGTCGTCGGCCTGGATTCGCTCAATTCGTACTATGATCCCGCCCTTAAGTTCGGCCGTCTGGCGCTGCTTGAAAAGAAAAGCTCTTTTCGCTTCGTGAAAGGAGACATCGCCGATCGATCGATATTTGAAGGGGCTTCTTCTCTTGTCGGTACCGGCTATGACCGGGTTTGCAACCTGGCGGCTCAAGCCGGCGTACGGTACAGCCTGGAAAACCCGCGAGCGTATATTGAAGCGAACGTCGTCGGCTTCCTCAATATTCTTGAGTATTGCCGTGAGGCAAAAACGCCCCATCTCCTCTACGCCTCAAGCTCTTCCGTCTACGGATTGAACGATCATATTCCGTTCAGCGTGGACGATCGCACCGACCGTCCCGCGAGCATCTACGCGGCTACGAAGAAGGCCGACGAGCTCATGGCACACACCTATTCC
>JBAYHM010000110.1:0-13418 GCA_041666155.1 Treponemataceae bacterium
GGCGAAAGCTTCGGCGCGGCCCATGATTATACAGTTGGTTATAATCAGCCCGACGTACGGGCCGAGGGATTTGGAAACCTCGGGCATGTACGCGCGGAGCACGATATCGATGATAATGACGTAGAACGAAATGACCAGCACCTGAACTATCATGCGGACCTTGCTCGGTATGTAATTGTTCATAGCCGATAGAGTCGCGCTGGAGAAGGCGGTGGAAAGGCTCACGCCGACGGTCATAATGACGGTGTTCATCAGGTTGTTGGTGACCGCGAGGGTGGAGCAGATGCCCAAAACCTGTATAAAGATCGGGTTATTCCACCAAAGGTTATCGACAAGATTCGTCCGTATTTTCCCCGGCTTCTTGGCTGCGCTCATTTCAGACCTCCCGCGTCGCGCGCGGCGCGGAACGCCGCGATTTCCCCGTTGACGATTTTTTCCATAGAACCGCTCGTGCGCGAGGCACCGGTGACCGCGTCCAAAAGACCGTTTTCTTTGTCGAGATCGCCCTTGCCGCCGCCTTGGCGCACACGAATTCCGTCTTTTCCGATACGCTCGCCCCGGAATTGTTCCTTAAACCAAGGCTCATCGATCCGGCCGCCGAGTCCCGGCGTCTCGTTGTGGGAAACGATCTCAAGTCCCGCGATTCGTTCAACCGTTTCGTCGACGGCAATCACGCCGAAAACCGTGCCCCAGAGGGCCGAGCCGGAAAAACGCTTAGCAAAGCGGACTACGCCGTTCACTTTCGCGCGGAAGATTTCCATAGAAGCGACATCCATTTTCTGGACGGACGATTCGTAAACGGAGTCGACGCGCTCGTCGCCTGCGAAGGAAACGCCGAGGGCTCGGAGCACGGCGGAACGCTCGGCGAACCGCCGGTTGGAAGCTACTTTATCCTTGGTCGACTCGTTCGCGAGCGCGAGAAAAAATACGAAAGCGACGCAGACGATGAAAGTAAAGAGGACCGTGTAGAGTGTAGAATCCTTTTTCATTTTGTCCCCTCCTTTGCGACGGAGACCGGTACCGGTTCTTTTTTCTTTTTAAACTTGGCGGCGATGTCGTCAAGCATGCACGCCGCCGTATTGCCGATGAAAACGCCGAAGCTTGTGCCTTCGGGAAACAAGGAAAAACTTCTGACCAGCACGATGCACGAACCGATGATCGCGCCGTAGGCCCACTGCGCGCCGTTTTTCTTCGGGGCGCTCACGGGATCGGTCGCCATGAAAACGACGACGAAAAGGAAACTGCCGGCAAGGAGCGATTCCATCGGCAGCGCCTGTTTCACGCCCGCAAAAAAGAGTGCCCCGGCAAGAATTGCACCGGAAACGAACGTAGAGGCGATAATGCGCCAGCTCGCCGTTTTAGTGGCGATAAGGTAAACCGCGGCAAGAATGATGAGGATGCTCGAACTTTCGCCGATAGATCCGGGACGCAGCCCGACGAGAAGGGCAAGCGGTGAAAAATGTTCGCCCGTCCGCATGAGCGCGAGCGGCGTAGGCCCCGTCACCGCGTCCATCGGCAAGCCGAAGTTTCCCGGGGGAACAAAAGACGCCTGCATGATAGTGGCAAAAGATATGTAGACGAAGAGGCGGCCGGCTATCGCCGGGTTAAAAACATTCCGCCCGAAACCGCCGTAAACTTCTTTGGCCATAAAAACGGCAAAAACGATGCCGACCGCGACGATCCACAGGGGGACCGCGGGCGGCATTGAAAACGCGTAGAGCGAGCAGGTGACGAGCACTGCCTCGCTTACCTTCTTACCCCGCTGTTTCTCGATGAAATATTCGGTAAGAATTCCGAGCACGAACGTCACGGCGAATACGCTGAGAGTCCTGACGCCGTACAAATACAACGAGAACAGAAAGATAGGGACGAGGCTGATGAGAACCCGCCTCATCATCAATTGTTTTTGAAACACAATCGTCTCCTTTTCCGTTTAGTATACGCTGATAGCTAGTCTATGCAAGATATTATTAATCCTTTATGGTAACGATTCCTATGTTTAAAGCAATAATTTTTGATTTGGACGGAACCCTGGTCGATACGATCGAGGACATCGCGGCGGCTGTGAACTCGGCCCTGGTCAGCTTCGGTTTTCCCACGCACGCTTCGGGCGATTACTACCGTCTGGTCGGGAACGGCATGCGCAATTTGGTTCGCAATGCCGCTCCGGTGGATTTCTCGGATGAAGCTGTGTTGGACGCGTGTGTCGCCCAGGCAGTCCGCGAATACGCGGAAAAACCCGCGGTCTTTTCAAAAGCCTACCCCGGAGTCCCTGAGCTCCTGAATGAATTGCGCGCCCGCAAGATGCCGGCAGCTATTTTATCCAATAAGCCCGACGGCTTGACGCTATTGGTCGTCAAAGCCGTGCTCGGCAATCATTCCTTTAGCGCGGTTCAGGGGGAGAAAACCGGCGTACCGCGAAAACCGGACCCCACTTCGGCGCTCGCCATTGCCGCGCTGCTCGGTGCCAAGCCCAGGGAAGTCCTCTACCTCGGCGATTCCGACGTGGACATGCACACCGCGCGAAACGCCGGTTTTTTCGCAGCGGGGGCGGCCTGGGGCTTCCGCGGGAGTGAAGAACTGGAAGCGGCAGGAGCCCAGGCTATGATCGAATCGCCAATCGACTTATTGAAACTGTTGGACTCACCTTCCCTTTTAACCAAATCCTCATAAAAAGTTCACGCTAGTCTTACCTCGCCTCCGTATCGTTGGGTCGTACCCTGAACGATACGGAGGATAATAATGAAGAAGATCATCGTCGCCCTTACGGCGCTCACCCTCGTTACCGGCTTCGCCTTCGCGGGTGGAAAAACCGAAGCGGCGAAACCCGCCGCCCCCGCGGCAAAGCCCGCCGCTCAGCTCCAGTACGCTTGGCAGGATCCCGTTTCCGACGATCCGGACAAGATGCTTCCCGGCGTGGACCCGAGCAAGGTCAAGGGAAACGTCATCACCGCCGGTTCTTCCACGGTCTACCCCCTCGCCGAGGCGATTGCCGCCCGCATGAAGAAAGAAGGCTACACCGACACGATCTCCATCGACTCTATCGGCTCCGGCGCCGGTTTCGAGCGTTTCTGCAAGACCGGCGAGACCGACGTCTCCAACGCTTCCGACGCCATCAAGGCGAGCCATATCGAAAGCGCCAAGGCCATCGGTCGCACGCCGATCGAGTTCCGAGTCGGAACCGACGCCCTGGCTGTCTGCGTTAGCAAGGCCAATGACTTCGCTACCGACGTCACCCTTGCAGAGCTGAACAAGATATTCTCCACCGCCGCGCTCTGGTCAGACGTCCGCCCCACCTGGCCGGCCAAGGAAATCCTGCGCTTCAGCCCGGGAACCGACTCCGGCACCTTCTCCTACTTCGTCGAGCACATCTTCAAGAAGAAGAAGGAACCCCTCCTCACCGCCAAGAACCTCCAGCTCTCCGAGGATGATAACGTCCTGGTCCAGGGCATCGAGGGCAGCCCCTACGCCATCGGCTACTTCGGATTCGCTTACTACCAGGAAAACTCCGCCAAGCTCAAGGTACTCAACGTCAACGGCGTCGAGCCCAAGAAGGAAAACGTCGACGCCGGCAAATATCCGCTCGCTCGCCCGCTCTTCCTGTACTCAGACGCCGGCATCATGAAGTCAAAGACCCAGGTCGCGGCCTACATCGCGTACTTCCTGACCTATGTCAACGACGAGATCAAGCGCGTCGGATACTTCCCCGCCGACCCCGCCGTGCTCAAGGCTTCCAAGCAGAAGTGGCTGGACGCTTTGAAGTGATTCGTTCCCCGGTTGGGAACGAATCACTTCATTCTAGTTTTCCAAAAGGGAAACTAGAGCCGGTGAAGGGAATGAAAAACTGAAGTTTTTCATTCCGGCCCCGGTTGGGAGCGAGATACTGAGGTTTTTCGCTCCTACCCCGGCTGGAGCAAAGTATACAGCCGGGGATGAATACTTGTTAAAGGATCATATGAACGAACGCGAAACGGCACCGAAATTGATCAGCCTCTCGCAAAAAACTCGAACTGGAGAAACGGCGATCTACGCTTTTCTCTTTTTCTGCGCGACGGTGTCTATTCTCACCACACTCGGCATTGTCCTTACCCTCGGCAAAGAAGCCGTCAACTTCTTCAAAACGGTCAGTCCCTTCACCTTCCTGACCGGGACCAAGTGGCAACCTGCCATCGACCAGTTCGGGATCTTGCCTCTCTTGAATTCGACCTTGATGACCAGCCTAATCGCCATGGCTGTTGCCCTTCCCCTTGGGCTCTCCGTGGCCGTGTACCTGAGCGAGTACGCTCCTGACCGGGTCAGGGAAATCCTGAAACCGGTCCTTGAAGTTCTGGCCGGAGTGCCGACCGTCGTGTACGGCTACTTCGCCCTTACCGCGGTAACCCCTTTCCTCCGTTCGGTATTCGGCTCCGACACGGTGGAAATCTACAATACGGCGAGCGCGGGACTCGTAATGGGTGTGCTCATCCTTCCGCTCATCGCCTCAATGTGCGAAGACGCCCTCGGGTCTGTCCCCGGCTCACTTCGTGAAGCCGCCTACGCGATGGGCGCGACGAAACTGGAAGTAGCTACGCAGATCGTCGTGCCCGCCGCCTTTTCCGGGATCGCCGCCGCCTTCATCATGGGGCTCTCCCGCGCCGTAGGCGAAACGATGATCGTTTCCCTGGCCGCGGGCGCCGGTTCCGCGCTCACCTTCAACCCTTTCAAAGCAGCCGAAACCATGACCGGCCACATCGTACGCATCTCGGGCGGAGACCTCAGCTACGACTCCATGGACTACAACAGCCTGTTCGCCATCGGGCTGCTCCTCTTCCTCATCACGCTCGGCCTCAACGTCCTCAGCCGACGCATCATCAAGAAGTACCGGGAGGTTTACGAATGAGCGCCATCCGCGACGCGAATCTCGCGCCGGTTCCCGAATTCGACACGCGTATCAAAGAACGCCACGCCAGAGGGAAAAGACGGCTCGCCTTATTCCTCGCCGCGACCCTCTTTTCGGTGCTCTCGCTGGGCACGCTCATCGCGAGCATAGTAAATGACGCATTCGGCTACGTACTGCTTGAAAACACGGTAGAGCCGGAAACGCTCGCGCCCGGCGGGAATTTTGCGGCCCTGGACAAGGTAGAACTCGTGGAAATCTTACGCGCGAACGTATCCCGCCGCTTCTTAATGAAACTGGACAGCGATGCGCCGCTCGCCGATCGACCGAAAGACGATCTCATCGACCTCGTAAGGACCGAAGTGGTTGATCCGGTCGTCAAGAAAACTTGGAATCTCAGCGATTCCCTCCTCCACGGAAAGGGAATCGTCGCATGGGCAGCCCAGAACTCGCCCAAGGGGCATGTGGAATTCCGTTCCTGGCTCAACGCCGATTTCGTCCGCCGCTCTCAGGCGTCCGTCGCCATCGACGCGGGCGTCCGCGGCGCCGCGTTCGGTTCCTTCCTTACCATCCTCATCACGATTCTCTTCGCATTCCCGATCGGCATCGGAGCGGCCATCTACCTTGAGGAATACGCCGGCGATACCCGCCTAAACCGTATCATTCAGACCAACATCTACAACCTGGCCGGCGTTCCCTCGATCATTTACGGCATGCTCGGGCTCGCCATCTTTGTTCGCGGCATGGAACCGATCACTTCGGGGGCCCTCTTCGGCGCGGTAGCCGACCCCTCTACGGCCAACGGCCGCACGATCTTTTCGGCAGGCCTCACGCTCGCCCTACTGATCCTTCCGGTCATCATCATCAACGCCCAGGAAGCCTTGCGGGCCGTCCCCGCGAGCCTGCGGTATTCAAGCTACGCGGTCGGTGCCACTCGATGGCAAACCATCTGGCACCATGTACTCCCGGCCAGCATGGACCGCATCCTCACCGGAACGGTCTTGGCCGTCTCGCGCGCCGTTGGAGAAACCGCGCCGCTGGTCGTTGTCGGCGCACCGGCCTTCCTGACCCAGGATCCCACCGGAATCTTCTCCAAATTCACGACTCTTCCCATACAGATTTACCAGTGGACCGCTCGCCCCCAAGCCGAATTCCGCAACGCGGCGGCCGCGGCCATCCTCGTACTGCTCGCGCTGTTAATGACCTTGAACGCATCCGCCATCCTGCTGCGGAACCATTACCGGAAAAACAAGAGGCTCGGATGACCATGAAAGACGTCGGAACCAATTCTGCCATCAAACTCAGCTTCGACCCCGCGACCGAAACGAAGAACGCGCTCGAATTCAAGAACGTGGACATCTTCTACGGCGATTTCCGCGCGGTGAAGGAACTCAGCATGACCTTCGAGAAACAGAAGGTCACCGCTATCATCGGCCCCTCCGGCTGCGGTAAGAGCACCGCGCTGCGCGCGATCAACCGCATGAACGAACTCCTCCCCGGTGCCCGCATGACCGGAGAAGTCCTCTTTCACGGCATCAACATTTACGATCCCGCGGTCGATGCCTCCGAAGTCCGCCGTTGGATCGGCATGGTGTTCCAGAAGCCTAACCCCTTCTCCAAGACAATCTACGAGAACGTCGCCTGGGGCGCCCGCATCAATGGGTACAAAGGGGACATGGAAGAGCTTGTGGAGAACAGCCTCAAAGCCGTGTACCTTTGGGATGAAGTCAAGGACAAACTCAAACAGAGTGCCCTCGCTCTTTCAGGCGGCCAGCAGCAGCGCTTGTGCATCGCGCGAGCCGTCTCGGTCAAACCCGAGATTCTCCTTATGGACGAACCGACCTCCGCGCTCGACCCCATTTCAACCAGCCGCATTGAGGACCTCCTTGAGGAACTCAAACAGCGCTACACGATCATCATCGTCACGCATAATATGCAGCAGGCGGGTCGCGTTTCCGACTACACCGGCTTCTTTCTCACCGGGGACCTTGTGGAGTACGCTCCCACCAAAGAACTCTTCTTTAACCCCAAGGACAAACGAACGGAAAACTACATCTCCGGCCGATTTGGTTGATTACCCCCCCCCAGAAAAACCTTTCCACGAAGGCGCCAAGGATGGCGCCCAACAATGAAGAATCGCTCGCGATTCTTCATCGCCATGGATGGCGACGCCATGGATGCCGGGGACAGAGCTTGCGTAATCGTGTACTATGCGCTCAATGCAAGACATCGATACGGGATCCGGTTTCGGATCTCTCCCTTTGAAACCTTCCACGCTTGAAACGCTGGATCAGCTCGGTTACCGTGAAATGACAGCCATCCAGGCGGCCGCCCTGAAAGATGCCTTGGCCGGAAAGGACCTCATCGCTCAGGCGGAAACGGGGAGCGGTAAAACCGCCGTTTTCGCTCTTACCCTTTTAGCAAACCTCAATCGTCGCCGCTTCGCTGTGCAGGCCTTGGTTCTTTGCCCGACGCGGGAACTCGCCGACCAGGTCGCCGCCGAAATCCGGCGCATAGCCCGCGGCGAAGAAAACACAAAGGTTATCGTTTTGTGCGGCGGAGTGCCGCTTCGGGGACAGAGCTCAAGTTTGGAACACGGCGCGCACATAATCGTCGGAACGCCCGGCCGGATTTTGGACCACATGGAACGCGGAACGCTTCGCCTGGACGCTATCAACACCTTCGTCCTTGACGAGGCGGACAGAATGCTCGACATGGGTTTCATCGACGCAATTATTCGCATCGCCGAAGCGTGTCCCCCTGATAGGCAAACCCTCCTTTTTTCCGCCACGTACCCCGAAGGCATCGAACGGCTTGCCAAGCGTTTTCTGAAACGGCCCCTACGCGTACAAGCGGAAAACAAGCGCCCGAATGAAGCTATCGATGAACGTTCTTATGAGATCCGAAACGAGGATCGATTTGAGTCCGTCGCCGCGCTTCTGCGCGCCTTTCATCCCGAACGCGCCCTGGCCTTCTGCAATACCCGTCAAAGCTGCCGAGAATTGACCACCTTCCTCCGAGACCGAGGATTAAGCGCCTTGGAGCTGAACGGCGACCTTGAACAATGGGAACGCGACCAGGTGCTTGCCCGCTTTGCCGGGAAGAGCGTCTCGGTTCTTGTCGCTACCGACGTAGCGTCCCGAGGCCTCGATATTGAAAAACTTGAAGCGGTGGTCAATGTCGATATTCCCGCTGACCCGGAAATCTACACGCATCGCATCGGGCGGACCGCGCGCGCCGGAGAAACGGGACTTGCGCTCAGTCTCTTCGACGCAAGTGAGCTTGCACTCGTCCGCAGAATAGAAGCCTACCGGGATCGAGAGATCGCGCGCGGCGACATCGCTGAGATTGAAGAGACGACCGACACCCCACCACCCGTTCCGTCAATGATTACTCTGCAAATCCTGAGCGGCAAGAAAGACAAAATCCGCCCCGGAGACATTCTGGGAGCGTTGACGGGAGATGCGGGTTTCACCACGGAGCAGGTCGGAAAGATAAAGATCGCTGAGACCTGGTCGTATGTCGCCGTCGAACGAACCATAGCCGAAGAAGCGGCGCGCAAACTGAACGAAGGCAAAATAAAGGGGCGAAGCGTTCGCGTGAAGGTTCTCGGCAACTGAGAAAACAAAGGGCGACTATGGGAAAAACGCGTGGCGTTTAGCTTCTTTCCGCCCGTTGCTCGGCGATATCGGCGTAAAGCGTAACCCAATCGGAAGGTTTTCCTCGTTTTCCCGGCTTCCATGGCGATTGAGTGGGAGACCAGGAGAGCGTGATGAAACCGTCGTCGTCGCGGAGCGTTCCGAGGGTGTGCCACGAGCGCTCAAGACGAGGATCCCCGCCGCAGCCCAAACGAGCCAAGGCATACAGGACCTGTACGACATCGGCTCTCCAGGTAAATGGGAACGACGGTTCGATAACGTCGCGCACTACGTAACGCGCGGGATCCGAATTGCTGAAAACGCCTTCGCGAAATAAGAAATATTCGCAAAGAGCATTGAGACGCGGATCGGTGCGGATTTCGGGAAAATAGGAAAAAGCGAAGAGAACCTTAGCGCTTCCGCGGAAACAGCTTTTGGGCCGTTTAAGCGGCTTGCCCGAAACGCCCAAGGCGGGTTTTTCGTGCATATCGCACAAATATCCGAAATCCGGACGCGCGGTCCGCAGCAAAAGCTCCAGCGAGGAGCGGACGCGCGGATCGGAGCCGAAGCCTAGTTTTTGAAACGTTCGCAAGTTTTGGCCGAGAAGACACGACATGTGAGCCAAAAAATCGCCGTCAGCCTCCTGCAGACCAAGATAGCGTTCGGCGACGAGCGCTATCCGCTCATCGCTCTTATCCATACCGAGCTCGGCCAAGTAAGCCAAACGGTAATGGGTACTCGAGAAGGCCCCATATTCGACTCCCGCGCCGTACTCTTTGCCTGTGCGTTTGTCTATCTGCACCCAATAGCCCTGGGGATGCATATCGTTCAAAACAGCGCGAACGGCCGGTGTTTCGGGTATTTCCGCTTTTGCGCGCACAACTTCCGGGTCATCCTCCGAAGCCTGTGCAAGTTCACGCAGAGCGAGAAGACGGATCGACGGATCCGGGTGCGTTAAAAAATACGTTATTCTATTTGATTGAGCGGACACTCCGTCAGTATCCGCCCGTTTTCGCCGATCGACAAGCGCAATTTTCTACGATCCGCAGTTCTTAGTCGGTTGTCACCTTGCGGCTGCCGCAGCCGCGGTCTCGAACGCGGTCCACAAAGCGTCGGCTTCCGGAATCGGAGCGGTAACTTCGATCCGATGGCCCGAATCGACGGGATCGGGGAAGGACAGATAGCGGCAATGGAGACGGATGCCTCCGTTCTTTTCACTCCGACGAGCCCCATACTTGAGATCGCCTTTGATCTTGAGCCCCGCCGCCGCTAACTGCGCGCGAATTTGGTGGTGACGCCCGGTGACGAGTTCCACTTCAATAAAAAGGTAGCGATCCCCTTCACCGAGCGTACGGAAGCGAAGCACAGCCTTTTTACGATTGACTCCCGCTTCATCGAATGCGTGGCTTTTGTTCGTTTTATGGTCGAAATAAATATAATGGGTAAGTTCGCTCTCTTTCGGAAGTTCCGATTCGGACCGTTCCGCGATAGCCCAATACAGTTTTTTTACCGTGCCTTTCGCGAAAGCGGCGTCCAAGAAAGCCAGAGCTTCCTGCGTCCGCGCAAAAAGCACGCAGCCTGTTACCGGCACGTCCAGCCGATGCGCCGCCTCGACAAAAACGGGAACATCGGCCGCGCCTTCAGGCATTTTTCCGGCAAGTTCTTTGGCAAGAGCCTTCTTCAGATCATTCGTGCTCGCGCTGCCGCCCTCAACCGCGTCACCGGCGCGCTTGTCGACCACGACGCAATTTTTGTCCACGTACAGAATACGAGTTTCGTTCATCGCAGTCCCTCCGTCCTCAAATAGTTAGCCGTTTCTTTTTTGAGCGCGGCCAGCTCGATATTTATGTCTTTCACCCGAATCCGCGCCGCCGGCGGAGGATCAATGAGCCCGTAGCGAATCTTTACCGCTACGACGCGGGCAGCCGCTTCCCTCAGACGATCGCGGCTCAGCTGCCCGGAAGCGACGGCGTCGACCAGCGAATCCCGCAAGTACGCGGCGTCGAGGGGCCAGGTCATCACCAGATCGATGCCGGCGTTAATCGCCAGAGGCGCGGCCTGCGCGGGGGACAGACCCGTCGCGGTAATCGCCTTCATGCGCAGATCGTCGCTCACCGCCAAGCCGCGATAGCCCAGCTTTTTCCGCAGAAGCCCATCGATCACCAACGGGGAAAGCGTTGCCGGCCGACTGGGATCTATTGCGGCGATCACCGCATGGGACACCATAACCGCCGCGGGTTGGGAGCGCACGAAAACTAGGCGGAATGGTTCGATAAGCCTATCGAGCGCGGCACCTTCGGCCTGTATCACCGCTCTTGCTTTGTGGGGATCGGCGGCGGCGTTGCCCGGAAAATGCTTGACCACGCAGGCGACCCCCGCGCGGCGCATACCTTCAATAAAACCGGAAGCCGCATCCGCGACAAGGGTCGGATCGTTGCCGTACGCGCGGTCCCCGAGAAACAGCGTCGATTTTTCGTCGCTTACTTCCGCCACGGGCGCAAGATTCAGCGTCACACCGAGCGCGCTCAGTTCCCGCCCGGAACGGAATGCGGCGCCCTCGGCGACCGAACGTACGCGGGAACGCTCGATCGAACCGAAAGCGGCTGCCGGGGGAAGTTTCGTCGCGTCGGCGCCAAAGCGATGCACGGAACCGCCTTCCTGATCGGCGGCGATAAAGGGCGGCACGGGACCGGAAACGGTTGCGCGTATCGCGTCCGTTAACCGACGCGCGGCGTCGGCGCCTTTTCCCAAATTGTACTTAAACAGCATGACGCCGCCCGCGGGCAACGCGGAAAGCAGCTCGGCGCTTTCCCGCGACAATGACGCGGATCCTTCAGCGGCCGTAAGCAGCACTTGCGCCGCCGCTTCCGAATCGCTCATTTTTGAAACAAGTTCCCGCGCGCGCGCCGCCGCGGCCCTATCGGCCTTGTCAGGAGGGGGCGCGCCCACGGCCCGGGGAGTACAGGAGAAAAAGAGGAAGCCGAAGCTGATTATAACAAAAAAAAAGGGCCGAAGGACGTCGGACAACATGTCCGCCAATTCTACCGGCCCTGAGCCTTCTTCACAAGCACGGAGAAGCCTGAAAGCCGGTTGCTTTCGGGCTTCTCCTTATATTTGCATACCATTCAGGTAGAACGATACGCAAATATCGCCTTTTGGTGGATTCTTAAAAACTGAAGTTTTTAAGAATCGGAAAATGATTTACTTGGCGGCGGAGGCGGCGCTGGTACCCGCTATCCGGCCGTAGGTGACGATGTCGGCCAGGGCGTTACCGCCGAGGCGGTTGCCGCCGTGCACGCCGCCGGTAACTTCGCCGGCGGCGAAGAGACCGGCTATCGGGGCGCCGGAAGCGGAGATGACGCGAGCGGTGGTATCGATCTTGACGCCGCCCATCGTGTGGTGGACCGCGGGAAGGACCTCGATCGCGTAGTAGGGAGCAACCGACAACGCACGCGGCATGTCGGCGCGGCCGAAAGCGGCGTCGTTTTTGGACGCGACGGCTTCGTTGTAGGAAGTGACCGTAGCCTCAAGCGTCACGGGATCTGCGCCGATTTTGGCGGCAAGGTCCTTCGCTGTCGCGCCTTCCACGACGATATCCATTTTCACGTAATCTTCAATCGCCTTGAGGCTCTTGCGGACCGAAGCGTCGAACACGAGGTAGGAAGTCTTCCCATCCTGGGCGAGGATCGCCGTGGAAACCACGTCGCGCGTCTTGAGTTCGTCGATAAAGCGGGCACCCTTTTTGTTGACCAGAATGGCGCCGTTGCCGCGCACGGCCTCGGTGATCATTTCCTTGCCGGGAGCGTAGGTCGGGTGGGTCTGGATTTCTTTCATATCGACAAAAGCGGCCCCGACTTTTTCCGCCAAGGCGATCCCGTCGCCGGTGGCGCCGGGATGGTTGGTAGTCGCGAAACCTTTTATGGAAGGAACGAGAGCCGCGCACATTTCATTATTGGCGGCGAAACCGCCCGCGGCCAGAACAACCGCCTTGGCGGCGATTTTGTAGTTCTTGCCATCGGCGGCGGTCACCTCGACGCCGTTCACCACCCCGGAAGAAGAGGTGAGGAGCGCGATCACTTTCGTTTTTGTGAACACGGGAATATTGGCCACCTTGACGACGGCTTTGTTCAGCGTCGTGACGATCTCCGGTCCCACTTTCCCGCCGCCGGCGGGGCGATGGGCGCGGTTGACCGAAGCGCCCGCGAGTCGTCCGACGTCGGAAAGATCGGCGCCCAAACCGGTGAGCCACACGACGGAAGAAGCGGCTTTTTCGGCAAGAGTACGCACCAAGGCTGGGTCATTCTTATCGTAACCGCCCTTCATCGTGTCTTTATAGAAGAGTTCGGGGGAATCCTTTATGTTCGCCTTTGCCTGGAACTCGGTGCCGGAAGCGTTGAAGCCGCCGGTCGCGCGGATACTGTTGCCGCCTACCATCGCCATTTTCTCAAAAATAGCGACTTTTGCGCCCGCTTCCTTGGCGGATAAAGCCGCCGAAAGACCCGCTCCGCCCGCGCCGATCACGATCACATCGTAGCTCGATTCAAACGCGGCCTTGGCTGCCTTTGCGGGAGCCTTCGCGACGGCCGAGAGAGCGACGCCGGCTTTTGCCAGCGCGTCTTCCACCGCGGCGATAAAGCCTTTGCTGGATTCGGAAGCGCCGGAAACCGCGTCCACTTTGGTGGAGTTGGCTTCGATGATCGACTTGGTCAGCTCTTCAACGGCGGTGTCGCCGAGCATTGCCGTTTCTTCGCTTTCCAACAAAGCGATTTTCTCAATCTTGTTCGCGCCGACGGTGACGGCGACGCGAATCTTGCCGCCGTGTCCCTCGCCGACGCCTTCGTAGGTACCGGCCGAATAGGCAGCCTTGGCCTGCCCCGCGCAGGAAATAACCGCCACCGAGAGGA
>JBAYHM010000111.1:0-13382 GCA_041666155.1 Treponemataceae bacterium
GGCTTTCGGGAATAGTTTTTATAAAAATCGATTTCCTCTTCGGCGTCGGCGAGCCGGCGGAATTCTATCAGCTCCACTCCCTCGGCCTTGGCCGCCGCGCGGACTTCGGTCTCCAGGAATTCGTTGAGCTCCTTAACCGCTTTCCAGGAAGCGAAAGCCCATTTTTTGATTCGGGGATTGATCGTTCGGGCCAGCCGGATCATCGAATTGAACTGGACGAACACGCCTACGCCTGTGACGTTGCCGCCGGGCTTCTGCCAGCTTTTGGCCACGCCGGACTGCACCGGCATGCAATTTTCCGTTACGAAGTTGAACCGGGGGTCGGTCAGCTTTCGGGTTATGTTGGTATCCGCGAAAACCGACGAATTGTTGATCACGCAGATCAGGTCCGGCTTCCCATCCTCGATCGCCTTGATGATGCCCGGCACGGTCGCCGGATCGGCTTTGGTGTCGAACACGGTATAGCGGACGGCGGCGCCTTCGGAGGCGAGGCTCTGGGACAGGCTATCCTGGAAACCGGTCTGCACGTCTACGAATTTCTGGCGCAGGCCGTCGATAACGATGAATACCCGGTATTCGGTCTTTGCGGGGCCGCTTTGCGGCGTGGCGGACAGATCAGGGGCGGCCGCGAGAACCGTCGCGAACGCGAAAGCGAGAAAGTAAGGAGAAAGTCGAAAAGCTTGTCTCATGATGGGTCCCTTGCCGTAAGTGTACTACGCCGAGGGAAGGGCCGCCAATCCGTTCCGGATCCTATACCGCGTACAGCTCACGAAGGGCGCGTAGAGCGGACTCGTGCCCTGACGAGAAATCAGCTCCGGGACACTCTACCGAAATGCGGTCGCCCGTGTATCCGAGTTCTTTGAGGCGCGCTAAGACCGGTCGGTACGGCGCGTTATTTTCCGGTTTCGGATAGCCGCGGCCGTTCGGTTCGGCGATGTGAAGGTAACCTATTCGTTCCACGACCGCGGGTGTAATCGCCTCTATCTTTTCTCCCGCCTCAATAAAATGGAATAAGTCAAAGATCGTGCCCACATTGAACTCCCGTATTTCGCTGAGGATCGCGAGCGCTTCGGCCTGGGTGTTGATGAAGTTGGCATCCTGTAAGCGTAGAGCCTCAAGGAGGAGTGAAACGCCGTGGTCCGCGCAAATCCGGGCGGCGAGCGCGAAGATTCTCAGAAAATCGTCCCTATGCGCGCGCGGGTCCGAACCTAAATTGACGCTCCGTGATTTCGGGCTGCCTAGACCGATACGGGTGCAGCCCAGGTCCCGCGCGCGGGAAGCGAGAACGTGGAAATGCGCGGCGATTGTGTCCTCGTTCACGAGTGGCCCGGCGAGGCGCATGCTTGGCGGAACCGACGCGTGGAATCCCTCGCAGGTGAGCCCGGAAGCGCTGAGACGCTTCTTGATATCGGTGAAATCATTCTCTTCCGTCGCTACAATGGCGGCGCCGGGAAAATCGATGAAGTCGTATCCGGCCCGGGCAAGGACTTCGATGTTGGCGGGAGAAGTGCAGCAACCGAATTTCATGGACTCACTATCGCCTGGATACAGAGAAAAACGCAAGGACAAAGGTCGCGATTATTCTTTTCATTTACCGAAGTTCCCCGCCTGCGGCCGCTTCATGCGGCGGTCGGCGAAACGCGCCGTCTGTACGGGGCCGAATACCTTCGTCAGTAGACGCTGAAACTTCCACTTGAGGCGCGGGATGGAAATTCGCGCCCCGCGGGAAGCCTTTTTCAGGCACGAAGCGGTGACGCGGTCCGCGGAATAGCCGTGGAGCACCTCTTTCCGCGCGCCGCCTGAAGCCACCAGAGCGAACTCGCTCTCCACGGAGCCGGGACAGAGCGCGCAGACACGGACGCCTCGATCTTCCCACTCGGCGGAGAGCGCTACTGAAAAACTGAGCGCGTAGGCTTTGCTCGCCGCGTACACCGCGAAGTTTCCCAAAGGCGCGAAACCCGCCATGCTCGCCGTGTTGATCACGAGCGAACCGCGTTCCAGAAACGGCGAAAGCCTACCGCAGGCTTCGGTGAGAACTCGGCAATTGAGATCGATCTGGCCAAGTTGGCGGTCAAGGTCAACTTCGGCGAAACGACCGTAGGTGCCGTAGCCGGCGTTGTTAACGAATACGGTGAGCGGTTTTCCCTCGGCGCTTACATTCTCGGCGAGCGTAGGCAACGCGCCCGGCGCGAGAAGATCAAGAGCGACGATTTTAACGAGAAATTTGGGGCTTAGCGCAGCGGTGACGGTTCGCAGTTCTTCCGCCAATTTCTCAAGACGTTCTACGCGGCGCGCGACGAGTCAGAGTTCATTGTAGCCGGGAAGGCCGGGATACCGCTCGACGCCCGCGGCCGCCGCCGCGAGTCTGCGCGAAAAGGAGGCGCCGATGCCCGATGACGCGCCGGTGACGAGAGCGATGCCGCCCATTGGTGTGTTTCGTGCTTCGTTCATCGCGGAATACTAGCTCGCGCCGACCTGTAGGAGCAAGTAACGTCCGCGCGGGAAATACGCCGCGCGTTGCATGCAAGGCCGGGAACTGAAGCGGAGAAGAGTTTGGAAATCGTCTCAGTCCGCGACGATTTCAAATCTGGTCGTGAGCTTCGCCGTCTTTCCGAGCATCTCGCTGATTCCGCAGTACTTTTCCTTTGATAATTGGATGGCGTCTTCCACCGCCTTCGGCGATATGTCGCGCCCGTGCACGACGTATACGATCTCTATGTCGGTATAGACTTTAGGATGAGTGTCGGAACCTACCCCATCCACGCGCAGCTCGAAAGCCGTGAGGTTCTGCCGCTTTTTGAGCAGGATGTCCGCCACGCTGATGCCGGTGCAGTTCCCGAGGCATACCAGCAGCAGCTCCATCGGGCTCGGGCCGTGGTTTTTACCCCCAAACTCCTCGCGCGCGTCCGTGATCACCCGATGTCCGGATTCGGTGGTCGCCTCGAATTCCTTACCCTGGACCCATCGAATTTGTATATGTTTGACGTCTCCCATGCGGCTCTCCTTATATTCTTAACCGTTCAATTTTTTTCGCAAAGAACGTGTTCCCCGTCTTGTCTCGGGGACGTCGCCATAATCTGATTATCCATCGCCGCTTGTATCGCTTTAGAAAGCTGATCGGCGCACGACGTGCCTTTCGTACCGCACTGTATTCCCTTGAGCTTTTCGACAATTTCTTCTGCCGGCATACCTTCCAGCAGCCGTGACAGCGTTTTCAGGTTTCCGTCGCAGCCCCTGTAGAAGTGAAGCTTGGTCAGCGTGTTTCCTTCGATCGTGAAGGTTATTTTTTTTGCGCAGGTTCCGGTCGGGTAATATTCAAACATTTCCTCACCTTTTTTAGTAGAGATGGCAGCGAACGAAATGACCGCCCGAAAGTTCCTTATAGACGGGCTCCATTTCCTTGCATATGGGCATCGCGCTCGGACACCTTGGATGGAATTTGCATCCCTCGGGGGGATTGGATGGACTGGGCATCTCGCCTTTCAGCGTCACGCGTTCTTTGATTTCTTTGGGATGGGACTTGGGTATCGCGGACAGGAGGGATCGGGTGTAGGGGTGCAGCGGCTCCGCGAAGAGTTCCTCGCTCGACGCCTGCTCGATGAACGTACCGAGATACATCACGGCGATCCTATCGCAGAAATACTTGACGACGCCGAGGTCATGGGAAATAAAGAGATATGTCAGGCCTAGCTTTTCCTTCAAGTTCCTCATCAAGGTGAGGACCTGCGCCTGGATCGAGACATCCAGCGCCGCGATAGGTTCATCCCCTATAAGAAACTTGGGATGGAGCGCAAGCGCCCGCGCGATCGCTATCCGCTGCCGCTGCCCGCCGCTGAACTCGTGGGGATACCGCCTGACGCATTCTCCGTTCATTCCGCACAATTCCAGCAAGTCTTTCGCCTGCGCGAGCGCTTCCTTTCCCCGCGCTATACGGTGTTCCTTGAGCCCTTCCGAAACGATGTTCCCTATCGTCATCCGCGGGTCAAGGCAGGTGCCGGGGTCTTGAAAGATGATCTGCATATCCCGCCGCAAGGCGCGCATCTGATCGTGTGCCATCTCTTGGCCGGAGGCGACGTCGAAGAGGGTCTTGCCTTCGAACGAAACGAAGCCGCCGGTGGCTTTCAACAACCGCAGAATGGTTCTTCCCGTCGTGGATTTGCCGCAGCCGGATTCTCCGACCAGTCCGAATATTTCCCCTTTGGCGATGTTGAAGGAAACGCCGTCCACCGCTTTGACGCTTCCGGTCGCCTTGGGGAGGATTCCGCTATAGATGGGAAAATGCATCTTTAGGTCTTTCACCTCAAGCAGATATTCCGACATAACGGCTCCTCAATTTGACAACCAGCACCGGACGAAGTGCGCTGGACTTATCTCTTTCAATTCCGGGCTTTCTCGGCGGCAGATGTCCATGCAATCGGAGCATCTGGGGGAAAATGCGCAGCCTTTCGGTTTATTAGTCAGCGATGGAACCATACCCGGTATGCATATGAGCGAATCCCCCTTCCGTTTTTTTACTAGGCGGGATTCCATCAATCCCTTGGTATACGGATGCGAAGGATGATCGAAGATGTCGCACACGGAGGCTAGCTCCACGATTTTTCCGAGGTACATCACGGCGACTTCGTCCGCCATTTCGGCGATGACTCCGAGGTCGTGCGTGATGAAGAGGATTGAAGTGCCGAGCTTGTCCTTAAAATCTCTTATCAGGTCAAGAATCTGGATCTGGATCGTCACATCCAGGGCGGTGGTCGGTTCGTCCGCGATAAGGAGTTTCGGGTCACAGCTAAGCGCCATGGCGATCATTACCCGCTGGCGCATGCCCCCGCTCAATTGGTGCGGATACTCCTCCGCGATTCTGTCGGGCCTGGGTATCCCCACAAGACGGAGCAGCTCGACAGCCTTTTCTTTTTTATCCCGGCCTTTCATTCCCCTGTGCGTTTGAAGAACCTCGCCTATTTGCTCTCCGACGGAAAAGATGGGATTCAGGGCGGTCATCGGTTCCTGGAATACCATCGCGATTTCGTTGCCCCGGATGTTTTCCATCCGCTCAAGGCTGAGTTCAAGGAGATCGGTCCCGTCGAATAGGATACGACCGCTTTCGATGAAGCCGTTGGGCTGGGGCAACAGCCGCATGATGGACAGGGACGTTATGCTCTTGCCGCATCCCGACTCCCCGACCATGCCGAGCACCTTGCCTTTTGGGATGGTAAAGCTTATTCCGTCGACCACACGGGTCGGACCGGCAGGCGACCTGAAGCTGGATACGAGATCCTGAACCTCGATGAGGGATGTGTTCATCGTGCGCCCCTACTCCGCGATTTTGGGATCCAAGGCATCACGGAGTCCGTCGCCGAGGAAGTTAATTGATAAGACGGAGAGAAAGACCATGGCACCCGGCGGAATCCAAAGCCACCATTGCGCGACCAGGACACTGAAATCCTGGGCCGCCGCCAGCATGTTGCCCCAACTGGGAATAGGCTGCTTCACTCCCAGTCCGAGATAGCTCATACCCGCTTCCATCAGGATCCCCTGCGCGATGCCCAGAGTCGCGTACACGATGACGGGCGCCATAGTATTGGGGATTATGTGCTTTAGTATGATTTTCCCGGAACTCAAGCCGAGCGCCCGGCTTGCCTCGATGAACTCCCTATGTTTGAGGGACAACACTTCGGCGCGCACGATGCGGGAGATTTTCGGCCAATTGAGAATACCCGCGATGAACATCAGGTTTAGGATACTGGGGCCGATGATCGCGGCCATGACGACCGCGATCAGGTAGAACGGGAAGCACATGAACACGTCGACGGTCCGCATGATGATGGAGTCGACGGCTTTTCCGAAGTAACCGCCCACCGCCCCCAGGAAAACCCCGATGAGTACGGAAATGCAGGTGGACACTAGGCCGACGCTGAGGGAAACCCGCGCTCCGTAGATGAGCCGCGTGTAGACATCCCTGCCCAGTTCGTCCGTTCCGAGCCAGTGGGTCAGTGACGGCGGCTGGGATATGAGCGCCATGTCGATGTGGTCACGGTCAAAGAACGTGATCCACGGGGCGAAGACCGCTGCGAGAATCAAGGCGCTCAGGAAACACAAGCCGAATATCGCGAGAGCATTGTTTCTTATTTTGTTGAGAACGGTTTTCAGCGTCGAGTTTTCGGTTTGTACAGGGTCGGACTGCGTCGGGCATTCGTCGCAGCTGGAGTCCGCATCGCGCATCATTTTCTCCCGCTAATCGAATTTGATCCGTGGATCAATCACGGCATAGAAGATGTCGGCCAATAGATTCGACAGAAGGATAAATAGGGAAATCACCAACGTGCTCGCCGTTACCAGCGGATAATCCCTGTTCAATATGGACTGGTACACGAGGGTGCCCATACCCGGCCAGGAAAAGACGGTCTCCGTGAGCAGGGCGCCGGAAAGAAGATAGCCGATCGAGATGCAGACTACCGTGATGACGGGAATCAGTGCGTTTTTAAGCGCGTGCTTGTATATGACGACCCGTTCCTTGAGACCTTTCGCGCGCGCTGTGCGGACATAATCCTGCATGATTACTTCGAGCATGGAGGAACGCGTATAACGCATGAGCTGAGCCATGTTCACCATGCCGAGCACTGTAACGGGCAATACCATGTGATGGAGGAGATCGATCAGCGCTTGCAGCGGCGTCATCTCCTGGCCGATGCTGGCCATCCCGGATATCGGAAAGAGGTTCAAATCGAAAGCCAGGAATTTGATCATCAGCATGCCGAAGAAGAAAACGGGGATAGATAACCCAATAAAGGAAAAAACCGTTATCAGGTTGTCGAAAAACGTGTTCTTCCGGGTCGCCGATATCACTCCCAGCGGGACCGCGAGCACTACGCTCAAGATCAACGCGCTGATCGATAGAAGCAGGGTGTTGCCCAGGTTTCGAGAAATGACGTGGATGACCGGTTCTTTGTAACGAATTGAGTACCCCAGGTCACCTCGTACGGCCCTGCCGACCCACTTGAGGTATTTCACCGGAAGAGAGTCGTAGTAGCCGATGGCCTCAAGCATCACCCGCTTGTCGTCCGCGCTTATGTTGGGATCGATCATGCTCGTATAGGGGTCGCCGGGCGCGAGATTGATCAACGCGAAGATCACGATCGATATGCCGATCAATACCGGGATCATCAGAAGCAGTCTTCGCGCTATGTATTTCCGCATAATCAATCTCCAATCTAACCGCGACCGGCGGTTCTCAACGGGATGTTGCCGTGACTATTTCTGGAATTTCCAGTCTTGCATCTTGATGTAATATTCTCCTGCGTAGGGGGAAAATAGGTGCTTTAAGTTCCCGTTGTAAACGATGGTTTCGTACCAGTGGTATCGATACACTACAGGAAGTTCATCGTTCAAGAGCAGGCCGATCTTGTGGAATATTTGTGCCCGTTCTTTCTGTTCCATCGTTTTCAGGCTGCCGTCGATAAGCTTGTCGAGTTCGGGATTGGAGTAACGGATGAAATTGCCTCCCGAATTTTCGCCGAGGGGTTTGATATACGCCGAGTAATAAAACTTCGAGATGTCGCCGTCCATTTCGTTTCCCTGTCCGACGAAGGCAAGTTCGAAGTCGCCCCGTTTGACCTGGTCGAACATGGGTGCGAATTCCATGATCATCAGGTCAAGTTCTATGCCGACATCCTTCAGGTTCTGCTGGAGAAGGGGGGCGCTCTTTTCGGTGACTACGTTTCCCTTGGCGTATTTGAGGGTGAACTTGGCGGGTTTCCCGCCGATGTACATCTTTTTTTCTTTTTCCCGATACTCCCAGCCCGCGGCCTGAAAAAGTTCGATGGCTTTCTTCGAATCGTATTTGTATTCCTTGAGCCCGTCGGGATGCGCCCAGAAGGTCGGCGGGTACGGATTGTTCGCGACGCTGCCTTTGCCCTCCATGAAGACATTGACGACGGATTCCCGATCTATGGCGTAGGCGAACGCCTGCCGGATCCGCTTGTCCTTGAAGATATCCTTAGTCAGGTTGAAGGCTAGGTATTGGTAGGCGTTGTAAGAGAGGCTTTTTATATTCATCCCTTTTGCTTTATATAACGCTTCATCGGCCTTAGTCAGCGACGTAAGGATGATCTGGTCGATATCGCCCTTGAGAAGGAGCGCCTGAGCGACGTTCTGGTTGGTCTTTTGGAGGATGAATTTTTCGATGTTGGGCTTTCCTCCCCAGTAGTTGTCGTTGCGCGCGAATTCAACGTACTGATCGGGTACGAACTTGACCATCTTGTACGGGCCGGTTCCGATCGGCGCCCGGAGGACTTCCGTCGCCTCAAGCGCTTTCCCGACGGGGATTTTTTCCCAGATGTGTTTCGGGAAAATCTCAAAGTTTTTTCCGAACCGGAGGAGTCCGGAAGAATAGGTCTTCGCCGTGGTGATCCGCACCGTTTTCTTGTCCAGCACCTTTATTCCGGTTAGATCCGGAGTTTTCCCGCTCTTGAAGTCTTCAACGCCTTTTATAGCGGCGATAAATGAACCACGAGCGCCCTTATAGTCGGGGTGCCCGACGTACTCAATGGAATATTTGACATCTTCGGCGGTGAGGGGCGTCCCGTCGTGCCACTTTATTCCGTCACGCAAAACGAAAGTGAAAACCGTTCCGTCTTTTGAGATGGTCCATTTTTCCGCAAGGTTCGCTTGCAGCTGTCCATCTTCACCCCACTGGAGGAGCGTTTCAAATACCAGCCGCGTTATCATGAAATCATACGAGTCCGTCGCGAACGCCGGCTGGAAGGTTCCCCCCGGCGAGGAAAACATGGCCATTTTCAGGATGGATTTACCGGACTGGGCAAATGCGGCGCCGGCCGCGCCCGCTACCAGCGCAATTAAAATCAGAACTCGTAGACTCTTTTTCACGACTTTTCCCTCCATATGAGAATGACGTTTTCTAAGCAAGAAATGTGCCATGCTGCCGGAAAGGCCTAAAATACGTGTTTTTTCGAAACTCGTAAGCTATCTCCATATTTTTGAGGCAGTTACCATATAAAGATCACTTTTTTTTAAAGCCGCCGATTCCCTAAAAGTTTATATCAGGTCTTATGGACTATAAATAGGTCGTTATAATATCCAGATATGTACCTATTTGGAATATTGAGCGATTCTCAGTATTATTTAAGATTATTTTTATATCATTAAAATATATGAATATATGTAATCTGATTATATTTTTGACGCCCTTTTTTGTCGGGAATGTGGATGGTCTTTATAAATAGGTTTCAGAATCTTCCTGTTAATGAACTCATTGTACCGATGCGGTGCCAAGAAAACGATTTCGAAGACTCGTTCTTCCGAAAAGCCGGAAAAAGGGGGAAAACGTTAATTTTTTTAAAACAAAGATGATTATCGTTATTATTACGTATTCGTCGGGAAATACTTTTCCGCAATTGAGTTACGTGATGAGAAAGCACTGCCGCCGGGCCGATTCACAACTATTCCCCGAAAAATCCGTTTTATGGCATGATCTTAGCTAGAGCAAGTCCATCCTAAATGGGGAGACGGATTATGCGCGTATCCAGCGTCACTGAAGACTCAGCTGTTCCTGTGATCGGGATTTTTTCCAGTATGTTGGTAATGGAATCGGGGCTTTTCCCCGGAATGGAAAGGTCGTTCGTGAATCATGACTATATCTCGGCGGTGGAAGCGGCGGGAGGTGTACCCATCATGCTTCCCGTCGTGAAAAGCGACGCGGTTATTCGTCGCCAGGTGGAATCCGTGGACGCCGTGATTCTGACTGGCGGCTATGACCCGAGCCCCCTGGCATACGGCGAAAATCCCGGTAGATTGACCGAGTTTATTTTTCCGGAGATTGATGAACATCAGTTGAAGGCGATACGCGTCGCCGATGAATTGGGTAAGCCGATGCTGGGAATTTGTCGGGGAATGCAGATGTTGAACATCGCGTTCGGAGGGACTTTGTACCAGGACCTAACCTTCGCGCCGAATAGCTACATCCAGCACTATCAAAAAAGCCGGAGGCACTCTCCGGGCCATCAGGTCGAGATAAAGCAAAATACGATACTCGCCGAAGTGTTCGGCGAGCCCGTTATCTTAACCAACAGTTTCCACCACCTCGCGCTCAAGGATATCGCGCCCGGTTTCATCGTAAGCGCAAGAGCACCGGATGGTATCGTCGAGGGAATCGAGCGTCGCGAAGGCACTCCGGTAACGGCGGTGCAATGGCATCCTGAAATGATGTTCGAAAAGCACCCGGTAATGCTCGGCCTTTTCAGGACATTCATTGAAATAGTGAACGGGAGGAACGAGCTTGAGTCAAGAAAACGCACAACTTAAGCAGAGGATTCAGGAACTTGTGTCCGTATCGTTTCAGGAATTGAATGGACTCAGTCGATTCCTGCACGAAAATCCCGAGACGGCTTTCAACGAACGCAAAGCGAGCGAAAAGCTTTGCGCACTTATGGAAGAAAAAGGATTCTCCGTCGAAAAAGGGATTGGGGGATTGGAAACCGCGTTTAAGGCCGCCAGCCGGCACGGGACGGGTTCGCCCGTCTTCGCGTTCATCGCCGAATACGACGCCCTCCCCGAGATCGGCCATGCCTGCGGTCACAATCTGATAGCGGCGATGAGCGCCGGCGCGGCCGTGGCGGTGGACAAAGTCTTGGAAGAAGCCGGGTTGAACGGGACGGTTGTGCTCATGGGCACCCCCGCGGAAGAAAAAGGCGGCGGCAAGGTGACTCTTGTTGAAGCCGGCAGCTTCGATGGTATCGATTGCGCGCTGATGGTGCATCCCTCCGCTCAAACGAAGGTTGAGGACCGGACACTGGCCAGCACCCGCTTGGTTCTGAAATATTCGGGAAAAAGCGCGCACGCGGCGGCGTCACCGTGGAACGGCGCCAACGCGCTGGAAGCGGTGATTCAAACCTTCAACCAAGTTAACGCCTGGCGATGCCAACTGCGCGACTTTGCCAGGATAAATGGAATCATCACCTCGGGCGGGACGGTGGTCAACATCATTCCCGAATACGCCGAGGCGTCTTTCGGGATACGGGCCGCCGACCGGGAATACCTTGAGGAACTGGTCGAGAAGGTCCGCCGGTGCGCGAACAACGCGGCCTCCAGCATGGGTGTTTCCGTCGACATTGCCCGAATGGGACGTGGGTACGACGCGATTATGAACAATCCCGTGCTTTGCGATTTGATGGCCGCCAATTTTTCGCAGGCGGGGGAGGAAGTTGTCCCGAGGAGGGAAGACGCGGGGCTGGCTTCAACCGATATGGGCAATGTGACCCAGTGCCTGCCCAGCGCCCATTGCTACGTCAAAATCAGATCGGGTATCGAACAGCATACGGTTGAGTTCGCCCAAGCGTGCGTGGGGCCGGACGCCGAAAAGGCGCTGGCCGCCGGAGCAAAAGCCATGGGAATGACCGCGCTCGATCTATTCTCGGATCCTTCGCTGCTGACGGAAGTACGAGCGGCTTTCAAACGTGGGAAGTCGCCGGACGGACGCTGACTGAGTTTGAAGTCTACCGAAATCGAAGGGAAGAGGCGTTGGGGTGAAACTCAGTCTATCTGTCGTGAACCCAACGCAGGAAGGCTTTGCCCTTCGTCGTGATTTCGCTTCCGCGGCGTCCGACCCTTGAGGTGATGAACCCCCCGCCGTTGAGGATAGTCAGCAGGCGTCGAACTTCCCCCTCGGTCAGCCGCGTGTTCGACTCCGCCAGGGCATCGCGCAGGCTGTTCCTGCCGGCCCCCGGTTTTTTTTCGGCTAGATCATCCAGCGTTTCCAGTAGTGTCACGGCCTTATCGCGCTCGCAGCGTTTACCCATTTCCTCATAATCGGCGTTGAAGTCGCCCTGGTCGTCAACCAGATAATAAGGGAGCTGGGCGGCTGTGACGACATCCTGAGCCATGAATGATATATAGGAACCTACGTTTGCCAGTTCCCGTATGTTGCCCGGCCATTGGTGCCTGATAAGCACCTCTCGGACTTCGGCGGATATTTCAAGATCTTGCTTCCCATTCTGTTTCAGGAATCGGTCCAGGAGGTATAGCGCATCTCCGACGCGTTCCCGAAGCGGCGGTACGCGAAGGGGCAGTACGTTCAGCCGATAATATAAGTCCTCACGGAAGGATCCTGCTTGAATCCGCTGCCGCAGGTCGTGGTTCGTAGCCGCTATGACACGGATATCGACGTTAGTCACCCGTTGTGATCCTACCCGCATGATCTGCCTTTCCTGGAGGACGCGGAGCAGCTTTACCTGTAGGGAAAGAGGCATGTCGCCTATCTCGTCCAGCAATACCGTTCCGTGATTCGCCTGCTCGAACAAGCCTTCCTTGCCGTCCTTAAGCGCGCCCGTAAAGGACCCGCCCTCGTATCCGAAGAGTTCGCTTTCCATAAGGCTCTCCACCACGGCCGCGCAGTTGAAAGCCACGAAGGGTTGTTTCGCTCGGAGCGACGCGTTGTGGATGGATTGCGCCAGGAGTTCCTTGCCGGTGCCGCTTTCCCCGGTTATCAGCACCGTCAGATCGGAGCCGGCGATCCGACACGCCAAGTCCGCGCATTGCCGCATTTGCGGTGAACGGGTATGAATGTCGGAAAACGTGTATCTGGCAAGCAACCCTTTCTGCCTAAGTTTGCGGGAGAGGTTTTGCTCCAGCTGCTTGATGTATGTGACTTCCTGAAAATTGTAATAGGTCCCGGCGGTTTCCCCGAAGTGTTCGGTATTGCGTTTGTTGATGATCAGGGATTTTCCGTTGAACTCGAATACTTCGTCTTCCACCCAGTCCTGGGCCATCACCGCAAGCATGCCCTGCGGAAGTATATCGCGAACGGGAAAACCGCGGACGTCTTTCCTCAGTTCCAGCATTTCGGTTAAGCTCTTATTGCACAAACTTATGACGCCTTCGGTATTCAGGAGCAGAATGCCTTCGTGCGACAAGTTGACTACCGTGTCCAATTCCTGATTTTTGCGGAAGAGTTCGCGATACTGGGTTTTTATACCGGAATCGAGATCCACCAGCGTTTCCGAGTACTTTAAGATGCGCCGGCTGACCTCCGCCTCGTTCAGCTTCAGCATGTCGACAATTTTCACCAGGGTGGAGATGTCGACGTACCGGTGTCCAATGTCTATGACGGTGCTGATGCTGGTAGGCACTCTCCAACTTTCGCCTGGAGTAATCGCGATCCGGATATCCGGATATTCGACGCCATCCTCGTAGATTACGAGTTTCAGGTTGTTGATCTCAAGCTTGTATAGAAGCGAGGCCATCTCCTGCGTGGTTTCAAGATTATCGTTGACCACAAGCACCCGAGTTCCCGCCGGGATAGAACAGATCGGGTATACATCCCGTTCCAGGATAGTCCGCTGCGCGATGACGACTCGGCCGGGATCGGGAATATA
>JBAYHM010000112.1:0-13378 GCA_041666155.1 Treponemataceae bacterium
AGGATGCCGTTGCGGTACACGGCTTTTACCCGTTCCTGGTCGTACTTATCGGCAGGAACGTAGTATTTCTGCTTTTCAATGTCCTTGAGTTTAAGTCGGCGCTTGAAGTAGCGCACGCCTTCATCCGCGGGGACTTCCAAGGACATGCGTGCCGAAAACACCATGTAGTCGCCCTGGAACGAAAGGCCGATGTCTTTCTCGTCAAATCCGGCGAGCGCGAATTCAAACACGAGGGTGCGGTCCGCCAGCATATACACGTTCATGGGCGGATACGAATAGCTGGGGTAGTAGTCGACGTTATCGTCCTGGGCGAAGCCGAAGGGCGGCCGCTCGGAAAAAGGCCCCTTCCTCGCGAAAGGTCCCTTCTCACCGAAGGCTCCCTTCTCACCGAAAGGGCCGTGTTCCCCGAAGGGGCCGTCCTCACCGAATTTTCCGCCGCATTGATTGAAATTCGTCTGGAATTCGTCGCTGATGTTTCGCGCCGCGTCGAAGATTTCATCGAAAATAGTACCCAGATCAACGTACACTTTGTTGCCTTTCATAGTAAGGCTCCTTGCGTTACCGGCTTTTCAGCCCGGTCGATTGGACCCTCCCTACGGAGCGGTCCGACGGCTTCGCTCCGGGCGAACGCCGTCACGACAAATATACTCCCTCCGGAGCTCTCAATCAATGTATTAAATCATTCGACGGATCGTACTGGTCGTCGCCTGCCGTTTAGACTATATTTCAAGTTAGGAGGACCCTATGGAAACTGCGGCATCACTGAACGATTCCGGGATCACGCTCACCGAAGCGAATCGCCCGATCGACGCGATTCCCTTGTTCCGAAAGGCCCTGCTTATGGAACCGGGGAACCCCCTGTTATGGCTGAATTTGGGCATCGCGCAGCATCGGAGCGGAGAGTATGATGGGGCGGAACAGAGTTTCGAACGTTGCCGAGCGCTCGACGACGACAATTTCGAAGCGTGGGCAGAGCTCGGACTCCTGCATTATGAACGTGAACAGTACGAAGAATCGGAGTTTTGTTACAACGAAGCGTTGGAACGGAACGACTCTTCTTCGCGACTGTGGAATAATTTCGGCGTGTTGTATTTCACCGAAGGAAACTACTCTGAGGCGCGTAATTGCTTTGAACGGGCGGTTTCCTTGGATCCGCACTATTGGGACGCTCTGTATAACCTCAGGGATGTCTGTTCGGAACTTCATGATGAACGGGCCGCGACTGAGTTCGATCGGCGTCTCAGGGAGCTTCCGCCTCCCTTGCGTTAAGGGAGCACCGTGGTGAAAGTTTTGTACGTGGCCGAGATCGTCGGTAAAGCAGGCATCTACAGTCTCAAGAAAGCTCTTCCCGAATTGCGTCGTTCGCGCGGCATTGATTTTGTCGTCGCGTGCGCGGATGGCGCGACCGGCGGCGCGGGCTTGGGGCGTAACCATGCCGCGTATATCCGAAAAATCGGTGTCGATGCGCTTACCATGGGCGAATGTGTGTTCTACAAGAAAGATTTGGTGGAGAACATCGGCCATTTGCCGTATGTGCTCCGCCCCGCGAACTTAAGCGCGAGCGCGCCCGGTTGGGGGTCTCGCGTGTTTCAGGCCGGTGAAGGGCGGAAAGTCGCCGTCGCGGTCCTTCTTGGACAGTCCGGTTTTGACCGTATGCACGCCGACAGTCCTTTCACGCTGCTACCCGAGCTTCTTGAACGGCTTCGGCGTGAAACGCCGTACGTTCTCGTGGATTTTCACGCGAGCGCCACGGCGGAGAAGTTGTCCTTGTTCCGCTTTGCCGACGGAAAGTGTTCCGCCGTGATCGGTTCCCATGGCCGTGTCCAAACGGCCGATGAGAAAGTTCTTCCCGGCGGTACGGCGGTCATTTGCGACGCGGGAAGAACCGGCAGCATCGATTCCGTCGGCGGCTGTGAACCCGTTTCCCGAGTAAACGAATTTCTTACCGGGATTCCGGATTGGACGAAAGATGCTTGGGCGCGGCCTGAGCTGCAGGGCGTGTTAATCGATATGGCTGACGGGGGGACCGCCTCGTCTATTGAACGAATTCGAATCGTATGCCCGGAGGTTCAAGATGTTGGAAATGGGAAGAATCCTGAAGATCGAGGGGAAGATACTAACGATTCAGGGCGGTGAACTCGGCGGGTGTTTCGGGTGCATGAACGAAGAATGCCGGACAAACGGCAAAACATATACCGCTGAAAACCGGAAGGATCTGGAGTTATCGGTTGGAAACCTTGTGGAAATCAATGTGGACGCGGGTGCTACAGCATCGAACGCCGCGTTGGTTCTCTTGCCGCCGCTGGTCATGTTCGCCCTTGCCTTTGTCCTCGCTTCCGTATTGTTCCCCTCATCCGGCGAGGCGTTGCACGCTACCCTCGGCGTTGTCGGACTGGCGCTGGGCTTTCTCGGCGTGTATTGGTTCAGGAAGTTTCGGCCCGCGAAATCAGTTCCCTACGTTACCAGGCCCGTTTCGGAAGCCGAATCCGTCTCCGACGACTGAGACTTTTCGGACGCATGAGACTTCTCGGACGCCGGTTGCGTCCTCGAAGTCTCATATAGAATTCCCTGCGGGAATTCTATTGCCGTTGGGTGGGGTCTAAAAAGTTGAAACTTTTTAGACCCGGAAGAAAGGCAAGTCGCTTTTGGGCCTAGTGAAAGTTAAGGGGTTGGGCGGGATTGGGATTGGATGAGGGATTCCCAGTAGGGGGACCAGAGGGCGGGGTTGGTGAAGGCGGGGGATAATGAGCGGTATTTCGCGTCAAAATCGGCTTCCGTCAGACTGTTCAGTTCCTCATAGTTATCGACCAGCCACAGAGGGAGTCCGAGGCGCGCGAAGTATTCGGTCATGAATGATCTTACGACGATGGGGACGCTCCGTAGGTACATGGCTTCCCAAGTCCGGTGGCAATCGACCCCGTTTCCCGGGGGACTGGCAATGAATCGATAATCCGAAGCGATTTTCCGATACGTGCGGCTGTTGACGCGGTCCAGGCTATCCGCCAGAGAGAACTTTTCCAAAAAAGCGCGGGCGGGTCCGCGCACGGCTTTGTTCGTTCCAACGGTAAAGGCGAACAATACGCGATTTCTTGTCGGGGCCGGGCGGCGGCGGAGAGCCTGATAGTCCCGGATTACTCCGTTGTAATGCAGCCGCGCGTTTTCCAGCCCTATCGGCAGAGGAATCACCCGCGGATCGTCGATAAGCACGTTCTGGCCGAACAGTCGGACCATGTTGGGTGGGAATAAAGGCACCCAATCCGGCGTCAGAGTTGTATCGTCATTGTTGCAGATAATTGAAAAAGGGACTTGGATTCGCGGCGCGGTTTCCGTGAGGAAGCTCCGGAGTCGGTCCCCTCTGCAATAGATAAGAGCGCCGGGGGTCGTTGTGTCGCTGTCGAAGCCATTTGATGAATCCGAAAGGAATTCACGTGGACAGACGCTTCTGAAACCATCTCCGGAAATATAGGGTTTACTGAGGGGATGCCGCCCTGTTTTCTTATACCACGCACGCAATAGCGTAGACTCAAACTTGAAAAAGAATCCTTCCAAATTCATCAATAACATCCGTATATGAGCTTTTCCGGCATGCAAATTAATAACGAGCCGAAAATTACTTTCGGCTCGTTATTAATTTGCATGCGTGACGTATTTTCGGTGACCGCGTTTTTAGCGTTGTTTGCCGGTGAAATCTTCGCAGGGTTCAGAGCCTGTATTCGAGTTTTCCGGGCCGGCATCACGGCATGCCTCAAGCGCGATTTCCTTCATAGGTTTTCCGCAACAATCAGGGGCGTTTTTCTTCTCATCTTGAATGACTTCTTTGTCGCAGTCTTTGCATTTGTACGCTTTCTTCATGATGAACCTCCGGTGGCTATCGCTTTTCTTTGGCCAATTTGCAAATTCTTTCGGCCATTTTAGTAAGAGAAACCTGTTCCATGACGTGGCCTAACTCAAAAGCTACTTTGGGCATACCATAAACTACTGAAGATTCCTCATCTTGTCCAAGAGTAATTCCGCCTTCTTTGAAAATCGTTCCGATTTCCTTTGCGCCGTCCCGTCCCATGCCGGTCATAATGACGCCCATCGAGTGGTTTCCGAATTCCCGCGCTACCGACGCGAATAAGACATCGGCTGAGGGGCGGTGGCCGTTTACCGGCGGCGCGTCGGTGATGCGGACTATGGTCGCCAGCGGTTTTTTCTCCACCTGGATATGCTTATCTCCCGGAGCGATGAGAACACGTCCGGATTTCACGACGTCTCCGTCTTCGGCTTCCTTTACGTCCAATGGACATATTCGGTCAAGGCTTTTGGCGAATTCTGCGGTAAACCCGGGCGGCATGTGCTGGACTACGAGGATGGGTTGCAAAAGGTCGGGATCAAGTTTCGCGAACACTTCCCGAAGCGCGTTTGGTCCGCCGGTGGAAATACCAATGGCTATAATTTCCGTCGGACCGGGTTTTCGCGCGGGGAGGGGCGGTTCCGGCGGTCTTGAACTTTCGTGGTCAAACGGCGAGTATCGCGATAACGATTCAAGATGCGCGACGCCGCTCGTTGTTTTTACGCGCGCGTTTTTTTCCTGAATATCTTGCTCTCGGGCGCGCTCAAGTTCCTCCGCGGGGATTCGCCGTACCGTCTTGCCCTTTTTGGTCCGATATTGGGCGCCGTAGGCGAACAACATCTCCATCAATTGGTCTTTGACCGTTCTGACGTCTTCGGAGGCGGCACCCGTCGGTTTCATGATGAAATCGCTCGCGCCGAGCGATAGGGCTTCCATAGTTATTTCCGCGCCGCGCCGCGCGATCGAAGATAGAATGACAACCGGGATTTCGATACCGAGCTTTTTGCGTTCCCGAAGGAATTCAATCCCGTTCATCTCCGGCATCTCAAGGTCCAAGACGATGACATCCGGATCGCAGCGCGTAATTTTTTGCAGCGCGAACAAGCCGTTCATGGCACGTTCGGCAACAGCAAGCCCGGGCGTCGCTTCCACCATCCGGGCAATGAGATTTCGCATAAGCGCCGAGTCATCGACGATTAAGACGGAAACGGCGTCGCTCACAAACAGTTCCTCACTTTACGCTAAGAATTTTCGATAAAAACAGGCCCATTCCGTCTTCACGAATTCGAATTTCGTGTTCATACCAAAAAGTGATTCGGAATGGCCGATGAATAAGAACGACTTGGTGGACATGGCGTCCCAGAACCGCTCAACGGCGGCCTTTTGCGCCGCTTCGTCAAAATAGATCAGGACGTTGCGGCAAAAAACCACATCCAGATTACGTAGTCCCGAATCGTTTTTAAGGTTGTGAT
This sequence comes from Treponemataceae bacterium, assembly GCA_041666155.1. Lineage (GTDB taxonomy): Bacteria > Spirochaetota > Spirochaetia > Treponematales > Breznakiellaceae > SZUA-426. The sequence goes on from JBAYHM010000112.1 coordinate 5,308, forward strand.
AATCGAATCGGATCATCTTTTTCAGTTCGTCGTGAATTTTATAGCCACCCTCAACCCGATCAAAGTGCTTTTTAAGGTGTCCTTCGGGGATGCCCGCTATGCGCGCGTCGGAATAGAATCCCTCTTTCCCGACCATGAGGGATTTGAGGCTGATGTCGCTGGCTATGATTTCGGCGGTCCACGGAGGAGGCAGGAGGTCCTTCAACATCATCGCGATCGTATACGGCTCTTCCCCGGTGGAGCATCCGGCGCTCCATACGCGCAACTTATGGTCGCTGGATGTTTTTTTGATTTTCATGAGTTCGGGAATGATGAATTTTTCAAAGGCGTCGAAATGGGCTTGGTTGCGAAAGAAGCGGGTAAGATTCGTCGTGATGGAATCCAGGAAGGCTTTCATCTCCTCCTTGTCTTTCACGATGATTTCGTAATACTGACGGACGTGCTCAAGTTTTTTTTCTCTCAGCCGTTCCTTGAGTCGACTTTCAAGGATAGACCGGTTGGTAGCCGAGAAGTGGATCCCGCTTTCGTCGTATATGAGTTTTCGGAATTGTTCAAAGTCGCCGTCCGTTACGAAATCCGCCATAAGCACGAGTGCTCCTCTGATTTCAAAGTGTATGGGCCGACTCCCTCGCTGTCAATCGTAACTTTGACTGCCACGTGCTATACTTGTAATATGTTGTCGCGAAATATCATGCTTTCCGTCGCGGGCGTAGCTTTGGATGATGACGGCGATTCGCCCGCGGTGCTTCTTCGGGATGCTTCCGAAGAGCAATATGTGCTTGTCCCGGTCGGTGCCTTTGAGGCGAGCGCGATTATTATCGAGATCGAAGGTATCAAACCGCCGCGACCGCTCACCCATGACTTGTTCGCCGAGCTGTTTTCCCGCCTCGGCTGCAAGTTCATTGCTTTTGAAATATATGCCCGGACCGACGAGGGTTTTCTTGGTCGAATTCGGTATCGGAAAATGGTTCGGACATATTCAATGGAAGTTCGGCCTTCGGACGGTATTGCGTTGGCGCTCCGACTGAAAGCCCCGATTCGAATGGACGTAGAGTTGTTCGATTCAATCGCGAGCGCGGCGCCTCCGACGTACTCTCCAAATTCACTTTCCGGCGCCGTTTTGTATCTTGACGCCGGTTCTTGTGAAGAGAGGGCTTGATCCGCTCGGTTTTTGTCTCTATCCGTTGACGAAGGGCACGTGTGCGGAGATAATCCGGTTACATGAACAAGTATATCTTCGTCACTGGGGGCGTATGCTCCAGCCTCGGCAAAGGCGTGGCCGCATCTTCATTGGGCGCGCTGCTTGAATGTCGCGGGCTAACCGTTCGCATGGTTAAATGCGATCCTTATATCAACGTCGACGCGGGGACCATGAGTCCCTATCAGCACGGTGAGGTATACGTTACCGACGACGGGGCGGAAACGGATCTCGACCTAGGGAATTACGCCCGCTTTACCCGCAGCCCGCTATCCCGGGCAAACTCGATCACTACCGGCCAAGTCTACGACGCGGTCATTCGCAAAGAGCGCGAAGGGCGATATCTCGGCCGAACCGTTCAGGTCATTCCACATATTACGGATGAGATCAAAGGCCGCATCCTCGCTGTCGGGAAAGATCCTGACGCCGATATCGTTATCGTGGAGATCGGCGGCACAGTGGGCGACATTGAATCGATCCCTTTCCTTGAAGCCGCTCGCCAGCTCATCCATGAACTTGGTCGGCAGAACGCGCTTTCCGTTCATCTCACGCTCATTCCAGAGGTTTCGGGCGGTGAACTCAAAACCAAGCCGACCCAGCACTCGGTCAAAGCGATGCAGGAGCAGGGTATCCAGCCCGGCGTCCTCATCTGCCGCGCGCCCGCGCTTCTTGACGAATCCACGCGGCGCAAAATCGCCCTGTTTACCAACGTTGATCCGGATGCCGTGTTCACTTCCTACAATGTGGATACGACCATCTACGAAGTGCCGCTCGTGTTCTTTGAGCAGAAGGTTGATCTCGTTGTTCTGCGTCAGCTTGGCGTTGAGAGTCGTCATGCCGATCTTTCGGCGTGGAAATCCATGATGGAGCGTTTCCACAAACGAACGGGGACCGTTCGGATCGGAATTGTCGGCAAGTACATGGAACTCCACGATTCCTATAAATCGATATACGAAGCGCTCTTTCACGCCGGATTGGAATGCGGCGTCGGCGTTGAGCTGGTGAAAGTCGATTCTTCCAAATTGGAAGGTGAGGTTGATCCCGGTACGCTTCTTGGGCCCGCGGCTCCCGACGGCGCCGTGGACGGTATTCTGGTCCCCGGCGGTTTCGGTCAACGCGGTATTGACGGCATGGTCCACGCGGCGGCCTGGGCACGCGCGAATAAGGTACCGTATTTCGGCATCTGTCTCGGAATGCAGATCATGGTCATCGATTGGGGCCGGAACGTGCTCGGATGGGAAGACGCCGACTCCACGGAGTTTGATCAGGACACCAAGCATCCCGTAGTGAGTCTCTTGGAAGAACAGATCGACGTGAAAAACTACGGCGGCACGATGCGCTTGGGCAAGAGTGAAACCGTGTTCGAACCGAAGTCCAAGCCGTTTGAGGCGTACAAGGAAAAATCCGTATGGGAGCGGCACCGGCACCGCTATGAGTTCGCAAACGTCTATCGCAAGGATATGACGGATTCCGGGCTCAAGTTAGCCGGTTTTACTCCCGATGGCAGCCTGGTCGAATGCGTGGAATGGCCCGATCACCCGTGGGGCGTCGGCGTGCAGTTCCATCCTGAATTCAAATCGAAGCCGACCGCGGCGCACCCGCTGTTCCGTGCCTTTATAGCCGCGTCTCGTGACGCATCCCGCGATTCAACGCCGGATGCGAAAACGGGACGGGCCTAAAGCCCTACGATGCTGCGGACGATAAGCACCTGGGTTTTGGTCGCGGCCGCGTCGTTTTTGTTTTCTTCTTGCTCATTTGATTACGGTTCGTTGTCTGCGGACGCTCCGCCATCGATGCCGGATGTGGTGATGACTGAAGTCGAGTACGTCCGCGTAAGGGACGGGAAAGCAATCGTTCGCCTACAGGCTGAGTCGGTGGAGCGGTATGAGAAAGATCGGCGTATGGTTGTCAAATCGCCCAGGTTTGCGCAATTCGCCGCCGACGGTTCCGATGGAGCGGTCGGCGGAGCCTCGTCCGCGGTAGTAGATTTGGCCTCCGGCGACGTGTCCTTGTACGGAGGCGTCACGCTCTCAATTCCCGACGAGGAAATGATCATTGAGACCGAAGAACTTTCCTGGAAAGACAGCGACCGAATGCTTCGCGGCGCGATAGATAAACCCGTCCTGGTGAAGAAATCCGACGGCTCATACTTAAGCGGTATCGGCTTTTCCGCCGACGCCCGCCTGAAAAAATGGGAATTGAATGGACAGGTTTCCGGAACTCTGGTCGAGGAAGAAAAAAAAGAGGAAGAGGCGATCAAGGGCGACGAGATTGAGACGGACGAGGCCGACGGAATTGAGACGGACGGGGCCGAGGAAGCGGTGCCGCAATGACGCCTTTCGGCGTTCGTACGTGTGCCGTTATCCTCTGCGTTTTAATCGGCGCCTCATTGTTTGCGGAGACGTTTCGTTTTCAGGCTCAGAAAATGAGCGGAAGCCGCGCGTCGGGGAAAGAACAAACGGTTTTGGAAGGCGCCGCGCAAGTGCTTTCCGACACGCTTACCCTTAAAGCTGACCGCATCGAACTTTCCGGGGATGAAAATCGATTCGTGGATTGCTTCGGTTCCGTCACCGGTTTTGACGAAAAAAAAGGCATTTTCTTTCGAGCTTTGCGTCTTCGGTACGACCGAAAAGTGAAAATCGCCCGGCTTGAGGGCGATTCGGCTTTGGAAGATAAAAAAAACGGGGTCATCGCCAAGGCCCGATTCATCGAATATAACGATACGAACGGTACGACCGTGCTTCAGATCGGGGTGCGGCTTTTCAAGGACGAACTCATCTGTCGATCTGAGTGGGCTTTGTACCGGCGCGATGAGAAAAAGCTGGAACTTGCCGGAACGCCGGTAGTCTTTAAAAAAGGTGATGAGTTTCGAGCGGATCGGATGCGCGTCGACTTGGACACCGACGATATCTTCATGGAAGGATCGGTTTCGGGATCGATTAAGGAGAAAAAGAGTGATCAGTGACGACGCCCACGTCCTTTCCGTAGAAGGCTTACGCAAGCGTTTCGGAAGAAAGGAAGTAGTCCGCGGCGTCAGCTTCTCCATGCGCAACGGTGAAATAGTCGGCCTCTTGGGACCGAACGGCGCGGGTAAGACCACTGTGTTTTATATGGTCGTCGGTTTCCATCGTCCGACAGCCGGTACGGTCGTGCTGAACGGCATGGACATCACGCAACAGCCCATGTACAAGCGCGCCCGGGCAGGTATTTCATACCTGCCGCAGGAAGCTTCAATATTCCGAAAATTGACGGTCGAGCAGAACGTCTGGGCAATCCTCGAATCCAGGCGGGATATCTCAAAAGCGGAGAAGAAAGCCAAACTTGAAGAGTTGCTTGAGGAATTCGGCGTTGAACACATACGAAAGCAGCAGGGGTTTACCCTTTCCGGAGGCGAAAGGCGCCGTACTGAAATTGCCCGCGCTTTAGCCATTGAACCAAAATTCCTGCTCCTGGACGAACCCTTCGCGGGTATAGACCCTATTGCCGTGTATGAGATCAAGAACATCGTGCGAAGGCTTTCCGAACAGAAGATCGGCGTACTCATCACGGACCACAATGTCCGGGACACCTTGGATATAACCACGCACTCCTACATCATAAATGAGGGCTCCATTGTCGCCGCCGGCGACCGTGACGCGATCCTAAACGACGAAATGGCACGCCGGGTCTACCTCGGTTCGGAATTCCGTATGTGATTCCGAATCAATGATTTGCTTGACAATTGTTCCCCCATTGATATAATCAGTCAATACGGCTAGTTAGGTAGGAGGGTCCCATGGGACTATATATCATCCTCCCTCTCGCCGGATTGACCTTAGGCTGGTTCATTCGATGGCTGTACGCCAGATTCCAACTCTCGGCCTCAGAGCAGCGGGCCGAGCGCATCAAACAAGATGCGATAAAAGAAGCTGAGGCCAAGAAGAAGGAGATCCTTCTCGAAGCGAAAGACAATGTAATTCGGGAAAGGACACAGCAAGAAAGGGAAATTCGGGAACGCAGAGGTGAACTGCAGCGTTATGAAAGGCGCGTGCAGCAGAAAGAAGAAGCGATCGATAAAAAGACCGCTCAGCTTGAGCAACAGGAAGAGAAGTTCGTCGAGCGTGACAAGGTGCTGGGCGATCGTGAAAATGCGTTGGAGCACGAGGAAGAGCGATATCGCTCGGAACTTGAGCGGATTTCCGGTTTGAGTGTCGAAGAAGCTAAAGCCCTTATCATCCAGAGTCTGGAAAATGAGGCTAAGCACGACGCGCAAGCGCTCTTGAACAAGATTGAGCAGGAAGCGAACCTGTCGGCCGAAAAGAAGGCGCGGGATATTCTGGTAACGACGGTGCAGCGGCTTGCCACGGAAGTGACGAGTGAAGTGACCGTCACGACGGTGACGCTTCCCAACGACGAGATGAAGGGTCGTATCATCGGCCGCGAGGGACGAAACATCCGTACCTTGGAAACGCTCACCGGCGTGGACGTCATCATTGACGATACACCGGAAGCGGTGGTCATTTCGTGCTTTGATCCGGTCAGGCGGGAAATCGCCAAGGTTTCGTTGGAACGGCTCATCACCGATGGCCGGATTCACCCGGCGCGTATTGAAGAAGTTGTTCAGAAGGTTACTCGCGAGATTTCGCAGAAGATCTTTGAAGAAGGCGAGAAGGTTTTGTTCGATCTCGGATTGCACAATATGGGGCAGGACGCGATCAAAACTCTCGGCCGCTTGTACTTCCGGACGAGTTACGGTCAGAATGTGTTGGCCCACTCCAAAGAAGTCGCCGTCATCGCGGGCATGCTCGCGGCGGAGGTGGGCGCCAATCGGGAGATCGCCAAACGCGGCGCGCTCCTGCACGATATCGGCAAAGGCGTGGAGTCGGATTCCGATCTTAACCACGCTGAAATTGGTATGGAAATGGCGCGCAAAATGGGCGAGGATCCCCGGATCATCAACGCCATCGGGAGTCACCACAACGATGTGGAGCCCTCGTGTCTGGAATCCGTCATCGTTCAGATCGCCGATGCGATCTCCGCGGCGCGGCCCGGCGCTCGGCGAGAGACGCTTGATAACTATATCAAGCGTCTGGAGAACCTGGAGACCATCGCCGAAAGTTTCTCGGGCGTGGATAAGGCGTATGCCATCCAAGCCGGACGTGAGCTCCGCATTCTCGTTAACAATGAGTCTGTGAGCGACGAAGGGTCGAAAGATCTGGCGAAGCAGATCGCGAAGAAGATTGAAACCGATATGCGCTATCCTGGGCGTATCAAGGTGACTATCATTCGTGAGACGCGTATCGTGGAGTACGCTCGCTAGCAAGCGCGCTTACCAGCGCGGTGCGCGGAAAATTAAATCGAGGGGCGCAGCCGATTCGGCCGCGCCCTTTTTTTAATCGCAGAAAAACAGTGTCTGCGCACCTATAAAAGAAAGCTTGAAAATCGAAGGGGCCTAGCTCCCATAGTAAAACGGGGATGAATGCCTTTTTTGCTTTTGTGGGGGTGTCAGGGAAAAATCGGACCGAGCGCTTCCCGCAGACCCATGGGGTCGAGGACCAGGGAGGTCTGATTTTTCCCTGACGGGCCCCCAATCGGGAAATGGGCGCAATCCTTGGAGGGAAAACGATGGCCGTCGTAAAGGCGCTGATGATCGGGGACGTCGTCGGGGAACCGGGCTTGAAAGCTTTGGAAACCGACCTGCGGCAGCTCGCCGAGGAGACCGGTGCGGTTTTCATCGTGGTGAACGGGGAAAACGCGGCAGCTGGTTTCGGCTTGACGGCGGAAACGCTTGCGCGCATCCTTGCCGCCGGTGCCGACGTGGTGACTTCCGGCAACCATGTGTGGGAAAAGCGAGAAGTGTGGCCGACTCTGGACGCCGAAACGCGTGTTTTGCGCCCTGCCAACTATCCCGCTGGGGTCAGTGGCCATGGCTCGGGCTTTTACGAAAAAGACGGCATTAAGTGGGGCGTCGTCAATGTGCAGGGGCGGCAGGAAATGACGCCTATCGATTGTCCCTTCCTTTGTGCGGAGGCCCTTGTCAAAGATTTGGCGGAACGCGGCGCAATCGTGTTAGTCGATTTTCACGCGGAAACGACGAGGGAAAAAGAAGCTTTCGGCTTTCATCTGGACGGTGTTGCGGGGGCGATTGCCGGTACCCACACGCACGTGCGCACGGCGGACGCGCGGCTGTTGCCGAAGGGTAGCGCGTACATTAGTGATCTGGGAATGACGGGGGTTGTCGACGGTATTATCGGCATGGATGCTAAAATTTGCATGGACCGCTCGAGGACGCAAATTCCGTATCGCATGGAATGCGCGACGGGGGAAGTCGCCGTGAGCGGCGCGGTCATAAGTTTTGATGGTGAAACGCGGAAGGCTGTAGCCATAGAAGGGTTTACCCGAAAAATCGCTTTAGTCGAGTAATAGTGAAAGACGCCTACAACGATTCCCTATTTAGAGGGCTTCCAACGAAAATACCTTCGGCGCCGAGGTAATCAAGGCGGCGGCCTTCTATCAGAATCTGAACGTCCTTGACCGACTCGAATTCTGTCGCGGTCCACACGATTTGCCGCAGCTGGGCGGCATAACCCTCAATGCCGAACGAATTGAATTGGAAGGCCTCGTTGAAACTCAGGTAAGCGGTGGAACCGCGGACGGTTGCCGATAAGAGTTTTGAGCCGGAAGGGATGAGCGATGAATAGCCTTTTTTCTGTTCATCGCTTTCCGGTCCGGTCATAAGCGCTGATAACACGTCGACCAGCGGAGTATCGGTGACGGTGAACGTGCGCTTTACCTTTACGCGGGAAATGACTCCGTCGTTCTCTATGCGCACAAACCATAGAATGCGCGCGCGAGAGTCCTGTTTGTTTTTTTCTATCGGCGGTTTAACCGCGC
>JBAYHM010000113.1:0-13333 GCA_041666155.1 Treponemataceae bacterium
CTCGAACCCGCGACACCCAGAGCCACAGTCTGGCGCTCTACCTACTGAGCTACATCCACCATCAAACTGACGAGAGGCAATATGCCTGAAACAAAAAAAAGAGTCAAGTCGTCCGGGTTCTAATTTTCTCAGGAATAAGCTCTATTGCCGTATCGATTTCGCCGATAAATGAAACGAGGTACCGAGTATGGAAAAGTATGGAAACCTCGTCGCGCGCTGTGCGGACGTGCTCAGACAGGAAACCGCCCTCTTGGAACGGCTTGCGGCTGCGCAGGAAGTTGTTCGGAACGCCGCTTTCGCCCGCGATTGGTCGAATATGGAGTCCTTACTAACCCGTTTGAAAGAATATGGAAGCGAATTTGAACTTTTGGAGGCTGAAAGGGATCGCGTTTTCGCTGAATTCGGCGAAAGTTCCGGCGGCTCTGTCGGCTTTTACTCCGTCGCCTCTCGCTTGGATCCAACTTCCCGCAAGGAGCTGACCGAACTCTATCGGCGGCTTAAGATGGATACTCTTAAAGTACGTCTGGCGAATGATGCCCTTTCAACCTATTTGTCCGCCGCGCGCTCAACGCTCACTGATTTTTTGGATGCGGCTTTCCCCGATCGGCGAGGGAAGCTCTATTCACGTCGCGGCTCAGCAGTCCACCCGGAGATGCGATCTATCGTTCTTGATCGTTCGTTTTAAACGGATAAGGAAGCATTCATGCAATCCACGTTCACCGGTATAGAAATCGGCAAAAGATCGGTAGTCGCCCACCAGCAGGCGCTCGCTACGACGGGACACAATCTGTCCAACGCGTCGACCGAGGGGTATTCTCGCCAACGCGTTGAATTTTCGCCTTTTGAGCCGATTTACTTGCCTGGTTTGAATAGGGAAGAAACCCCCGGCCAGATAGGCCAAGGCACCGTCGTTGAGCGCATCGAACGCTTGCGTGACGGTCTTTTGGAAAAGCGCATCGTTTCCCAGGCAAACGGGGAAGGATATTGGGATAATCGAGATAAATACGTGCTCATGTTGGAGCGTATTTACAATGAACCTGCCGATGTGTCCGTTCGCGGTCGCATGGACGCGTTTTGGGATTCGTGGCAGGAACTTTCCCTTCATCCGGCCGATTCAGCCCCGCGTAAGGCCGTAATTGAACGCGGAAAGACGTTGGTCGATTCAATTCATGAACGGTATAAAGGTCTTTCAAGCATTCGCGATATGCTTGAACAGGATATTCAGGGAACGGTTTCCCAGGTAAATGACTTAACGAATCGAATATCCGGCCTCAACGAAGAAATCCAGAAAATAAAAGCTCAGGGAGACAATCCTAATGATCTCTACGATCGGCGTGATCTTTTAGTCGAAAAACTGGCCGGTATTATCAACATTGAAACCGACCAGCGCGATTCCGACGAGTTCATGATTCACACGAACGGGAACGTACTCGTTCAGGGACGCGTCCGACGAGAGTTTGCCCTTGAGTCGGGAATCGAGACCGGCGGCTTCTCCCGCATCACCTGGAAAGAATCGGGGGAAAACGCCTATTTTTCGGGCGGTAGCCTTGCCTCGATGGTTCAATTGCGCGATGTAGACGTTCGCGGCGAAATTCAAAGTTTGGATTCGATGGCCGTGAATTTCACTGATTTGGTGAATGACGCGCATCGGGCGGGAACCGGACTGAACGGACGAACCGGTATCGATTTTTTTGTAGAGCGTCCGTTCGTCACCAACGTCGCGGGAAATTATGACCGCAACGGAGACGGCCAATACGATTCGACCTACGTATTCCGGATTTCAGGCGCCAATAAACTTGAAGAACGCGCCCAGATCGGCCTTGAGGGCAAGATGACTTTTGCCGCTGCCAATGGGACCGTGGATGTACCCTATTATGCGACCGATACGGTCGCCGACGTCGTCGCCCGAATCAACCATGCCGGCGCTGAAGTTGTTGCCCGTTTGGACCGCGAAGGACGCCTTTCCCTTAAAGGCACTCCCGCCGTTGATCCCGCCAATCCCGATTTCGTCATCCGCCACGTGGAAGATTCGGGGCGATTTCTTGAAGGTTACGCCGGCGTTCTTATCGGCCGCGGCGCCGACGCCTCCTACGATTGGGCCCGCCCTGACGCGGTTCAGTCGCTCCAGGGCGGCTCTTTGGATTTTGCGGTGGCTCCGGTGGCGCATCCTTCCGGCTGGATTGAGGTTAATCCGGCTTTGATCAAAGATCCGCAATCGATCGCCGCAGGCTACGGCCAAAACGGGAAGGCGGCTAATCCCGGCAACGGGGACGCGGCCTTGGCCATCGCTTCAATCCGAAACACTCCCGTTATGGTCGGACAACATAATACCTTTGACGATTATTTTGCCGATGCCGTCGCACGAGTCGGTCTCATGGGTGAACAATCCGATCGAGCGTTGGAATCACAGAACCTTATCATGAAGCAACTCCGCGATATGCGCCAATCTATTTCCGGAGTGAACGTCGATGAAGAACTTTCGCAGATGATTAAGTACCAACACGGCTACGCGGCAGCCGCGCGGTTCATTTCCACTATGAACGACATGCTCGATACCATCATCAACCGCATGGGAGTGTAGATAAACTATGAGACGCGTTTCAACCGATATGCCCAACGATGACCTTCAGTTTCGACTCAGGCGGCAAGAAGCAGATCTTTCGTCGCTTCAGTCGAAAATGGCGACGCAGAAACGTATCAAGGAACTTCGCGATGATCCTTTGGGCGCCGCGAAGGCCGTGCGATACGAATCGTACCTTGCGCGTCTGGATCGTTTTGAAAATAACGCGTTGTACGCCCGCGATCATTTGAAGATTTCCGATGGGTATATGCGCCAAGCTCAGGACGTAATGCAGCGGATCCGGGAACTTGCCGTTCAGGGCGCCAACGGGACCTACGCGGCCGAAGATATGAAATACATGGGCGTTGAAGTAAACGAACTGCTCAAGGAGCTGGTGCAGGTTGCCAACGCCGTCGGCCCCGACGGGAAACGCCTGTTCGCGGGCGATAAAGCGTTTACCGAACCCTTTAGGGCAATTGAGGTAGCGGTTCCCGGCGCCGGAGAAAGCGTCATCGAACGGGTAGAGTACCAAGGTTCGGGTGCATCTCGGAAAGCTGAGGTCAGTGAAGGCGCATTGGCGGAACTGGATATCGGTGGCGGGGAAGCTTTTTGGGCGGAAAAAATGCAAATCTTTTCTTCCTTCGATGCCACCGCGTATCGCGTAGCTGAAAATACTTCTTTCTTTGTGGATGGTCGGGAGATTCGGGTGAATCCCGGCGATACCATCCACGCGATTGCAGCGAAAATCAATGATTCCGCCGCACCGGTGAAAGCGTATGTGGATCCGGTGACGAAGGGTCTAGCTCTTGAAGGGACGAATGCGCACTTGATACGTCTTGAAGACTCCCCCAAGGGTTCTGTTCTAAAAGACCTTGGGGTGATTCGCGCTACTTCCGATCCCGGAGCTCCGAATTGGCATCCCGCCGCGCGGGTTTCAGGCGGTTCGGCCTTCGATATGGTGGTTCGTCTTCGCGACGCTATGTTCAGAGGCGATGGCCGGGAAGTCGGATCCCTGGCTCTCGGCGGTATCGATCTTGCTCTTGATAATTTCGGTTCTCGGATCGCTGAAATCGGCAGTCGCCAGGAACGTGTTGAATTTACGTGGAAACGCGTGAATGCGGAGATTCCCGATGTGACTTCGCATTTAGCGCGCGAAACCGCGCTGGACTTCACTAAGGCGGCTACCGACCTCGGTATGATCGAGTTTGCCCATAAGGCGGCACTGCAGACAGCGTCGAAAATCGTCCAGCCGACGCTGCTGGATTTTCTTCGGTAAAATTGGTCTGGAAACGGAGAAATGATGAGAGTCAATACCAAGGCCTATGGCACGATTGAAGTTGATGAGCAACAGCGCATCAACTTTCCTAAAGGCATTCTCGGCTTCGAGAAGTTCAAAGAATACGTTCTTTTGGATGCCGAACGTCAACCATTCTTCTGGTTGCAATCACTGGACGTGGAAAAGGTCGCGTTCATCGTCGTGAATCCGTTTCTTTTCCGCCCTGATTATGAACTGGATATCGATGATTCGGACCTAGCCGAAATCGGTATCAAAGATCCTGAAACTGCGCTAATTTTTTCTATTGTCACTATTTCAGCCGATGGATCTCCAATGACAGCGAATTTGCAGGGACCGTTAGTCATCAACAAAGAAGAACGATTGGCCAGACAGTCCGTTCTCACTGACCCGCGCTGGAAAACAAAGCATGACGTGCTTGCTGAGCTCGCAGCGGCTAAGAAGGCGCCATGCTGATATTATCCCGGAAATTGAATGAAAAAATAATGATAGGAGATGATATAGCTATATCTGTTATAGAAATACGCGGAGACCAAGTCAAACTGGGGGTAGACGCGCCCCGTTCGGTAAAAGTTTTTCGCCGTGAAGTATTTGATGCGATCATGGAAGAGAACCGTGCCGCGGCCGAATCTTTATCGACGCTTCCCGAGGTTAACCTCGGCATGGACTAATCTGAATTTTCTCGGTAACTCGCCTCAAAATCATCTTCGATACGGTCGAAGATTTCTATAAGCGCCGGATCAAAATGGGTGCCGCTCCATTCTTTGATTTTGGCCATCGCTGTTTGGTGGTCAAAAGGTTTTTTGTAACTTCGCTTCATCCGGAGCGCGTCGTAGACGTCGGCGATCGTGACTATCCGGGCGGCAAGTGGAATCATCGCTTTTTCCAGGTTATACGGATATCCGCTGCCATCCCATCGTTCATGGTGGTATAAGGCAATTTCCCTCGCCATGGGGTTGGGATACGTTGAAAGAATGTAAGCGCCGTTCTTTGTATGTTCCTTCATGATCGTCCATTCCCAATCCGAAAGCGGACCTTCCTTGTTGAGAATATCATCGGGCGTGCCTATTTTGCCGACATCGTGCATGGCGGCGAGAAACGCGATGTCGTCGATGAAATCACGGTCGATTTCTTCGTATCCGGGACGATCGAACAACTCAAGTGCCATTCTTTCCGAGTAGATGTTGACTCGGTTGATATGCTTGCCGGTATCGTTGTCTTTTAGTTTTGAGGCTTCCAGCAAACTCAAGAATACTGAACGAAGCAAGGACTTGTTTTCTTCAGTCACATCGTCGAAAAGCGCGACAAATGCGGAAGGCGGGCTTCCGTTATAGGTCTGCGAGTGGATCGGGAACAAGTAGGATTTTGTGAGTATTGTTCCCGATTCTCGGGCTTTGCTCCTTATCATGCCTTTCCATGAGTATCCACGGTCGGGGGATTTAACGCATACCAGCAAATCCTTAAGAGATGCGATTCCGAGAGCACGACCGAATACATCGGGCAACCTTGATCCCTCAAAATGATAAAAGTTCGCGAATAATTTGTTGCAAGCTTCGTTCGCGAAAGTTATCTGCAAGTCGCCGTCCATGATAATGACGGGAAGGGGGTTTTGTATGAATGAAGCGATGATTCCTTTATCGGGCTTAACGCTCGATACGGGAGGTTCTTTTGGTACAAGCTCTGTGCTAATGTCTTCAAGTTGTTCCAAATCTTCAAGTTCTTCGTCGCTCATCGACTCACCGTTCCCTCTTGGTATTCTCTCGAGTAATTTCCGCTTCGCTTTTACGTAGATATTCTAAGCCGATCTCATCCGTTTCGCCACGGTCTCCTGATTCAGCCCTGGCCGCCGCAAGGGTCGCCAATTCTCTGGAAGCTCCCCTGCGATGTGCCGGATCCACTACCAAGCTCAACTGAGGGACCATGGGAGCGATAATATCGCGAGCGCGTGGGGCGTCGGTACCGCACACCAGGATGGGCGATGTTCCACCGGTTTTCAGTAGTATATCAGCGATTTCTCTCACATCGGCATCGATATCATTGCAAATGCGCCGACCATCTTTGAAAGCGGCCGCGTACCAGCGGTTTTGTTTCGCGTCTATAAGGGTAAGTACCGTGCCCGGCCAAATAGAACGGGAGGAGGCCATACAATCAAAAGTTGAAACCGCATAAAAAGGAATTTCTAGGGCTGTAGCAAGCCCCTTTACCGCGGACATGCCGATACGAAGCCCCGTGAACGATCCTGGACCCCTCATACACGCGACGAAATTGATCATGGTTCGATCAATTCGAGAAATATTAATAACGGCATTCACAAGTTCCAATAGTTGCTCAGAATGGCGATGCCCCGCATCTACTTCGAATTGATGAAGCTCCGAACCGTGGATGAGAGCGACTGAAAGTACGTCTCCAGATGTATCGATAGCCAATCCGGTCAACGTAGCAAGTCCTCCAGCAATTGATCTTCTATGACGATCATTCGTTTCCCATCGGATAAGGTTTTAAGTTCGATTATCGCGGCGCTTTTCGGAAGCGCCGCGGCTACTCGTTCGCTCCATTCGATGACGCAAACACCGTCCCCATAGAGATATTCTTCCACGCCGAGCGCGAGAAAATCGTCTACACCATCCAAGCGATACGCGTCCATATGATAGAGTGGCATCCTGCCTGAATATTCACTGATGAGTGTGTACGTCGGACTTGTAACGTCCGCATCAATGTCAAGTCCCGCCGCGATCCCCTTGGTGAGCGTCGTCTTTCCGGCTGCCAGTCCGCCGCGAAGGGCAAGAATCGTCCCCGCTCGCAGCGCCCGCCCGATACGTTCGCCCAAACGAATAGTCTCGGATGCATTTGCGGACATAATTTCAACCAGGGAGTGCTCCAGATTTGTCCAATTGAAGGATCGCCTCCTGCAATGTTTTCGTCAGGGGAATCAGCGGATAATCTACGCCGATCAAACCCGCGATGCTGATATCCTTCGCTCCCGTCGGTTTTGTCTCAATCGAAAATTCGATGCGCGTTTCCAGTTTCTTTTCGAGGATTTCAAGTACGGCGGTACCGGTGAAATCCCTTCGATAATAGATGGGGATGTCTTTTCTGGTGATGTTCTTGATCTCTATTACTTTCATTCTTGCTCATATCCATATACGGTCGCGTTTATCGCATTGAGCGTTTTTCTTGTTGTCTTAAGGAACTGAATATGCATGACCCCTCCTACGGAACCGGTTTTATTGGTTCGGACAATGCGACCAAAAGCGGCGAGTGGTCTTCCCTGCGAATCGTCGAATTCAACTTTTATGTATTCGCCGGTTCTGATCGCCCCCGCACTCTTGAGGGCGCAACCTCCGGCAGAAATATCCACTATCGTACCCATTGCCCGGCGTTCGTCGACAATTGTTTCCTTGACGATTTTTCTGCCTTGTGTCCGTTGTAAAATTTGTACTGCGGAAAAATAGCAGGAAATGCGTGCTTCCTTACGTCGATGCCTGCGATTCGGCAACGGCGCTACGCGATCCGAATGGGACAACTCAAGCGCAGGGCCTTTAGGAGTCATTTCCGTGCCTTGCGCTTTTGTGTCAAAACGGTAGCCTTGGCTCGACTTCGTATAAAATGAAAGCGAAAATTTCGTTCCGCGAGAGAATTTGATGACAGTCCCGACTCCATTTTTTGGAGCTTCAATGAGGAGCTTTTCTCCTTTTGCCGTTAAAACACGGGTAGGATAGGTCTCCCCTTTTGCTCCAGTCAAAACCGCCGCCATACCATCAGGAAGCTTCCTGGTCGATATTACGCGGGTACTGGAACCGTATGCGGATTCCACCGTTGTCCGAATGGAAAAAAGGGTGGTTTTCCCTTCTTCCGCAGCTGCTTCGGTTTCGGCCGACGATTCGATTTCGCGGAATGCTTTTTTGAAATGCCGGTCAAGTATTTCCGGATTCATCAGCGTTGATTCCGGATCGTTAACTTGGGCTTTTCGAAAAATATGCTCTAAGAAACTCGTCTGCACCGAGTCGAGTCCGTATGCCGCCGCGGTTTTTTTAAGAGCCCAGCGACTGAAATGCGACCGTGTTTTCAATCCGCCGCCGGATCGGCCTCCGGTTGACCCGATCCCATTCTTGGAGATATTGAGGACAATTAAAATTGCGACCAAAATACCCAGGACTCCGAACAAGATGATCGCGGTTTGCGGATCACTTTCTTTAAGATATGAAACTTGTAACGGAAAGGTTCTCATCGGCGCTCCTTCTGTGTTACTTATCGGTTATTTCAGCAAGCGCCGCAGCCAAAGTTCTCAATCTTGGCGCAAGTTCATACTCAGCCAAGTCGCCGACGAGTATCGCGTCGCTGTTTTCATATCCGGCAGTCAATTCCTTGAGCGCTGTTTTCAGTTCCTCAAAAAAATCCCTGAAATCATACTCGGCAATCTTGTATGAGTCGAGATCGACACCAGCTTCCGTAAGTATCGGAAGAAGACGCAGCAGTTTCCCGATCAACGATGCGAGATTCTGAAGCGTACCGGCCGCTATCGCGTCTTTTCCAGTCTGCAATTCAAGCGGAAGCGCTTCAAGTCGTTCTGCGATTCCCGGCATTATTGTACAAGCTTTTGCGAGCTCCTGGAACGGCATTTCAAGTTCCGTTATCCGTTCCGCGACATCTGCTCTTACGGCGGTCAGTGCAATGTCGGGATCAATCGAAATGCCGCGCAACGCCTTAATCGCCGATTCGTATACGTCATTCGCATTTACAGAAAGAAAGGCGGCCGCGGCACCATTTTCAAACGCCTCGGCAATCCTGATTGTATCAGCTTGTCGACCCATATTTTGTGCGTCGCGACGTTCTATAACGGCCTTATCGATATTTCTCGAACATTCAAGAAGGGCTTGGCCGAAAAGATCTCCCCAAGATGAAGCGGTTACTTCAATCGTTTCGATCTCACCGAGATCCGTCGAGCAGGCTTCATCTACTTTTTCGACGGGGATCTTTCGTCCGTTGAGCTTGAACCCGCTTACCCTGAAACGAGATTTTTCAAGCCATTGTTCCATTCCGTCAAGCAATTCGCCGACGGTACGTTCATGTTCGAGAGTCAAATCAAAGGGACGGCCGTTCAACGTAACGATCATGCAGTACTCCGTAAGGTTCAGTTTCCGCCGCGATTGCTGAATTGATCGATGGATGTGGAAGTTCGTTCCATTTTGTTCAAGGCCCCTTCCATCGCGCCGTACTTGCGTTTCAGTTCTTGTTCTTTCACTGCGAGTTGCCGGTCCAGCGTTTCGACCCGCCGCTTAGCCTGCCCGATTTTCGTATCGATCGTGCCGGTTTTCAGCTGGACCAACCCTCCCATCTCGACGAACGGCCTAGTGACGGCATCCACCTTATAGGCAAAGCCGCTATCAACGATAAGATCCCCGTCCGTGTCGTTTCCGAACAACTCTTTAACCGCCGGAAGCTTATCTCGTATTGCTTGTTCCAACGCTTTTTCGTCTATCTCAAGATAACCTCGAAGCCGTGAAACGTCGAGTCCCGCACCGCCCCCCGGTTTTCGAGAATCGGTAGAAACGCCGATTTGTGTCAAAAGAGCCATTTCGCGTTCGGCGCTGGTCGGGTAGGATGAACTTGCCGCGCGTTGTAAGGTCGTTCGTAGCTGGTTGAGCGTGACGTCTCCCTGCATCGCTCCCAACTTGGCCGTCATGCTTTTCTTTTCGTCTTCGTTCAGGTACGTCAATTCCCTTACGATTTTATCATCGGTTCTGATGAGTATGTTGATTTCCGCGGCGAGCCGATTATAGTTCCCAACAACACCGATGATGGCTTCTTTTACCGTTTTTCTGTCGGGTTCAACTTTTACTTTTACAGGAGTCTCTGAAGCGCTGTGAATATTCAATTTGACGCCCGGAATGAGATCGTCAACATCGTTTTTACTCCGTTTTACTTCAATTCCGTCCATTGAAAGGATGGTGTCGGCCGCTGTTGAAACCGGATTTTTGGGTTTGTAGCCGCCTGATGCTTCCGGATCGAAGATTCGGATCGATCGTAGAGAAATTTCCCGATGAGTATTCTTATTAATAAGATCGATCGAGATAAGGTCGTTTCCGGAACCTTTGGAGTAATCGGCAAGTCGGTATTGTTTGCGTTCAAAATTACGGTCGTCATCCATCGGTGGTAAAAAAGCGGAACTGCCGTCGGAGAAACTCAAGCGAATGACGTTGGGGTCGTCGACGCGCGGCGGCGGAACCGGCTTTTCCCAGCGGGGAAGGGGCACCGACGAGGGGTCACTTTCGACGACGATTCCGCCATACGTAATAGATCCGGTAGAGGGAATCGTCGGACCCGGCGGCTCTGTTGATTCTTCCGTTTTTTCACCGGACAGCACATGGGAAGCAGCTTCGTATTCGATGCTCAATTCACCTCGGACGCGCGCGGGCGGTGATACATTCACCCTGGCCTCTCCCAGCGGTGCGGCCTTGACGGCGCCTTCGACGACCTGCACGCGAGATGCGTCGGGTATTTTTACCGTATTTGTTTCCAAAGCGAATCGTCGCTCCCGGTCATCTACCCGTTCAACGACGCCCGTCTCAAGAGCTAGTTTTTCAGCGTCCTTCTTGAACACGAGGCGGTTTTCCGCTCCGGTAATCAGGGACTCAAATACGAGAGTCTTGGTTTTTTGCTCAACAACAATGGCTGAAACGGAGATTTTATCCTTACCGCGGCGCGCGACCGAATCCGAGAATTCTTTGATGGATCCGCCGCGAAACGGTACGGTAACTTCCGTCTTTCCAACGGAAAAAACGTATTCGCCCGCGGGTATCTTATAATCGTCACTTAAGGGTTTTGAGAGAAACCGATCGGGACTTGCCGCTTTTTTGACGATGAATGTACGTTCCTGTTCGGATGCTTCGCGTGTGGCGGTACCGGTAATGACGTTTTCATCCGACGACAAAGCGATCCGTTCATTAAACGGATTCTGGAATGAGAACAAAGTCCGAGCGCTTTCTCGTAAAGACGAGACGCGCCGACCGACATCCTGCCAGACGGATTTTTGCGTTTCGAGAGCTTTAACTTCTTTTTCGGCGCGTTCTTTGGGCACGCGCTCGACTTTCATCAAGCTATCGATGAGCTTATCGGAGTCGTACTTACTCTTGACACCGGGAATATAAATATCGGACATCGACTCCGTTTTTCCCGCCCGAATTGCCGCTTAGACGATCTCGTCGATAAGTAGACCGATCATTTCTTTAAGCTTTTGATGCAATCGTTGCAATTCTTTGGGCGGAAGTTCCTTAATCACCTTATCGGATTCCGCGTCGATGACCTTGACGATCACTTCATCGGTTGCCTGATCTATTGAGAAGCGCAATTTTTTGTTAAAGGCAAGAGAGAGCCGTTCCAAATCTTTGGTAGCGGTGTCTAATTCCTGGTGAGTCACACTTGCCGGTACACGTTCGGCTACCGGCGCGTGATATGCGTTACCGTTACGAGCCGACACCTGATCGACGATATGTTCCGGCGGCTGGTACAAAGTACCGAATCCGGTTATGGCCATACCCATAAATACCCCCTAATTCTAAGAAAAAGGGCGGGAGAAGGGCGCGATCTTCTCCCGTCCGAAGTTCACGAAAGACGACGTCCAGAAGTCTCTCGTTTGTGCGAACCGTGCCTTAACCGAGCAGCTGCATCACCGACTGGCTGCGGGTGTTGGCCTGAGCCAGCATCGCGTTGCCCGCCTGCGACAGAATCTGGTTCTTGGTGAAGGCCACCATTTCGCTCGCCATATCCGAATCCCGGATCCGCGACTCGGAAGCCTGCAGATTCTCGGACGCCACCGCGATTCCCTTCGCCGCCATTTCAAAGCGGTTCTGGTAGGCGCCCAGGTCTGCGCGTTGCTTGGAAAGCTGCTTGAGAGCGGAATCCAAGGAACCGATGGCCTGGTTGGCGTTTTCCGGCGTGGCGATTGAAATCATTCCGGTTTCGCCTTGAGCGCTCTGCAACCCGAGAGCTTGTGCGGTCATGGTACCGATAAAGACCTTTTCGTTCTGGTCCATATTGGCGCCAATCTGAAACTGCATGGTACGATTCACGGCCGAGTTTTTCGCGAAAGCTCCGGTCAGAATGTTCATGCCGTTGAACTGCGCGTGGCTGGCGATCCGGTTGATCTCATCGACCAACTGGGACACCTCGACCTGGATTTGCATCCGGTCCTCATCCGTGTAGATACCGTTCGCGGACTGTACTGACAGCTCGCGGAGGCGGTGCACGATATCCTGCGACTCCTGGAGGTAACCCTCCGTCGTCTGGATGAAGGATACGCCGTTCTGGATGTTACGCTCTGCCTGGTTTAGTCCACGGACCTGGCTACGCAGTTTTTCGGAAACCGCGAGTCCGGACGCGTCGTCACCGGCGCGATTGATCCGCTGGCCTGAACTAAGTCTTTCGATGTTTTTGGCCACGTCGCCTTGGGTAACTCCCAGTTGGCGATTGGCGTACATGGCGCTCAGGTTGTGATTAATGATCATATGACCCTCCTTGCGATGGTACCTACCGGCCATCCATAGCCGATGGTCGTTCCGCGCGAACGGCGGACGAGGAAACGATCGCGCCGTTTCTTCCGTCCAATCCGATGAGCGGTACGGAGCGCTCCTTGTATTCCGCGGCAAGCCGCGACACCGAGAAGCGCTCCGTTCCGCCTCGCACGCCATGCGAGGGTATCTGTCAAAGAACTAATGAGAACCGTTTTCGGGGACGGTCTCAAGAAACATCGGGCAAGGCGTATGGGCCGCCTCACCCAACAGTTTACATCTCTACTGGAGAAGTTGCAAGACGGAAGTCGTTCGCTGGTTTGCCTGCGCGAGCATCGCGGTGCCGGCTTGCGATAGAATTCTGTCTTTCGTGTAAGAGACCATTTCGTTGGCCATGTTGGTGTCGCGGACGCGGGATTCGGCAGCCTGCAGATTCTCGGCACCGATATCTATACCGCGGATCGCGTGCTCAAGCCGGTTCTGGTAGGCACCCATATCGGCGCGCTGCTTGCTCACCTTTTTGAGGGCTTCGTCAACCGTACCGATAGTGCGGTTTGAGGTTTCCGGGCTTTCGAGGGAGAGGATTTCGCCGTCTCCGGGATTTCGGACGCCGAGGCCTTTCGCGGTCATGGTGCCGATGAACACCCGTTCGCGCTGATCCATATTAGAACCAATATGGAACCACATGGACGCGGTGATGATGTTCTCTCCGCCTTCGCGGGCGAAACGGCCGGTCAGCATATTCATGCCGTTAAATTGGGCATGGCTGGCGATGCGGTCAATCTCATCGACCAACTGAGAGACTTCAACCTGAATCTGCATCCGGTCCTCTTCGGTATAGACGCCGTTGGAGGATTGGATGGCCAATTCGCGTATGCGCTGGAGAATGTCCTGCGTTTCCTGGAGGAATCCTTCGCTTGTTTGAATAAAGGAAATACCATTGGCCGCGTTGGTGGACGCTTGGTTCAAGCC
>JBAYHM010000114.1:0-13201 GCA_041666155.1 Treponemataceae bacterium
AAATCCGCAGGCCGCCGACAGCGCCGGTTTGAGCGTAACCCGGATACGATATCTGGCCGCCGCGGCTAACGGTTGCCTTGGCGGGCTCGGCGGAGCTTTCCTCACGCTGTCCATGCTCGGTTTTTTCATGGAGAACATTACCTCGGGCCGCGGCTACATCGCTTTGGTCGTCGTCATCCTCGGCCGCCGGCATCCCGTGGGCGTGTTCCTCGCGTCTCTCATGCTCGGCGCGGCCGACGCCCTGCAGTTCCGAATCCAGACTATGGGCATCCCTCTCCCGTCGCAGGTTTTTCTCATGTTCCCCTACGTCGCGACGGTGATCGTGCTCCTGTTCTCCATCGGAAAATCCCGCGTTCCCTCGGCGCTGGGAATACCCTTCAATCGGGGCGATCGGTAGGCGGATATGAAGGATTGGTACACGGCCGGAGAAATCGCTTCTTTGTTCGATCTGAATATTCAAACCTTGCATTATTATGAGTCGATCGGTCTGTTCGAGCCCATGCGTCGGAGATCCGGTTCTCTGACTCGTTGTTATCTTTTCGACCAGGTATACCAGCTGGCGACGATCCGCTTCCTCAAGCGGCTCAATTACCCGCTCAAGCGGATCCGGGAAAACTTGGATTCCCGCGACATCGAATATTCGCTGAAGGAAATGCGCGCGCAATCGAAGGGACTTGATCGGGAAATAGACGATCTCCGTAAGATCAAAGACGCGATAGACCGCAAGGTCCGCTTCGTCGAGGCTCGTACCGCCAGTCTGGACGCTGAACTCATCGAGCAAAAAGAGTTTTCCCTCAGGCGCTATTTGCCGATCGGCATCGAGGACGTGCTTTACCGGAACGATTCCTTCTATTTTTATCCCACGATCGTTTTCTACGAAAAGACGGGCAAGCGCTTCGGGGCGCTGCTCACCGATGAGGTTAATCCGGAAGTCGATCAATTCCCCCGAACGATCGATCCCGGGACCTTCCTTGTCGGGTTTCATAGAGGTTCCTACGATCATATTCCAGCCACCTTTGACCGTCTGCGTTCCGCCGCGAAGGACCTTGAAATTCAAATAGCGGACGAGTCGGTAAACGTCAATATCATCGATCAATTCGTCGAACGAGACGCGGAAAAATTCATCACCGAAGTCCAAATGCGCATCATCCAGTAGGACCCGCGGCGGCCGGATCTGCCGGAACGCTGCCGTGAAGCCACCGAGCGCATGAAGCCGCTTATGGACTGGCTCATGGAGATGAATGTTCGCGGTTTTTAATTATTACTAAAAAAGTAATGTAATCTTGATTTTATGCGTTCCGCTACGTACCTTTGTTAGCGGAGGCATTATGATGAGGAACTTGCATAGTGTTTTGGCGCCTATTTACGGCGTGTTTCTCTTTCTCGCGCTTCCTTCTTGTTCGACTTCCTCCGCCAAACCGGAAACGGCGGGGACGGCGTTTCCGCCTCCACCCGCCGAGAGTCCGGCCAAGAGCGGAATTGATACCGCGGTATTCGCGGGCGGCTGTTTCTGGGGCGTTGAAGCGGTTTTCGAACGCCTTAACGGGGTTTCGGAGGTAGTATCCGGTTATTCGGGTGGATCGGAAGCCGACGCGACCTACGAAACGGTAGGTTTAGGGATGTCCGGCCACGCCGAATCGGTACGGGTGGTCTACGATCCTTCGGTTGTTTCCTATGGAACTCTCCTGCGGGTTTTCTTCAATATCGCGCACGACCCGACACAGCTTAATTATCAAGGTCCTGACCACGGTACCCAATATCGTTCCGCGATTTTCTACAACGGGGAAGAGCAGCGGAAAACGGCCGAGTCCTATATCAAGATCCTGGAATCGGCGAAGACCTTTCCGTTCCCTATCGTTTCTCAGGTCGTACCGCTTAAGGCCTTTTATCCGGCGGAGGATTACCACCAGGATTTCATGCGTTTAAACCCTGAGTATCCGTACATAGTCCGCTTTGACCAACCCAAAGTCGAAGCTCTTGAGCGTACGTATCCGGGCCTCTTGGCAAAGAAGGCAGGCGCCGCGGCAGCTAAGGAAACCTGGCGCGGACTTCCGGTCATCGGCTCAAAGTCGGAGGTATCCTTCCCGATAAAGTTCAGCGACGCCGAGTGGTTGAAGAGGCTCGGCAATGCCCGCTTTGAGGTTCTGCGTAAGGAGGGAACCGAGCAAGCTTTTTCAGGCGATACCTGGGAAGAGCATCGCGCCGGCACCTATTATTCCGCGGCGACCGGCCAGCCGCTTTTCCGATCGGAAACGAAATTCGAGTCTGGAACCGGCTGGCCCAGCTTCAGCGAACCGATCAGTCAGGATGCCGTGGCGCTGGTAATTGACCGCGGCTACGGCATGGAGCGCGTGGAGGTAATCGACTCTAGTTCCGGTAGCCATCTGGGCCACGTCTTCGACGACGGTCCGGGGCCAAAAGATTTTGAGCGGGGCACGGGACTACGCTACTGCATGAACTCAGCTTCCCTGCTGTTCGTTCCGGACGGATCGGAAGTGCCGCCCCTGGTCGCGGCCTTCAAATAGCGGGAACGATCAGGCTACGTTTCCGATTACCTGATCCGCGTGGCCGCGTCCTCTATCGCGTCTTTCACGAAGGGATCCTTTTCAGTTTTGAGCAGCGCGGCAAGTTCTCCCGCCGCGCCCGCGGCCTCCTTCCCCATCCGCGCAAGCAGTTTCAGCGCTTCCAGCTTGCGGACCTTCTCACCGCCGCGGACAATTTCGATCACGTAGGGCAGACTAGGCTTCCCGATGCGGAGGAACGCGTCCGCGGCGGCCTCGCGCACGTCGGAATACGAGTGGCGCATAGCCGCCGCTATCAGTGCGAGTGAAGCCGGATCGCGAGTCCCGATGTTTGCCAGTACGGCAAGGCATTGCGTTTGGAGATTCGGTGAACCAACGCCGCCGATCGAACCGTCGCCGATATACTTCAGCACTTTGCGGATGGTCGCCTCAGCGGGCGCCGCCCGGGCTCCCATCGCGTCGAGCATTCTCGCGGAAGCGCGGCGCGCCTCGACGGTATCCCCAAGCAGGAGGCCTCTGACGATGTCGTCGAAGCCGGGCACGAGTCCGGGGGCGTCTATTTCGTAGCGGAGGCACAGGAGAATACGGTCCTCCTTGTTGTACGGCACCAGCGGTATCGCCGCCGAAAGGAGTTCGCCGCAGCGGCGGGCGAATTCCGCGGCGTAGTCCTGCTCCCCCTCTTTTCGGTCGAGCGATGAAATGAAGGAATAAAGTTCCGTCGCGAAGTTTTTGTCCCTTCCCCGCGCGACCGCGTTGTCCGCGATCCGAGCGAGGAGCGCGGTCTTGAGTTTCCCCTCCTTCTCTTCCCCAAAGCGCCGTTTCAGAGGAGACGCGAAAGCCGCGAGCCTATCCTTGGGCACCGAGCCGATGTACGGATCATAGACGGAAAGGAAGGCGGCCGAATCTTTCTGAACGGCGCCGAGGAGTTCCAAGAGTCCCGCGGTGTAGTCGATACCCGAGGGTGTCCCCATGCGTCCCGCCCGGATGTCTGCCATGATCCTCGCGACGCGCACGGCCAAGCGGTCCCGGTCTACCGGTTCTTGGCCTTTGTCGCGACCGTAGGGGTGCAGCAGCCGCTCGAAAACGACGTTGTAATAGGCAACGTCCCGCAAGCCGCGCGTCGCGACAAGTCCCGCGTCAAATTCTTTTTCGTCCATGTCCCCGTCGGCCTCAAAGTAGTCAAGGGCGTACATGAGCGCGTACATGCCCTCCCCGGTAGCAATCAGCTTCGCGGCGGAGAGGCCGGCGATCAGGTACGCTCGGTAACTTGGGCTGTCCTTCTTGTAACGGATGAAGGTTGAGGCGGTGAGTTGATGGACCGGCGCGTAGAGGCCGAATATGGGATAAATCGATGCCTTCGCGGCGGCTGCCGCCACTTCCCCTTCCGTGGAGAGCCGGGCGAGGAGCGCTTTCATTTCCGCGAGCGCGGCCTTGAGCTTGTCCGCGTCCGAGATCGGCGTCTCCTCCTGCCGTGCGGCCGCTGCCGCGGTCGCATTGGGGAAAAAGTCTCGTATGGAGTCGTCGAGCGCGATCGAATGCGACTGGGCGAACAGCACTTCCCCGGTGACGACGCTGACCAGCCGCGCGTTCACCGCGACCGTCTCGCCTGTCCGGGCATAGCTCCCCGTAAAGATCGCGTCCACCGGGGCGAGCTCTCCGATGCGGACCGCTCCCGCGCCGTCCAGCGCGCCGCTCGCGTCCAGCTCGTGCTCGGTCAGGATGTCGGCGAGCCGTTGGCGTTCGAATATCCGGACACGGGCGCTCGTTCCCTTCACCGCCGCGGCGAGGCTCTCGGAAAAGAATAAGCCGAAGTCTTTACCGCCCGTTACCCGCGCGTTTCCGGAGGCGAGCGCGAGGAAGGCGACGCGCAGAGGTTTAGACAGCGCTTCCGAGGAAGAGAGGCCCGAGGCGAGAGTGCCGACAACTTTTGGAAAGGTGGCGGTCTCCTGAGCGGAAACGTTAGCGGCCGCCGCGAAAAGGATCGCGGCCGTCGCTATTCGAACGATCTTGGTGACGACTTTCATGATGGGTTCAGATTATAACGCGGAAAGACAAGGGTCGATAGTTCCGTTTTGGCGTTCTATTCCATTCCGCAGCCGCCCTCGGCGCCTTGAAGGCGTTCGGACGCTCGTTTGATATCCCCCTCAACGGCGCTCCAGGGAGTGTCAGCGTTGACATCGGCTTTCAGCGAAAATCTCGTCTTGAGCGTTTCGACGGTGGTGCGGTTGAGTTCGGCGATTTTCCCCAGCCGAACGCTGCCGTAGGCGATGCCCCAAGGAGTCGTTTCGCTGAGGGCGGGGTCAAGGCCGAGGGTGGCTTTCAATGCGGCGCTATCGGTTTTGTTGAGCTCGGCCATCTTGGACAACGGGATGAGTTTCTGGATTTCGCCGGACCTCGTGCCGTCGAAAAGCCCGGAGGGTAGGCCGTAAAGGGCTTTGAGCTCGGTGGTTGTCGAGCCTTCATTTCGGGCCAGTTCGCGGAGGGTGGGTTCCTGCTTGCCGCTGAAACGGTCGAAGCCGATCAATTGGAATGCGAAGAGTCCGAAGAAGAAGACGCCGACGCCCAGGGCGACGGCGGGGGCGGGCGAAACTCGGAAGGTTCCCGGCAAACCGGTGTCCAAGGCTTTGGGCGCGGGGCAAACCGCGGCGCATTCGCCGCAGGATAGGCACTCGGCGTGAGTAACTGCCTTAGCCGTTGAGACTTTGAGGTTGACGGGACAGACCTTGTCGCAAAGTCCGCAGTCGACGCAGGCGCTCTCATTTCGGCGGATCTTGAAGGGCGAGGCCAATCCCGCCAACGCGGTCGCGGCGCCCATTGGACAAAGATATTTGCAGAAAGCCCGTTCGTAGAAGAATGAAGCTGCCAAGGATAGACCTAGGACAGCCAGGCCGATTCCGTAAGTCGGCAGAAGTTCCGCGGGGTTGAACAGGTGCGAGTACGCGGGCCAGGGATCGAAGGTTTGTATCCACAGCGACCCGGTCAGCCAAGCCATGACGACGGCAAGCGCGAGGACCGCGTATTTGGCGAAGCGGAGGACGCGGTCCGCGGCCGCGGGCACGAGGAAACGCTTGGCGCCGAACGCGACCTTGCCCGCGCCTCCGGCGATGTCCTGAAGGGTTCCAAGCGGACAGATGTTGCCGCAAAAGGAACGCTTGAACAACAGCGCCGTGCCCATCGTTACGAAGAAGAGTCCCATCGTCCCGGAGAAGACTTTGCCGAGCGTGGCGCCCTTGCCGACGATGTAATACAAGAGCGATTCCAACCCGCCGAGAGGACAGAGGGCATGGACCGACGGATGCACCTTGCTTACCCGCGCGTGGGCGTAAAATTCCCAAGAAACGAAGGCGAGAACGGCGGCCAGAATGCCGTACCGGACGAAGCGGAAAGCGATTTTTCGGGTGTTGAGCGTATTCATGTGAGTTCGTTTATATATTGAAAAATGGATGTGCGCAAGTTTTTTCGAACATCATCTTCCGCACGCACGGCTCAGTGGTCCGCCGGGTTCTACCGTTTAACGCTTCAGCGGCTTTCCGAGCTTTTTCATCAGCTTCATGAACCGGCGACCGTACTCAACATAATTCTCCACGCGGGCGTCGGCGGAAGACCGCACCTGCGCGTCATGGAAAACCACCGCCATGTGCGGCTCCATGGAAAAGCCGCCGTCGTAGCCGCTTTGCAGAAGGTCTTCGACGATGGCGACGACTTCCCCGTCCCCTTCGCCGGGAAAACAGTACCGCTCCTCTTTCCGTTCACCGTCCCAGCGGGCATCCTTGATATGCACGTAGGCGATATGCGGTTTCACGGTCCGGTAAAACGCGAGCGATGACTGCATCGGGTAGGGGAAGGTTTTGGTGAAGTCGGGAGTCAGGGGCGGGTTTCCCAGATCGAAAACGAGCTTAAGTCCTGGGACATTTTCCAGCATCCGCAGAGTATGACCGGCGCTCATGCCTCCGTAAGTCATGCAGTTCTCGTGGACCGGCGTGATCCCCGCGTCCAGGAAACGGCGAGTAATTTCCCTCAGGCGGCGGAACCGCTCCTCTTCTTTTTGGTCGTCCAGCGCGCGGCCGTCGCGATCGCGCAGCACCGCATAGCTCATGATGCGCACCAAAGTCGTCCCGAGCCGCCGCATCCGCGTCGCGGCCCGATCCGTCGCGGCAAGGCTTTCCTCGAAAGGCCGCGAAATCGGAGTTCCCCAGTTGGCGATAGTGGAACCGTAGCAGCTGACTGATATTCCGGCGTCGGAAAGTTCGCGGCAAACGTTTTCGAAGCGATCGTCGGAAAGGTCGTTTATATTCGTTCCGTCGATGCTCCGGGCTTCGATACGGTTCCAGCCCAAGGTTTCCGTCACTCGGATTTGTCCCGAAAGATCGTCTGCCGCTTCGTCGGCGAATCCTGTCAGATAGATGCCCGGCTCCTTCATAGCGGCAGTTTGACTTCGCGCCCCGTTTCGGCGCTTCGGTAAAAGGCTAGGATGAGCTCCACGGCTTTGCGGGCCTCCCGCCCATCGACTAAGGTTTTTTCACCCGCGCCGAGGGCTTTTACAACATCGGCGAACTGGCGCTTGTGTCCTTCGTAGCCGATGGCGGCGGGATCGGCGGCGCCGCCGACTCCAATCGCGGCGGGGAAGCGGTTTCTGATGTCCGCGTCTTCGCTCCGTTCTTCGGCGAAAGACCAGGCGGGCAGGGTGTCTTCCTCAAGAGTCGCGCTACCCGCCGAGCCGCTGATTTCAATGCGCTTCGGAAACCCGGGGTAGGCGGCGGTGGAACCTTCCACTATTCCGAGCGCTCCGCTCTTGAAGCGGATAGCGGCTACGGCGGTGTCCTCCACCTCTATCCGTTCGTGCGCGAGCATCGCTCCGTATGCGAATACCGAGTCCACGGGACCCATGTACCATTGCAGCAGATCGATGGCGTGAATGCCCTGGTTGATCAAGGCGCCGCCGCCGTCGAAGCGTTTCGTGCCCTTCCAGACGCCTTTGTCGTAATACTCCTGGCTTCGCCACCACTTGATGTGGGCGCCTCCCATGACCAAGCGGCCGAATCGACCTCCGTCGACCGCTTTTTTCAAGATCCTCGCCGCCTCGCCGTAGCGTGACATGAACACTCCCGTGAGGCTGACTCCTTTTTTGTCGCAGGCCTCAATGATCGCGTCGATGCGGTCGAGCGTGACCTCGATGGGTTTTTCGACAATCAGGTGCTTACCGGCTTCCGCCGCCGCCACCGCGGTTTCCATATGGGCCCCGGAGGGGGTGCAGATGGTCACGATGTCCATTCCCGGGTGGGCGAGAAACTTTCCCAAATCGGAATAGCCCGCGCATCCGTATTTGCGGGAGAAGAGATCGGATCTTTCGGCGATCGAATCCATACAGGCGACGACCGAGCAACCGGGTAACTCGCTGATGGCTTTTGCGTGGAACTCCGCTATCATTCCGGTTCCGACGATTCCAAAACGCATGGGGCGCCTCCTTATCACAATTCCAGCATTCGTTCGTATACTTTCGCGGCCTGGGTTACCTGGCTCCAGGGAACGTACTCTTGGGCGGTATGGGCCTGGGCAATGTCGCCCGGGCCGAAGAGGA
The DNA here is from genome assembly GCA_041666155.1 of Treponemataceae bacterium. Classification (GTDB taxonomy): domain Bacteria; phylum Spirochaetota; class Spirochaetia; order Treponematales; family Breznakiellaceae; genus SZUA-426. The sequence continues at coordinate 8,101 of JBAYHM010000114.1, forward strand.
CGCAGGAAAATCCCGCCTCGTATTGCAGGATTCCCGCGTTTGCCGCCCAGGGCGCTCCGGCGAGCACGGCCGGTTTTCCCGTGACTTCCTCCACCGCGCGAGCCATGAGCGCGAGCGTCGCGGAGTCGTCCGGTTCAAGAAAGGGGGGATAGAATTCATAGGGCTCGATGGCCGCGCCCGGAAAGCGTGCGCGCAACCGTTCCAGGAGTTCATCCGCGCGGGTTTCGGGAATCAGGCGCCAATCGACCTCAATTGAACACTCGTCAGGGACGACGTTGACCGCTTTACCTCCGCGAATAGTGCCTACGCTCAAGGTCGGCGATCCTAAAAGCGGATTCCGCATCGACGAGAGATAGGGGATGAACTCGATTTCAAGGGCGCGAATGAAGGCGCACATCTCGCTTATCGCGTTTATTCCCGCGCTCGGATTCGAACTGTGGACCGCTAAGCCGCGTGTCGTGACGCGCGTATGCCAGGCGCCTTTATTCGCCCGGACGATTTCCATTTTGGTCGGCTCTCCGATGACCGTCATGTCCGGCCGGAAGTCGGAGGCCGCGATGGCGCGGGCGCCTTCTCCGCCGGTCTCTTCCCGGCAGGAAGACATCAGGCGAACAGTTCCGCGCAGGGACTTCTTGCTCCGCGCGCGGAGAATGGCCGCCAGCATCGCGACTAGCGCGCCCTTGGTATCGCAGGATCCGCGCCCGTAGACCCGGTCGGTCCCCGTGTCGTAGCGGTATTTTTGGGTACCCGGCACCGTATCGCCGTGAGCCTCCAGCATCAGGGATTTGCCGGGCGAATCGCCGGAGAAGTCGGCTGAAAAATTGAAACGGCCTGGTGTCACTTCATCAATATGTACCGTCGCGCCGTGCTTTTCGGCGATTGCTTTCAAAACTTCAGTCTGCGCGCCTTCGCTTTCGTCCGTGGGGATATCGATCAGGGTCGCCAGAAGTTTTTTCATCTCATCGTCGGTCATAACTTCCTTATATTGACGGCGAATTCGACACCGTCCCAATAGACGTTCGGCGAGTCGGGTATACGCAGCGTTCGGTCGTCGATACCGAGTACGGCAAGGGGGTTGTCTCTTGCCAGCCGCCAAAGGAGGCTTTCGTCGGAGTATCCGGACGCGGTCAAGTGGTTTACGCAATCGATCAGGCAGGCGGAGCTGCCGGCAAGGTGGTCGCCGCTTTCTATCCTTCCGGTTTCGGTGATTCGGACTTGGCCTCCAAAGGCCGGATAGACGCCGGGCGGAAGCCCGCCGACGGGGGCCGTATCGCTGGTGAGGATAGCCTTATCGGGGGCTTTGGCCATGAGGAAGGCGTTGATCACGGAGAGCGGCAGATGGTGGCCGTCGGCGATGATCATGATCGAAAGGGGAGAACCCAGCTGCGCCCAAACAGGGTTGCGGTGCCGGTCCATTTTGTTGGGGCAGCCGTTGCCGAGGTGGGTGCATAGGCAGGCTCCGGCTTCCATCGCTTTCCGCACGTCCTCTTCGGCGGCCAAGGTGTGGCCGAGCGACACGCGTACGCCTTGTTCGACCGCTCTGCGGATGAGCCCAATCGCTCCCTCGCGTTCGGGCGCGACCGTGATGAGCCGGAGCGTTCCCCGGCAGAGGCCGTACAAGCGGTCAAAATCCTCGACGCTCGGCGGGATCACCAGATCCCGGGGGTGGGCCCCGACGGCCCCATCTTCAGGCGATATGAACGGCCCCTCAAGGTGTATGCCGAGTATCCGCCCTTCACACGCAGGGTCTGAAACAGCGTCCGCTAGGAGGGGGAGGACATGCTCGTAGGCGGCCCATGACGAGGTAATGACGGTCGGGCAAAAAGCCGCCGTGCCCCGATCGGCAATCGCGCCTACGGTTTTTCGGATAGCGTCCGCCGTCAGCTCCGGACTGGAAAAATCCGTTCCCTTATAGCCGTTGACCTGCAGGTCTACGAAACCTTTCAGACCCATACGACTTCCACCTCGGGCGGCAAGCGAGCGGGTAGCCGGGAAGCCGCGGCTTTATCGATGAAAAGGGTGCAGTCCGGATGCCTGCGCAGAATGCTCGCGGGGACCTTCGGCGAAACTTCCCCTTCAAGAGTGAGCCGGATGGCCTCCGCTTTCCGCTCGTCCGGCACCGCGACGACCAGGCAGGATGACTTCATGATCCGGTTGACGCTCATTGAGATCGCCTTTGCGGGTACGTCGGCGAGACTGGGGAACCAGCCTTCGCCCATCTGCTGGCGGCGGCAGTCTACGTCCAGCTCCACCACGAGGTACGGTTCCGTCGTGGTGAAATCGGCAGGAGGATCGTTGAAGGCGATATGTCCGTTTTCTCCGATGCCGATGCACGCGACGTCCACTGAGCGCTCTGAGATGAGTCTCCCCAGGCGACGGCACTCCTGTGCGGGGTCCGGCGCATCGCCGCGGACGTAATTGAATTCCTTCAGGCCTTTTACCCGATCCGCGAACCGTTCCTTGAGATACTTGCGGAAACTGGCGGGGTGCGTATCCGGAAGGCCGATATATTCGTCCAGATGGAAGATCGCGATTTTCGACCAATCGATGTTCGGTTCCCGGCATAGCGCGTCCAAGGTTTCGAACTGGCTCGCTCCGGTGGCCAGGATACCGTTTGACTCGCCCCTCGCCGAAACGGCGGCGCGAATTTTTATCGCGGCGACCTTTGCCGCGGCGACTCCGAGTTCTGCCTTTGACGAATATACGCGAATCTGCATAACGGACTCCTTGTGTCTTTGAGTGCTCACCAAATTGTACTATAGGTTTTTAAAATCGTATTTCATATTTTGAACATTTTCTTGACAAATACCCGTAAGTAAACAGAAAATTGTATCTAGTCTATGTTCCCGTTCTGGAGGTGTTGAACATGAAACGTGTGATTCTCGCCGTTCTTTCTCTAACCGTGATCGGATTCGCCTATGCCGGAGGTGCGAAAGACCCTGCCCCGACTCCTTCCGGATGGCGCCCGACTAAACCGATAACCATAATCGTCCCCTGGGGCGCAGGCGGCTCCACCGACCAAGTCACCCGAATCACCGCCGGAGAGTTGGAAACGGCGCTCGGGCAGAAAATCGTAATCCTCAACCAACCCGGCGCTTCCGGTTCGGTGGGAACGAAAAGCGTTATAGATGCGACCAAAGACGGCTACACTTGGGCCGCCGGTGCCGCGGTGGACGTCGGCGTCTATAAACTGATGGGCATGCTCGACACCAGCATCAAGGATTGGAACCTTTTCCTGAGCGTCGCCAACATAAGCGTCGTTTCCGTGAACGCGGATTCTCCGTATAAGACGCTCGATGACTTATTCGCCGCTTTGAAAGACAAACCGGGTCAGATCACCGTCGCGACCGCGGGACTGTCTTCCGCCGGCCATTTGGCGATCGAAATGATCCGCAAGAACGTTCCCTTCGAGTATAAGCATGTCACCTACGACGGCGGAAACCCCGCGGTCATAGCTTGCGTTTCCGGAGAGACCGTCGCGGTTACCCAGTTGGCCGTCGAACAGGCCGATATGATTCGAGCAAAAAAACTGCGTCCTCTCGCGGTCCTGAGCGAAAGCCCGCTGACCTTGAAAGGTTACGGCGAGATTCCCCCGATAACCAAGTGGATTCCGAGCATGAAGGTCGGATCGAACTACTTCGGCATTTTCCTTCCGAAGGGCACTCCTCAGGAAGTGATTGATACCGTCACCAAGCTCTGGGGCACAACGGTAATGAACTCGCCGAAGCTGAAAGAATACGCGGTGGACCGCGGCGCCGTGTTCAATCCGTCCTCCGGGGCGGAAGCCCAGAAACGCGCGATGGACTGGATCCAGCCGATCGCTTGGCTGTATTTCGAAGCGGGGAAAGCCAAAGTATCCCCTGATACCGTTGGAATACCGAAGCCCTAAGTTTTTTACCGTCTTTTTGCCGTCGTAAAACGCGCCGCGTTTTACGACGGTTGATGTTTTTTTTCCCATCCACCTTATTCCCGGAGCCCGCAATGAAAGTACAGAACATGCCCCGAGCGGATTTCGTCATGTCGATATTTCTCTTCGTCTTCGGCAGTGCCGTAACCGTTTTATCCCTTATGATGCCCCGCTTGGAAAGTCAGAAAGTCAGTCCGTATTCAGTACCGGGCTTGGTTCCCGGTTTTCTCGGCGTCGTCATCGCGCTTCTCGGTCTTACTATGTTCGTCCGTTCCGTCCGAGCCGGCGGCTACAGTCTCGGCATCGGAAAACGCGCGATATCGGAATTCCTTAACGGCATAGAGACCAGGCGCATCCTGCTCACGATCTTTCTCGGCGCGGCGTACGCGCTGGGTCTGCTCGGTCGTATCCATTTCATGCTGGCGACCGGAATTTTCACTTTCGCGTTCGTACTCGTGTTTGAGTATAAATTCAAAGAAAGCGTCAGTACTCAGTGGAAGACGCTTTTTTTCGGCGCGATCCTCGCGTGCGTGACTTCGGTGTCGGTGTACGCTGTTTTCGCGTACCTATTCCTAGTGAATCTTCCGTAGGCGGTGCATTATGTTCGAAGGACTTGGACTATTCGCCGAAGCTATCGGCGGACTCATCTCATTCAGGACGATTTTCGACGTGCTGTGGGCGACGCAGCTAGGCATCATCGTCGGCATGCTTCCCGGACTGACCGCGACTATGGGCATCGCCCTCATGACTACGCTCACCTTCAAGATGGCGGCAAACAACGCGATCCTGATCCTTATCTGCATGTACGTCGGCGCGATTTACGGCGGAAGCCGCAGCGCCATTCTCTTGAATATCCCGGGGACGCCCGCCAACGCGGCGACCTGCCTTGACGGTTACCCTCTCGCTCAGCAGGGCCGCGCCGGACAGGCTATCGGCATCGCGACGACCGGTTCGTTCCTCGGATCGATCATCGGCATGTTCGCGATGGCTTTGTTCGCCCCACTGCTGGGAACATTCGCGCTTCAATTCAAATCATTCGAGTTTTTCTGGTTCGCGGTATTCGGCATCGTGATCTGCGGAAATCTCACCGCGCCCAAGGATCCGCTCAAAGGATGGGTAGCGGGCTTTCTCGGACTATTCGTCGCGATGATCGGCATGGAAGGAATCCACGCCTATTCACGATTCGCCTTCGGC
>JBAYHM010000115.1:0-12964 GCA_041666155.1 Treponemataceae bacterium
GTGGGTGCGCTTCCGGTATCGGCGCCTGCGGCAACGACTATTACATCTATGTAATCGGATTTACCTGAAGCACTGACGATTGAGACGGATGTCGAACCGATTCCTTTACCTACCAAAACAACGGAACTCGATCCTCTGGTTACCGTTACGATGGCCGTGTCGTTGGAAGTCGCGGTAAACGTTTCGATGCTGCCTGATTTGTTTTTAGCGATAACCGTAACGGTTCTGGTCGCGCCAACCCCAAGATCGGAAATAGTGAGCGTTCCGATCGTGAGACTGGACTGGTCGCTCATCCCGAAAAAGTCGCACCCCGACAGCGTCAACAGTCCCGCAAGGGCCAATAAGAAAACGCGTTTCCTTTGCATACCTGCCTCCACTCGCTTCGAAATTTTTCGAGGAAGGAGGTTGCGTCATTCCGATGCCTTACAATACGGGTGAAGTACCACCGGTCAATTTGCCGCGCAAATTTCCGGTGAACAGAAACGCCGTTTAGACGTATCCCTCACTCCTTTTGCAGTCACCAAGGTGTATGAATATAAAAATTATAGCATAAATTTGTTAAAAAAATCAAGGATTCCGCCGTACACTTGCAGGTATCGTGTCGCCGCGGATCGATATCCGATCCCGTGAGGAATACGATCTCAAACGGACTTTTTCTCGTCTCGAAACGGTCCGTTTCCTTGCCCTCGGCTTCTCCCATCGTGACTGTCCCCGGCGGCGAGTTCCCGGGCTTTGTAGATCAAGCGTCCGGCGAGGTCGGAGTCTTCGGCGCTGAACCCCATCACGTTCTCGATGTGTCTTTTGGGGATTACCAGGAAATGAATCGGCGCCTGCGGCTTGATGTCGTGGAAGGCGAACAATTCGTCATCTTCGTAGATTTCTCCGCGCGCGATTTTGCAGAATAGGCAATCCAGCATCGACAAAACATACCAGCTTTACCGCGTTTCGTCGCCGCTTCCGATCGCTGTTTGTTGGAACCTATCGTATCCCGAAAACTTGGATATTGACGCGGTCTTCCCTGATACGCTCGTCCTTTCGATTATAAAATGCGATGGACTGGATGAATCGTTTGTTGCCTTCAAGATCCACGATGCTGGACTTGTTTCCTTTGTTGAAGCGATTGTGCATGGGAATCGTACTCTTATGCCCATCCGTATATATCACGACGATGCGTTCGATTTCCACGTCGTTTCCTTCCGCTTGGAATACGAGCCGCTGGAACGGACCTACATCACGACCGATAGAGAGGGTGCCCATATCGGATCGGAAGGTCAATCTGATTTCGCCGATCAGATCGGCATTTTCGTTCCGTCTGCCATCGTCCCTCTCATGAACGCTCTTCCCGGGGGCGAATCGGCTGGGACCGCCAAGTCTGGCCGGCAAGATCATGCAGCCGAACGCAATCGTCGAAAAGGCGAGAAGCATCGCATAGATAAATCGCTTTTTCATTATTTACTCCTTCCGCGCTGAGATATGGATCAAATCTACGCATCGTTTTCGATAGTCGTCTGTTCGCCGGCGTACAGATCGGTGGAATAAATAAAAAAACGACGCTGCTGTTTAGAACGGAAAATCAACTTTGTTCGGTTTTCCCGTTGCAGCTTTCCTCAGCATCCCCATACCCATTTTGTTTTCCATGTAGGGTAGAAAAAAACGGTGAGGACCCAGACTTCCTATAAGCATGATCAGCGCTGTGTCCGCAAGTGTGAACGCGTCAACGCGCTTTTCCCTGAACAGAATATAAAGCAGTTCGGTAACTCCAAGGAGGATACCCGCGGCGAGCCCTGCGCTCTCGCCTAAAAAAACTTCTACGACAATATAAATCAATATCGGGGCAAATCCCGGTAGAAACGAAAGTAGCAACTGATTTTGCCGCATTCGCAGAGCATATCAAGGCGGGTCGTAAGTGACAACATTACGCGCTATTCCGACAAACGAGCGGTCACGTCGCCGTAATATAGGTAGGAGTAGAAGGTTGGCGATTCATCGCCGTGTTTGGCGCGGATTGACATGAGGACTTCGCCGATCGGGAGTTTGCGTTCCAGAATGTTTTCCAGTAGCTCAACCGCGACCGTTTGGGCGTCTTTGTCGTCTACCGCCCATAAAGGGGCGATGAAGCCGCCGAATTTTCTTCCGAGGAAGGCATCGGCCCAACCACCCACTTGACCGAACACGCTCCCCGTAGAACCCGTTTCGCAGGCGTTGAGGAACACGAGGCTATGATGTTTCCGTCCAAGCTTAACTTCCGATCTTTCGATTTCCCTCGCCGACAGTGAACCGTCTTCAAGCGTGATGGATGAAGCTGTTGCGGAAGTCCACGCGAAGTCGCCGTGTCCGGCGAAATGAACGATAGCGACGGGCTCCTCCGGCGGATTTTCGAGCAATTCCGTTACGGCCGCGATCGTTCCAGCAATTGATACGGCGCCGAAACGGCGTTCCAGCTCCTTCGATTCGGCCTCCGCGCGCGGAAGTCTGATACTGACGCTTTTATAATGGGGAGCGATGGTGACGATATTTCCGGCCGCTAAGCTGTTTCTCATATCGCCTTCAAAACGCTCAATCCAACGGCCTACGGGATGCATAATCGCGAGCGGCGGGTGGATTTCCGATTCATCAGGCCTAACGGGCCGCATCAGTTCCCAGGGAATGTTCGGCTCATTGCAGATGAACTGGATTGAAAAGGGTTTACGGCGATTATCCCAGACTGCCCAGTACGCGTCGCGAAATGATTTCGGCGCGAGACGCCAGAGACGTTCCCCGAAACCTTCTATCGAGGCGCGATGCTTCGCGCGAGGAAGAGAAGCGAGTTCTTCCAAAATGCCGGTAGCTTCTTCGGCGACGTCGCGTCCCAGGTCGATCTGTTCCCGTAGCGCGGATGGAAGTCCCTCGAATCGCGCCGTCTCGAAAATCCAATCAAGTGTTCCGAGCCCTGTCTGAAGCCTAGAGATTCTGACGGTTACATCAGGCGCGATAGCCGCCGGTTCTACCGCGATCAGGCCGGTCGCGTTCATATCGCTTATCGTTGTGCCTTGTTGAGACGAGAACCGGAATGCCCTTTCCGCCGATCCGCAGAAACGTGTCCCATGCAAAAAAATAGCGGATACGTAGACGGGTTCAACGGGAGACGCTCCGCGCTTCACGGTACCCGCGATCTTCGCGGGGGCGGACGGTTCGTTCCTGCGTATGACGATCGTCGATCTTCCTTCGTTTTCGAAATCGACCTGAACCGATGTCAGGATTACCGTAAGTTCAAGGCTGGTCCAGCTGTCATCCAACGCGGGAATCGAGAGGCCGGCTCCTGTTGTTGAAGCGGATTTTTCCCGAAGAAGATCGATTACGAATACCGCGCGGACGCCCGGAGCGAGCGTCGTCTCCGCATCTATTGACGGAAAGCGGACTGGAAATATTCCCTCGTCCCGGAAGGGCGGAGCCGAGAGTTCGGCGGAAAGATATTTTACTTCATCCATCCGGTCCGAAGAATCCGCTTCCGGCCGCATTTTTGATGCCGTCTTTCTTTTGAAAGCAAATCCGATTGTGGGTTCTATTCGGTGCCTTCCCCAAATAGCGGCGGGCATGGTTTTGGGCATAGCGGACGGCAAGTAGCCGACGGCCTTTGGTAATCCTGTTTCATCGACCAAAACAAAACGGGAGGCGCTCGGTGCCCGGCTTGGTTCACGGCGCGGAATGATTAAATCGTCAGTGCGTGAAGCGACTCTTCGGCTCCGATCGCTCGCCGTTAACCCTAGCGCCGTCGCGAGCGTTGCCCGTTTTACCGTCTTACCTGCGCGACTGGAGACGCGGTCAAGCATTTCGTTACAGGACAAAGCGAATAGGGCCTTATCGCTGAATTCTCGAATAACGATCCATTCGCGGTTTTCCGCTTTTATTTTTTTGATTGCCTGGTCGGGAGTCATGTCGCTGTCGAGCACGAGGATGTCGTCCGACCACTTGAGATCGTTAATCCGGTTTTCGATCATACGGAAGCGACCACAACGATATCGGTAACCGGTTCGTGGTTCTTCGCTTCCGCGCGGACATACCAGATGCCGGGGGTAAGATCGAATTTCCCTTCCTGCCATCCGTCGTCGGCGCCGCGTGAAAGCCGCTCAATCTGTTCCAGACCGTCATCGGTGCGCATCATCCTTACGGTAACAACGCCTCCATCGCCGCCGAGCGATGCGCGAATCGTAACCGGGTCCCTAGGCAGAACAACGTCGTCGATTTCGAGCCTAATCCCGGTTAATCGTTTCTTTCGGTATTTCGACCAATCGATATCTCCACGGGTCAGAATTCCGTGTATGTTCGCGAGGCTGCCTTCGGCATTTTGCAGAGAACCGTGCATCTCGCCCGAATAGATCTCTCGGTCTGATCCTTCAAGATCAACAGGGGTGGCGGATACTCGCGGAACGGTTCCGTCGCCGCCGAGATCCTTGCCACCGCAACTTTTAAGGAACTCAACCTCCGTACCCCGTACGGTCGCCGATTGCTGGGTCGACTGCTCTATGCCGACAAACGGAATCTGACGATACCCCTTTTCCGGATAACCGTCCAAAGCCGCGTTTTCTTTTTGATTCGACTCGATGTCGCGATGGAATTCCATCGCGCGCAGTACGCGCGCGCCGTCCAAATTGGGTAAGCGGTTGATCGTGTCGGAAATGCGCCGCAAATCGCCGATTCCGGCATCGATACATTTATAGGTTGGAAGCAGTTGATATACCGAAGGGAACGAACGCAGCATCGGCGACAGATCGATACCTAACGGCCCGATCCCTTTTTTCATTCCATGAACGAGGAAATCAAGCGCGTTCAACGATCCCCGATGCGGCGTCCCTAGGGTAAAGAGATAACGCGTGTCGCGCCATCCTCCTAAGACATCGAGAAAATAGCGGGAAACAAGGCCTCCCATAGAGTGCCCAATCAGGATTAGTTTTGCGTCGGACGCGCCGGAATCCCGTCGCCATTTCAGCAGTTTATCCATCGCGAAGGTTTCAAGTATCTTCGCGTTAACCCGGTTGTCCAAGCGCCAATCGTACGGGAAAGGGAAATAATTATGTCCGCGATCAAGATCCAATCTGGTAATCAGCTCGTTCTCGATGCGCGTATAGCCGTCGAATTTGAAGAACCCGGGAATTATAGAAACATCGGGCATAAGGCGCGGCGCGGATATCCCCTCGGGGTCACCGCTCGGAGGTAGTTCAAGCCCCGTAATGGATTCGCCGAAGGACGTTACGGCTTTCCACAATGCGCCGCCGGAAAGGCTCCAGATTTCGTTTCCTTGCGCGTCAGCTAGGACGCTTCCCATAATTCCCGGCAGAAGGATGACGATGTCTTTAATCATTTTTACCCCGTTCGGACGACTTGTCTGTTGATTGGAAACGGCGAACGTCGGGTTGCTCTTCGGTGCGTGTTTTTATACTCGTCGTTTACATTTATGAAATCGGCATCCAAAAGAAATGCCGATTAATAATATGGTGCCGCCGAACTCTAAAGCTGTCAAGAGAAGTATTTATTTCTTCAAAAGCGACATGCCCGTAACCGCGCGCGTCTGTAGTTTCCGTTACTCCCGCTCGTACCCGCTGAACATCGCGTAGGGTTTTTTGAGGTCCTCGATCGTGAAGGGGCGGCTGTCGTTCTTGCCGATCTCGGGCGATACTTCGATCACCAGGTAGCCGCTGTAGCCCAGGGCGATCATACGCTCCACGATGCGCGCGTTCTCGGTCGTACCTTCCCCGAAGCGGCAGAAATCCTTGACGCCGAAGCCCTTGTTTTCTTTCAGGTGGATGTGGTTGATCCGGCCGAAAAACTGGTCCACCAGATCATCCAGCTTCACGCCGGCGGCGTCGAAGTGGCCGGTGTCCATCGTGATCCCTAGGTTCGGTGAGGGTTGGGCTTTGAGAATCCGCCGGTAGTCCTCCAGGTTCTCCAGGTTGTTCCCCTGGTGGTTTTCAAGGCTTATTAGGACGTCCTTTTCCTCCGCTACGGGCATCAGCTCTTCCAAGACTGCGATGATCGAGTCGAGGCCGCCCTCCGCGCCGCGCGCGCAGCCGGTCGCGGAGACGACGCGGCAGCCGAGCTCCAGAGCGGCGTCCATCGCGCGCAGCTTGTGGCAGAGGTCCTTTGTGACGCCGACGCTGCCTTCGCCGCCGAAGTGCGAGATGTGGAGAGACGCTGGCGTGAGCCCCGCATCCCGGCAGCGCCGCTTCAAATCCGTCATCTTCCTCGGGGTCAGGGTTTCCGGGTACCAGCAGTTGAACTCTATGTGCCGATATCCGGCCTCGCGGGCCTCCGCGAAGGTTTTTTTGAAATCGGCGTTGCCGAAACCATCGAAGGAAAGGGTCGCGCAGGCGAGTCGTATCATTTTTTCGCTCCTCCTTCACCTTCGATCAACGGGGACCAGAAAGGTGGATACGGCCTACCCATGTTGTCGCGCGCCGTCTCCGGAAAGCGGTGCATGTACTCGTACAGCGAGCGCATCATAGGCGCGGGGAAACCGGACCTATCCGCCTCGGCAAGGAAATACTTGAACTCGGCGTACTTGTTGTCCATACCGTCGCCGCCGCCTTCCACGATGCGGCTCACGACCTGCTGGAACTGCTGACGGAAACCGCCGTCCCCGCCGACCGCCGCCATCAGGACCATGGGATCGACCCCCGATTTCACGCCGAAGGCGATCGACTCCATATAGGCGGCGTTCACCAGTCCCATCGCGAGCTGGTTGACCGCTTTGGTCACCTGACCGGCGCCCGAAGGCCCGCAATAGGTGAGACGGCCCTTGCCGATCTTCCCGAGCAGCTGCCACTGTGCGGCGGCAGCGTCCTTGTCACCGCCGACGAAGATGAACAGGTTTCCCTGCGCGCTCCCGATGGGGCCGCCGCTCACCGGCGCGTCCAGAAGAAACGCGCCCTTCTCCGCGAAGCGCGCGCACAGCCGGCGGGCGTCCTCCGCGATCGTGGTACCCAGATCGATGATGGTCTGGCCGGCGCGCGCGTTCGGCAGGATGGTCTTCTGTGCGACGGCGACGAAGGTCTCCGATTTCGGAAGACTCACCAGCACCGGGTCGCAGGTCTTCACCAAGGTCTCGGCGTCGGAAACCGCGACCGCGCCCAGCGCGACGGCCCGGCGCACCCGTTCGGCATCAAGGTCGAAGACGCATACATCGAGGAAATTCCGCGCGAGGGTGCCGGCGATCGCTCCGCCCATGGCTCCGACTCCAAGTATTCCGATCATAACAGCCTCTCTACAGTTTGCTGAAATCAGGTATCAAGACGCGTTCGCCGCCGCGCATGGCCGACTCGTGGGCGCAGATGCCCGCGGCGGTCCAGTTGGCGCTCTGATAGGCGTCGGGCATAGGTTCCTGGCCGTCCGCGATCGAGCTGATGAATTCGTGCACCAAGTGCGGGTGGCTTCCGCCGTGCCCCGCGCCCTGTATGAAGGATACGTGGTTCGTGTCGATCACTTGATTTCGCAGGGTATACTTGGCGATCTCCTTGGGCAACAGATAATCCGTATCAGGAACCTGTACCCGCCGGTACGTTTCTCCGCCCTCGAAGACGACGGGGTTCTCCTCCTCAACTTGCGACCATTCCCAGGAGAGTTTGTCGCCGTACACATCGAAGCTCTCTCGGTATTGCCGGACCGTCTCGTAGAGCGATCGGGTCGCCTCGGCGATAAGGTTGGAATCTTCGAGCTTGAAGGCAGCCGTCTCCACCGCGAACGGTGAACCATATTTCTTGCGCCGCTCCTCGTTCACCGAGCCGGAACCGTGGCAGACAACGCTTTCCGCCCGTGCGCCGGCAAGGCAGAGCAGCGGCCCGATCGCGTGGGTACCGTAGTGCATCGGCGGGAATCCGGTCCAGTAGTCCGGCCAGCCCTTGAGTCCCATGTCCTGCTGGTGGGAGCCGCGGAGAAACTGAATGCGGCCGAGCTTGCCCGTATCCTTGAGGTTCTTCGCGTAGAGGAACTCGCGGGTGAAAACGGCGGTCTCCATCATCATGTAGTATTTGCCGGAGGCTTTCTTCGCGTTCACGATCTTCTTCAATTCGTCGATGGAAATACCCATTGGGACGGTGCACGCGCAGTGCTTGCCCGCCTGGAGCGCCGCCTCGGACATGTAGGCGTGGTCCAGGATCGGCGTAACAACGTGTATCGCGTCGATCTCGTCGTTCTTGAGCATGTCCTCATATTTGGTGTAGCGGTGCTTGATGGAGAACTCATCCCCGACGGCCTCTAGTTCAGCCTTGTCCCGCTTGCAGATCGCGACGACCTCGCTTTTTCCGTAGTCCTGGTAGATTGGGATGAACTCCTTGCCGAACCCGAGTCCGACGATGCCTACCCGCACCGGATGCCTTGAAGCCATTTAATGTTCCTCCGAAGTTGCGCGAATCGAAACGGCCGGGGCGCCTCGGAAGCCGGTTGCATCCGAGGCGCCCCGAAAAATCCGCGATTTACTTGAATACCTTGTCGTAGAAGGCCTGAGCCGCCTTCGTCATTTCCTCGCCGCCGTTCTTCATCCAGGTTTGGACGTAGGAATCGAACTCGCTCACCGGCTTTTTACCGGTGATGATGGCAAGGTAGGTTTCCTTGGTCATCTTTTCAAGGTCGAGTCCGTACTTGTTCTGCGTCGCGAAGGGAATGGTCATGAGGGCGTCGTAGTAGCCCGGGTTGTGCTTTGAGTACTCGACCGCTAGTGGATCGAGGAACTTGTTGTAGACGTCTTCGACCCATACGGGGCCGTAGGCGCTTTCCGACATCTCGCGGACGCCGACTTCGTCCAGCCGCTTGTTGAATTCGGTATAAGGGTCCAGGAATTTGGTGGCGCCGCTCGACTTGGCGGGATCTGTGAAGTTCCAGTGCTTGCCCTTTTCCCCCAGCATCGAGGCGACGAAGGTGTCCTCGTTGACGGCGATGGTCTCAAGCATCTTCATCAGCATCTCGATTTTAGCCGGATCCTTCTGTAAATGCGATCCGAAGCTGACTGAGTATTTGCGCGGGCCCCATTCCAGGGTGCCCCACTCGCCGCGCGGACCCTTGAAGCTTGGCGCGGGAAGCATGATGCCCTTGGGCTGCATCTTATAGAATTCCTCGTAGTTTTGTCCGCCCTTGACTAGGGCGGGCGCGTAGCCGTCCGCCTGGCCGTAGCTGCCTCGGATACCTTGGTTGAAGCCGTCGCGCCGGGTCTCGGTCGTGCCGACTCCGCGCGGTATCAGGTCCTCGGCGTACCATTTTGCGAGCGTCGCCAGGGCTTCCTTAGAACCGGGAAGGGTCTCGCCGCGCTGAACTTTGCCGTCTTTGACCATCCAGACCAGAGGCATGACCCCGTAGGCGCCGAATACCTCCTGGAAGCCGGAGAGGGGAGAATTAGCGCCCGAAGTGTAACCGTACTCGTCCTTTTGGCCGTTGCCGTTGAAGTCGACGGTCCGCGTCTTGCGCAGGAACTGCTCGAAATCGCCGATTGTGGCCGGGACTTTCATCCCTAGCTGGTCCAGCCAGTCCTGACGGTACACCATGGTGTGCCGGTTCGGTCCGAACATGTTCCAGGAGACCAATCCGTACAACTTGCCGGTAGCCGCGTCCTTGCCGTACGCGAAAATCTTCTCGTAAATCTTCTTGGCGTTGGCGTAGTATTTGGGCATGTTCTTCTTAATCTGGTCTTCGTTGATCTCGGCGTACCAGTTCGCGTCGATGGCCGGCTGCTGCAGTCCGGCAAGGTGCATGATGTCCGCAGGCGCGCCGCCTGAGGCGATGTAGGTCTTCAGCTTTTCGTAGTATTCGGTACCGTTGTGCGTACCCATCTCGATTATCTTGAACTTGACGTTGTACCCGTACTTCTTGAGCAGCGCGGGAAGGGCGGTGGTCGTCCATGACTTGTTGGTCGCCAAGTCCATGTGGATCATCCAAGTGATCTCCTGCGCGCCGTCCGCTTCCGCCGGCTTTTTCCCAGAGTCCTTTGATCCTGCCGCGAAAACAGCGGCCGTGAATAGGCAAAGCATCGCCGCGGTGATAAGCAGTCTCTTCATGATCGTCCTCCTTTATTGTTCCAGGCAAACTATGAGGCGTCCTTACCCTTTGACGCCGCCGATCATCACCCCTTTGATGAAATACCTCTGCGCAAAGGGATACACCAAGAGGATGGGGATGGTAGAAATGAGGATCGTCGCCCCCTTGAGGGATTCGGGCGACAGGATGCTCGCGTCGTTCATGGATTCCATGCCGGACATGTTCGCGTCGATGATCAGGCTGCGGATCATCCGTTGGAGCACGTACTTGTTGCGGTCGGTGATGTAGATCAGGTTGTCGAAGTAGGCGTTCCAGTGGTAGACGCCCATCCACATCGCTACCGTGGCGATTACCGGAAGGGAGAGGGGGACGACAATCTTGAAGAAGATGACGAGTTCGGAAGCCCCTTCCAGTTGGGCGGATTCCTCAAGGCTGTCGGGAATGGAAAGGAAGAAATTTTTCATAACGATGATGTTGAAGCCCCAGACCAGGGACGGTAGAACCATCGACCAGCTGCTGTTGAGCAGATTGAGCGAACGCATCAGCAGGAAGTTCGGGATGATCCCCCCGGAGAAGTACATAGCGAAAAGGAAAAGTCCCATGATGACGCGTTTGAAAGGAAGGTCTTTTTTGGAAAGCGCGTAGGCGGCCATGCCGGTGGTGATCACGGAAAGCGTAGTTCCGACGACCGTCCGCCAGAGGGTGTTGTAATAGGCCTGCCAGATATCCGGCGACCCGAAGACCTTCTTCATTGAGGCGAAGTCGACTTCGCGGGGAAATAAGTGAAGTCCCGTTCGGATGGCCTCCGGGTAGGTGCTGAAGGCAATGGACGTGATGTGGATGAACGGATACAGCGTCACCAGGCAGAGAACGATTAGAAACGCGCTGTTCAGAATGGAGAAGATCCGGTATCCCGCGGACGTTTTGATGCTCGCCATGGCCGCTCCTACACAACGCCCTGCTGACCGGATCGCTTCGCCGCGAAGTTGGTAAGCAGTACCATCGATAGGCCGAAAACCGATTTGAAGAGACCGACAGCCGTCGTATAGCTGAAGCGCGCTTCTTGAATTCCTTTGGAGTAGATGTGCGTATCGATGATGTCAGAAACGGAGAGCACCGCAGCGTTCTGCATGTTGAAGATCTGGTCGAAGCCGGCGTCCAGGATGGTGCCGGTCCGCAGGATGAGCATGATCACGATGGTGGAGGCGATGCCCGGCAGCGTGACGGCGAAGAGCTGCCGGATTCTGCCGGCCCCGTCGATAGCGGCGGCTTCGTAAAGCTGGGGATCCAGGCCCGACAGTGCGGCGAGGTAGATGATCGACCCCCAACCGATTCCCTGCCATATATCGGTAGCCACGAGAAGGCCCCGAAAATAACTCGTGTCGCCGAGGAGATTTATGACCGGGATGCCGAGGAAGCGAAAGACCGGAACGATCACGCCGAAATCGGGCGAAAGCATCATGCGGATGATGCCGGCGAGGATCACCCAGGAGATGAAGTGCGGCAGGTAGGTGATCGACTGGACGACTCGTTTGAAGAGAGGGTTCCGGACTTCGTTCAGTAGCAGCGCAAGGATGATCGGCGCGGGGAACCCTATCACGATCTTATAGAGGCTTATGACGATTGTGTTGCGGAGAATCTGGAGGCCCGTCATGCTCGTCAGGAATTCCTTGAAGAATTCCAGACCGACGAAGCGGCTGGTCAGGATGCTTTGGAAAAAGCTCTGCCCGATCTTCGCCTTGAAATCTATAAACGCGATGGAGACCCCGGCGATCGGGCCGTAGCGGAAGATCAGCAAATAAATGAAGGCGGGGAGGACCATGAGTAATAGGATGCGGTGCTTTACGATCCTCGCCCGGAGCGACCGGCTCGTTTTCATAAATGCAGTATAGGGGCGCTTTATTGCGCCGTCGATGAAGCTTTGCGCTTCTTATTTGTGTTTTTTTACCTGGGCATGTAAAATTGCGATATTTAACAATTCGGGTTATGATAGGTTCGTGACCGAACGGAAAAACGTTGCTCTAATCATCGAAACCTCAAACGCTTACGCCCGCGGCATACTGCACGGCCTGCGGGATTTCATCCGGGACGAGCGGGGCTGGTCGATCTACCTGGCGGAGCACGGTCGGCACGAGGTCGATGCGTCCTTCCCGCCCGACTGGGACGGCGACGGGGTGATCGCGCGCATAGAGACCGAGGCGATCGCCGATATCGTGCGGAGGATGAAGGTTCCGACGGTGGACGTGAGCGCGGCGCGCTTGATGCGCGGAATCCCGTGGGTGGAGACCGACGACGCGGCGATTACGGAATTGGCCGTCGATCACCTGATTGGCTGCGGGCTGCGGAATTTGGCTTTTTTCGGCGATCCCGCCTACAACTGGTCGCGTTGGCGCTGCCATTACTTCCGGAAATTGGCGCAGCGCATGGGGTTCGCCCCGCACATATTCAATCTGCCTAATAGAACTCAGTCCCAGGTGAACTGGTATAAGGAACGCGATCGGATTTTTTCCTGGCTCAAGGATCTTCCTAAGCCCATCGGTATCTTCGCGGGCTACGATGCCTGCGCTCAGCAATTGCTTGAGATATGCAGATATCACGATCTGTCGGTTCCAGACGAAGTCGCCGTCGTCGGCGTGGACAACGACGAGCTGCTCTGCGACCTCGCGTATCCTTCGCTTACCAGCGTGATTCCGAATACCCGGCAGACCGGCTATATCGCCGCGTCGCTCTTGAAGCGCATGATGGCCGGCGAGGCGTTCACTGAGGAAAAGATCTCCATCAAGCCGCTCGGCATCGAGAAGCGGATGTCTACGGATATCGTCGCGGTGGAGGATCGGCACG
Organism: Treponemataceae bacterium; assembly: GCA_041666155.1. Lineage (GTDB taxonomy): Bacteria > Spirochaetota > Spirochaetia > Treponematales > Breznakiellaceae > SZUA-426. The sequence continues at coordinate 12,838 of JBAYHM010000115.1, forward strand.
TCTCGGCGGCCGTAGCCTTCATTCGGGAGAACGCCCACCGTAACATCGGGGTGGAGGACGTCCTCAAGCGGATTCCGCTTTCCCGCCGCGTTTTCGAGACTAGCTTCTGACGTTCGCTGCACCGAAC
>JBAYHM010000116.1:0-12818 GCA_041666155.1 Treponemataceae bacterium
GATATAGGTCGTAGTCTCACCCTTTCCGCTCTGTCGCTTTCCGACGCGTCGGGGACTTTACCGACTGAGGCCTCCCTCCCCGATGGTTCGGACGCCGCGGTCGGCGGCGCAACCCGGATTTCTTCCGCGCGTGTATTTAAGATCGTCGTAGGTGAAGCCCGTCTCCCGCGAGCTATTCCACTCGTGCCGGATGGTGGATCAAGCGTCTGGGCGTGGACCGCCGCGTCCGCGTCGGCGAAGCGTGAGGCAAATGTTATCGACATTGCCGTGGACTTCCCGGTCGGTGAATCTCATTTCATGATTCTGCGCGGCGTTAAACCGTTTGTGAAAATCGAGCTGTATGGGATCGACTTTTCCACGGATGCTAGATTCGAACGTTATGATTCGTCGGGTTGGGCGTATTCACAGTCGGAACAAACGCTGTTGCTCAAAATGAAGCATAAATCGGCCACCGAACACATCAGGATTTTCTACTGATGGATGGCTATGAAACGCTTCCTTCGGTGGACGGAGCTTTTTTTGCGAGACTCAAGAGGCCAACCCATTTCGTTTTGATTCGGCACGGCCGGAGCGAGGGGAACGCCTCTGGAATCTTTCAAGGGCGCAAGGAGTATCCTCTTTCAGATATTGGACGGGAGCAGGCGGCAGACGTAGGCAGATCACTCGCCGCATATTCTGATGCCGTGATGCTCTGTTCTCCGCTTTCCCGAGCGCGTGAAACGGCGGAAATCGCGGCCCGCATGGCGGGCTTGAAGCCACCTTCGGTTCGCGAGGAATTGACGGAACTGGATACGGGGACTTTCACCGGGCGATCTTGGGATGAAATACGGGAAAAAAACGGGGAGGAATGGATACGGTTTCGGTCCCGCAGTTGGGAAGGGGTCGCAGGCGCCGAACGTGAAGAAGCGCTCTATGCGCGGGCCATTCGCGCTTGGATGCTGCTGCGCGATACGGCCCTAAAAACTGACGCGTCGTGCGTCGTCGCGGTGACCCACGGCGGTTTCCTGCAATGGCTTATCCGATCCACCTTTGGCTCCCGAACCTGGTTCCCTCTGGTTCCGATCGAAAACTGCTGCGTCTACCGCTTGCGAGCAGACCCGGTAAGCGACGAGACGGCCGCTATCTTCTGGGAAACGATGGGCCAAGGCTTCTAGCGTTCAACGCGATGGCAGATCGATTGCCCGTTCCGTCTCCGCACCGTCCATTAGACTCTCCAGTTCTTCTTCGCTGTCGGCGATGATGCTCGCCGCAAGATAACGGGCGACTGCCGACTCGGTCGTGAGCCCTCCCATCGGGACCGCGCCTTCTCGCCACAGTTCGCGAGATGTCGAATACCCCTTGAAATCGACAAAGCCTTCCTGTTGCGAACTGCAGAAAAATTTAGCGTTTTTCCGCCTGCCGATCGTAAAGGCTCTTTTAAGGGAATACGGGCCTTCGCGGAAACTTGCTGTTCCCGTATCGTACAATTCAAGGAAGAATTTTCTGACGCCGAGGTCCATAAGGCTGGTTAGGTAATCCGCGCGGAGACCCGGGTACACGCGGATTACGCACATGGAATTGACGGCGTCTTCCAATAATTGCGCAAGCACGTACTGGTCCGCTTCCAAGAGGCCGGTCAGGAGAGAACTGCCTGTAAAGACCGGTTCCTTCATGTTCCAGTTTCTAAAACCGTCGTATCCGATACGCTCAAATTTCAAATTGAGCGGGGAAAGTACTTTTCCGCCGTGGACGACGTAGACGCCGGTTTTTTTTTCGGAAGCGAGGGCGATAGCTTGCCGTATCGTGTCGGTCGCTTCGGAGGATCCCCCGGGCGGCGTCGAGGATGCCGCGAGAACGATGGGGGCTCCCGCGTCGGCGAAAAGCCAGTAGAGGAGCGGCGCCGTGTACGGGAGCGTGTCGGTCCCGTGCGCGACGACAATGCCGTTGGCTGTGCCTGAATTGAGCTTGTCGGATATGGCCGTGATGAGCGCAGCCCAATCGGAGGGCGTTATTTCCTCCGACAGGAGACGGCCGACTTGTATCGATTCAAAACGAATGCCCGCGTTCAGATCGCTGCCCGACAGGAGGTCGCGGAGGGCGCGCTCGTCGCCGGGTTCAACCGCGCCGTCTTCCGCGCGGCGGCCGGAAATCGCCCCGCCCATGGACAGAATATACACGAGCGATACGGATAGTTCCTCGCGGAGTATTTCCTTGACCAGGGTCGGTTCAGCCAACCCGTTGGATTCTTTCATGATTTTTCCGGTCAGGAAGCGAATGGGCCGCGCGTCGCCGTCGCGTACGCGGCGCACTTCCATCGGGTTTGCGGCAACGATTTTGCGAACGATCGTTTCAATGGCGGTCCTATCAGTCAGCTGCTCCCAGCCTTTTTCCTTGACGATCTCAACCGGATCTTTCCCGCTTTCCAAGGCCGCGGCGATAGCCTGTTTCGCGATTCCCGCATGAATGCGTTTATCGTCCATCATAGCCAAGAGCGCGGACAGGCGTTCGGGCGCCAACGCTTCATTTCCAATTGTTTGTTGGGTTCGCTTCAGTTCCTTGACGATAAAAGACGCGAGCCATTGAAACACTTCGCGCGCGCTCGTACCGGCCGCGACAGCACGTTCGAAATAATCGGCGCGGCTTTTTTCGTCGCAGATGAACTCAGCTTCGCGCAGCGTCAGGCCATATTTTTCGGCGACTCTGTCGCGTCGCGCTCCGGGAAGTTCGACGATGAAGGCGTCCATTGCCTCAAGGACCTCGGGTCCCGGGGCGAAAGGCTCAAACGCGGGCAGTTCCTCAAACCGATTCTTATCCTCCGCTTTTCTTTTTTGGAAAGATTCCGTCGAGTTCTTGGTTTCGTTCCAAATACGACTTTCGCTTACGATCTTACCCCCGTTGGCGATAATATCTTCTTGTCTGCCAAGTTCTGCGTTTACGGCCTTGCGTACAAAGTTGAACGAGTTGAGGTTTCTAAGTTTGACGAAATCGATAGGTGTTTCGGGGTAGGGGACAATGGCGACGTGCGCGTTACAGCGGATTACGCTTTCAACCGGTACGCCTGGGATGATTTCCAAGTATTGAATTTTTCTGCGGAGGTCGGAAAGAAACACTTCCGCTTCCTCGCCGATATCAAAGTCGGCCTCAGTCCGAATGCGAAGGCTCGGCATGCCGACGTTGGAATAGTCCATCCGCGTCTGGTTTCCCGAATGGGTGAGCCGTCCGGCGTCTTCCTCCACCCGAATCTCGGCTATCCTGATGTTCTTTTTTCGGCGATGAAAGCTGATGTCCAGTATTCCGTCTGTTCCTATTTTTAGGGATAAACAGGATAAACGATAGTCTGGAGGTAATTCAGGAGTGCTCAGATTGCGTTCAAAACGTGGGGTTTTTATGATAGTGCAGCCGAGTGCCCGGGCAACGGCGTACGCTTTTCGCGCGGCGGCCGTGTTCAGGTGCGGCTTCGCGCCCTCTTCTTTTCGGCAAATGGGACAAGAGCCGACAGAACCGTCAGTTCCCCGTACGCAAGGGCAGAACGCTTTGACTCCGGTCAGCAGTAGAACGCGGACTTCAAGGGCAATATGGGATTTAAACAAGTCGTTCTCCTGGCGTACTATGCGCTCGAGCGCACCATATGTCAAGGTTCTTCGATAGAAGGGACGTTTTCGTTTGACTTTTCGGACATGTTCCAGTACTCTCTGTTAGACGCAGGAACAGCATGCAAATCCATATATCACGCTCGCAACACCCGCGGATAACGACCTAAGATAACAGTTGCTTTTTCTCCGGTCGATAGTACAATGAGAAGTTACAATAAGGAGATCCCGTGACGAAGCGCGACTTCCCTAAAGTCCACTTTTACGATCAGGATTTCGTGGATATATACGATAGGACCTGGGCTTGGATCCAAGACTGCTGGCTTTCCGGCGGTCCGGATAGCGGCTTTGATGGAAAGTTCTTCGGGTATCCCGGCAGTCCAACGGTCGAACAATTCGACGCAATCTGTTCCTCATTTTTTTTGGTTTATTCGAATCGTATATATCAGGCTCATCCAACCTTGGACCTGTTCTATTCGAAACAGGAACCAAACGGCGCGATACGTAACAAATACGACACCGAAACGGGCGCGCCCGTGGTCGACGCATCCAATCCTGAAGGCGTCGGACTTCCTTTGTTCGCCTGGGCTGAATACAATCTTTACCATAAAACCGCGAACAAAAAGCGCGTAAAAGACGTGTTGCCTATTCTACAGAAATACGTCTCGTGGTTGGATGCTACTTTCAAGCAGCCGAATGGACTTTACGCGGTTCCTTTGGTCGCCACGACTATGGAAAACGCTCCGCGCGAAAAAGCCAAGTATCTGGTGGATTTCAATTCCGCAATGGCCGTCAACGCGCTGTACATCTCGGCGATGGGCGATATTCTCAACGACAAAGAAACCAGTTTTCAATATAAGAGACTCTATTTCTCGTTGAAGACGCGCATCAATTCGCTCATGTGGGATAATGAAGACGGCTTCTACTACGACCTGGACGCCGATGAAAAACGTTTAAAAGTTAAAACTATTGCCGGTTACTGGCCTCTACTCGCGGAGATCCCCAATGACGATAAAGCCGAACGCATCATTGATCGTCTCTCCGATCCGGGTGATTTCGGTTCGGAACACCCGTTTCCGACGGTCGCCGTCAGCGAGCCTTCTTTCGAGCCGGACGGCAACGGGTATCGCGGTTCGGTGTTCCCGCCGTTTACTTTTATGGTTATCAAGGGCCTGGAAAAGTACAACCGTTGGGATTTGGCGCGTGAGTGCGCCATCCGACACCTGTATTATGTGCTGGACTCCATGCATCCGGAAGGCAATCACCAGAAGGGCAACCTCTGGGAAGCCTACCTTCCCCAGAAAGAAGGACCGGCAAAGTGGACCGACAAAAGCGAGTTTCCTCGTCCTCAATTTCTCGCTTACTCGGGGCTTTCCACTATTTGCCTTATGATAGAGAACATCGTCGGTCTTTCCATTTCCTTGCCGCGGAAGACGGTTGATTGGATCATTCCCAACCTTGAGATCATGGGAATTGAAAACTTGTCCCTCAAAAGGAATATGATCACCATCCTGTCCAACAAGAGCGGACGGGGTTGGGAAATCCATATGGAGAGCGAAAAGCTCTATTATTTCACGATCAACATTCTCGGCAAAAAAAAGAAGACCTTGCCGATACCTTCGGGAAAATGTTCGATGCTCATCGATAAGTTGTAGTTTAGCGGCGAGCGGCGTTATGAAAAAAGGCGGCGCAAGCCGCTTTTTTGTTTTGTTGCGGCGGTGAACTATTAACCGATTTCGAATACGTCGCGCCTGTCATTAAAACGGCCAATCGGCTAAGCTTTAAGACAAGGATTGAGGTATGAGTGGCATAAAAAAAATTGTCGCCGTCATCGAGCTCGGCTCCACCGGCATACGTATGGTGATTGCCGAAATCGACCAGGATGGCGCTTGGCGCGTCATCGATCGCGCCGGCAAACCGCATTCCCTCGGTCGCGACGTGTTCACGACGGGGCTCATCGCGCGCGAATCCGTATTGGCTTGCCTGGCGATCCTTAACGGCTTTCAGGAAATGATCGCGGGCTGGGGTATCGTCCCGAGCGATGTGCATGTCATAGCGACCAGCGCGCTCAGAGAAGCCCGAAACCGCGACACTTTTTCCGACCGGGTTTTCATGCAGACGGGATTTCGCATCAATGTTGTTGAGGGGATCGAGGAAAACCGCCTCATGTACTTGGCCGTTCGCTATGCTCTCAAGGATGACCGTCCGCAATTTTCCCGCTCAAATTCCATCATTATCGAGGTTGGCGGAGGTTCCACTGAAATGATGCTCTTGCGTCGCGGCAAAATGGTCGCGGCGCACAGCATCCGGCTTGGGACTATCCTGATCGACCAGCAAGTCCAGCAGGCAATGGGTTCGACCAACCGTTATCTGCAGCGATTTTTGAAAGACCAGGTGCGCAGTACGTGCGAAAGTCTTAATGATGAGCTTGATCTTACGCATGTGCGCACTTTCATAATGGCGGGTTCCGATGTGCGGCTCGCCGCGTCCCGGCTTGGGGTTGAACTGAATGAGAACTGCGCGATCATATCGCGGGAGGCCTTCAACACCTTCGTCGAACGCATTCAGGGATACACGGTGGAAGAGTGCGTGCAGAAACTGCGTATTCCCTACGCGGAAGCTGAAGGAATGATCCCCGGGCTTCTTACTTACAAGCTTTTCCTTGAGGAGACGGCCGCGACGGAAATTATCGTCCCGAACGTCTCGATCCGGGAAGGGATGCTTATTACGCTCGCGTCCGGCGTCGATCCGGAACTGCAGGAAGAATTCTATACGCAGATTATCGCGTCCGCGGTAAGTCTCGGACGGAAGTATCATTATGATGAGGAACACAGCCTTCACGTCACCAAGCTTTCCCTCATCTTGTTTGATGCGCTGAAAGCCGAACACGGGATGGATAGGCGGGCGCGGCTTCTATTGGAAGTCGCGGGCATACTCCACGACGTCGGTATGTTCATCCGCAATTCGGGGCACCATAAGCATAGCCAGTACATCGTAGCCAATTCGGAAATATTCGGTCTTCATCGAGATGACCTTGATGTCATTTCAAACGTTGTTCGCTACCACCGGAAGTCGGCGCCCAATTCAACTCATATTTCATTCATCGCCTTGCAGCGTGAGGAGCGGATGCTGGTGCTCAAATTGTCGTCACTGCTCCGCGTCGCGGACGCGCTTGACCGCGGCCACTCCCAGCGCCTCGATACCTTCGAAGTGGAGCGGAAGTCCGATACGGTTGTGCTCCGAACCTCGGGTCGCCATGACTTATCGCTCGAGCGGCTCGGTTTGAAGGAAAAGGCCGACATTTTCCAAGATGTGTTCGGCTATAAGGTAGTTCTCACGTGAAAGGACGGTTTTTATGAAGGATTCGAACCCGCGGTATTTTAACCGCGATCTTTCCTGGATCGAATTCAACGCGCGCGTGCTGGAAGAAGGGCGACGAACTGATCTACCGCCGCTTGAACGGCTGAAATTCATGGCGATCGTCGCCTCCAACTTTGATGAATTCTTCATGGTTCGCATGGCTGCGCTCAAGCGCGCTTTGCGGGCCGGTGCCGAGAAGGATCCCTCGGGAATGACGCCTGAGGAGCAGCTCAAGGCGTGCTCTAGTCGTATCCGCAGCATTGGCGCTAAGCAATACTCCTGCCTTATGCGTGAAATCCTGCCGGCTCTTGCGCGGGAAGGTTTGGAGCTTGTACGGCCGGGAGCCTATACCTCCGCTCATCTTTCATTTCTGGAAGCCTTGTTTCAAAGCGAGGTCTTCCCGTCCCTCACGCCGCTGCGAGTGGAGGAAGACACCGCGTTCCCGTTTACCGGCAACCTTCGTCTCAACGCCGCTTTCATCCTTCATCCCGCCCAGGGGGCCGGAGAGGAGCGCATCGCCGTCGTGCAGATTCCGCCCAGTCTTGACCGGATCGTCTGGCTGCCGATCGAAACGGCGGGTAAAACGCAGTTTGCCCTTTTGGATGACGTGGTTATGACCTGGGGATATCGCTTGTTCCCCGGATGGAACGTTGTGGAAACGACGCTTTTCAAAGTAACCCGAGATGCCGATTTTTCAGTGGATGAGGAACGCGATGAGGATTTCATTGAGGCGATGGAGGAGGTGCTGGTCGGTCGGGAGCAGTCGTACCCGGTGCGGCTGTCAATTTCCGCGGACAGTCCGCGTCTCAGGGACGAACTGACCAAGCGCTTGGAATTGGATGCCGACGACGTGTACGAGATGCCCGGTCCTATCGATCTGCGCGGTCTTTTGGAACTCGTTCAGACTAAAGGTTATGACCATTTACGGGAAAAAGCGTGGAAAAACTGGTGGTCTGCCGATCTCCCCGAAGATGAGCCCTTGTGGGACCGTATCCGAAGCGGAGATGTACTCCTTCAATTACCCTATGAATCCTTTGAACCGGTCGTTCGTTTCGTTTCCGACGCCGCCTCCGATCCGCAAACTTTGGCAATCAAGATGACGCTCTACCGGACATCGGGCGACAGCCCCATCGTCAAAGCTTTGGAAACTGCCGCGCAGAACGGCAAACAGGTTACCGCGCTTGTTGAACTCAAGGCGCGCTTCGACGAAGGCCGCAATATCGCCTGGGCTTCGCGTTTGGAGCAGGCAGGCGTCATCGTCGTGTACGGGATCGCGCGGCTCAAGGTTCACGCCAAGGCGTGCTTGGTGGTCAGGCGCGAAACGGACGGTGTGAAGCGATATCTTCATCTTTCCACCGGTAACTATAACGATAAGACCGCGCGGCTCTACGGGGACCTCGCGCTCTTTACCGCCAACGACGACCTTACCTACGAGGCGAGCCTTTTTTTCAACATGATCACCGGTTATTCGGCCGTACAAACCATGCGTTCCCTGGTAATGGCGCCTAACGAGCTCAAGCATCGTCTCATTTCTCTCATTGAGCGTGAGGCCAAGCGTTCTTCGCAAGAATACACAGGTACGATTATCGCCAAGATGAATTCCTTGGCTGATATTGAGGTCATTGACGCGTTGTATCGGGCTTCCCGCTCAGGCGTGCAGATTCTGCTCAACGTTCGCGGCATCTGCATGCTTGTTCCCGGCGTCGTCGGTCTTTCGGAAAACATTCGCGTCGTGAGTGTCGTGGATCGCTATCTGGAACACGCGCGTGTCTTCTACTTCGCCAACGGCGGCGCCGATGAGGTCTATCTCTCCAGCGCGGATTGGATGCCTCGGAACCTTGACCGGCGTATCGAACTGATGTTCCCCATCCTTCAGGAGGATCTGAAGCGGCGATTGAAGGAAACGGTGGAGCTGTATTTCCGCGATAACGACCGCGCGAGCGAATTAGGATCGGATGGTAAATGGAAAAAAATCGTCCCTAAACCGGGCGAAGAAGTATTTAGGGTACAAGAACGTATTTACGAATCCGTGCGGGAAGGTGTGGAAATCGCCCAGAGAGCGCCCCGTCGGGAATTCGTCGTCCGGAGGCGAGCGACCAAATGAACAGGATTATACTAAAACCCGGCGAGGATGACCGGATCAAGGCCGGTCACCCGTGGGTGTTCGATAACGAGATCGCGTCGGTGGTTTCGCTGCCGGAAGGCGTCCTTGAACCGGGCGGCCTGGCGGACGTGGAAAGTTCGCGCAAGGAATATCTGGGACGCGCGTTCGTGAACCCAAATTCTAAAATTCGGGCGCGTCTTTTTTCACCGTCAAAGGAAGGGGTGGATAGGGGCTTTTTCAAGCGTCGTCTGCGGGAGTCCACTGAACGGCGCCGACATGACTTTGACCTGGAAACGGAATCCTGCCGCATCGCGTTCGCGGAAGCTGATTTCCTTCCCGGCCTTGTGGTGGACCGCTTTGTCGGTTGGCCTTTGGCCGATGTTGGTGAATTACCCGATGCTACCGCATTGAAGGCTCGACTCGGGCCACCGCGATCCTGGCTTTCCGTCCAATTTCTCACCTACGGCATGGACCAGAGGCGGGAGGACATACTCGGCGCGTTGGAAGAGACGCTCGCGTTCCCCGACCCGGTCACCGGGCGATCTCTCGGTATTCCCTCCGGCGTCGTCGAGCGCGACGAAGCGCATGTTCGTGAATTGGAAGGCCTGCCGCTCAGGACCGAGATTCTTTCCGGCGCTTATCCCGAGGGCGGCATACTTATTTTTGAAAACGGCTTACCCTTTGCCGTGGATCTCATCGGCGGACAGAAAACAGGCCATTTCCTGGACCAGAAAGCAAACCGAGCCGCGGCCGCTTCCTACGCTCAAGGTCGGCGCGTGCTGGACGCCTGCTGCAATACCGGCGGCTTCGGCATCCATGCGGCGCGCGCGGGGGCCACATCGGTCGTCTGTGTTGATTCGTCGGCGCATGCGCTTGCCGCGGTGACGCGAAACGCGGTTCTCAACGGCGTCGCCGACCGCGTCGCTTCAGTTGAGGGAAACGTTTTCGACTTGTTGCGTTCCTATGAAAGGGCAAAAGAACATTTCGGTCTCATCGTGCTGGACCCTCCGGCATTTGCCAAATCGCGTTCAGCCTTGGAAGGCGCGATCCGCGGCTACAAGGAGATCAACCTGCGCTCGATGAATCTTCTGGACCGCGGCGGCGTACTGGTCACCTGCTCTTGCAGCTACGCGATGGATGAGGCCCGCTTCAAGTCCATCGTAGCCGACGCCTCGCGCGACGCGGGACGTCGCCTTCGCCTTCTTGAATCCCGGTACCAGTCGAGCGACCACCCGATCCTCATCGGCTACGACGAATCGCTCTACCTGAAGTGCAACATCTACGAAGTGATGTAGGTATTAAAGCCTGTAGTCGGCGCGGGCGAGGGGGTTGCCGCTGTCGGCGATGAGTTTGTAGACGAAGAGGTCCATGAGCGTATCTTCGAGCGCGGAGCCGGAGGCCCGTAGGGTCACGTCGTACTCGGCTAGGAGGGCGACGCAGCGCTCCACGGCGGCCGCGTCGTAGCGGCGGGCGGCGGTCGCGTAATCCCGTTGGGCTTTTTTGGACGAGAGCCCTGCCTTTCGCAGTTCAAAGTCATTGAGTCGGCCTGAGTCGACAAGGTACACGTAATCGCTTAAGCGCCGGAAGCACCACGCGAGACCGGCCAGAATCTGGACCGGCGCCTCTTTAGCGGCCAGCAACGTTCGCACCGCTTCCAACGCTTTTTCCAGGTCGCCGGCGGCGATGCGGGAAAAAAGAGTGAAGGCTGATTCTTCCCTCGTGTGGGACAGGAGCCGCTCGATGTCCTCCGCCTCGATCCTTTTCCCTTTTTCCAGGAAGAGAATGAGTCGGCCGCATTCCTGTCTGAGCGCATCGCTGTTGTTTTCCACCAGTTCAAGCACCGACTCCACCGCGTCGGGACTGATGGGGAATCCTTCTCGCTTGAAAAAAGAAGAAACCCATTCGGTCTTCCGGTCTTCGAACATTTCCCAAAAAACACGTTTCCCGTCTTTCGGTATCGCCGCTTCCAGGCGTTTGTCAATTGAGGTTTCGTCGGAAACGAGTATGAGCGTCGTGTCGTCGGCGGGAGAAGCCAGGTAGTCGGCAATCTGGTCGACGTCTTCTTTTTTTTTGACCAGTTCCGCGTTTTTTAAGAGGACCAGACGCGTTTCGGAAAAGAGCGAGGCGTTCATGAGGACCGACGCGAAGTCTCCTATCCTCGTTTCGCCTGCGTAGAAGGAATGTTCCTCTAGTTGACCGCCTGAACTCTTTTTTAAGGCGGTCCGGATCGCGTCTATAGCGTCTTTTCGTTCCCCGATTTCGGGGCCGATGTAGAGATAGTTTCTTCCCGCGGACATGGCGCCTACGCGTACCTACGCATAAGACAGGCTAGTTTGCCGAGGATGCGAACGTCACGACAATAGATGGGGGAATAAACCGGATTTTCCGCTTGCAGTCGGATACGGGAGCTTTCTTTAAAGAAGCGCTTGAGCGTTACCGCTTCTTCCACCACCGCGACGACAATGTCGCCGTCTTTCGCCACTTCTTTTTTTTCGATTATGGCAAGGTCTCCGTCCATGATACCCGCGCGTTCCATGGAATCGCCGCGTACGCGAAGGGCAAAAAAGGAGCCGTCCTTGCGGATCATCGACCGGGGCACGGGTACGGTCCCGTCCCAGTTTTCCTCGGCGAGAATCGGCCGTCCCGCGGCCACATTCCCGAGTATCGGGACGCTGAGATAGTCGTCGCCGTTGGCATCCTCATCGCTTTTGATGACTTCAAGCGTGCGGGATCGTTTGTCCCCATAGCGTAGACGATTTTTCTTTTTAAGCGCGCTCAGGTGATCGTAAGCGCCCTTAACCGAAATGGAGAAGTGATCCGCGATTTCCCGAATGGTTGGGGGGTAAGAGTGTTTTGAGACGTACGATGTGATGAAGGATAACACTTCCCGCTGGCGTTCCGTGAGTTCTTTCATCGTTCCGACCTTATACCGTATTTCTTTATTTTTGCGTGCAGGTTGCTCGAATAAACGCCGATCGCTTCTGCCGTCCGGGATATATTATACCCGTTTTCCGCAAGTTTGCGTTCAATATATCGCTTTTCAAACAAATCGCGTGCCTCGTTGAGCCCTAAAGTGAAAAAATCATCGTGGTTGGAACCAGGCTCCAACGAATCCTTCGGAGCAACGACCGTCTTCGGTATGGAGGTATCGGTGCGTGCCAGAAGCCGTGACACCGTATCCCGGTCGATACTTTCCTCGTCGCACATAACCGATATGCGCTCGATGAGATTTTTGAGCTCGCGTACATTACCCGGCCAGCGATATTTTTTCAAGAAGAGGAGCGCATCCTCTTCCAGAGTCACGTTCTCGGCGGAAAAATGCTTCAGAAAATGAGTGACGAGGGCGGGAATATCTTCCGTCCGCTCGCGGAGAGGCGGCATGACGATCGGAATCACGTTCAGCCGGAAATAGAGGTCTTCCCGGAACCGCCCCCGGCGTACCTCTTCCGGCAAATCCTTGTTAGTCGCGGCGATGAGCCTGACGTCCACTTCTATCGACTTTTCCCCGCCTACGCGTTCAATTTTCATGTCCTGGATCGCTCTGAGCACTTTCGATTGGGCGGACAGAGACATGTCGCCGATTTCGTCCAGGAAGAGCGTTCCTCCATGAGCAAGCTCAAATCGGCCTTTGCGCCCAGTGATCGCGTCGGTAAAGGCGCCTTTTTCGTGGCCGAAAAGTTCGCTTTCTATAAGCGTGTCGGGAATGGCCGCGCAATTCACCTCAATGAAAGCACGGTTTGCTCGGCGCGACTTGCGGTGGATATCGCGGGCTATCAATTCCTTCC
>JBAYHM010000117.1:0-12762 GCA_041666155.1 Treponemataceae bacterium
ATCATGATCTTTACGCCGACGCGTCCAAGGCGGGAAGGCGCGATGCTGGCCGCTCCGGCGATCAACGAGAACAGGATGACCGGAATAACTATCATCTTGAGCATTCTGATAAAGATGTCGCCGAAGAACTTCGCGTTGTCGACAAAGGGTTTAATAGCATTGGGGAAGAACCCCAAAACGATACCGGTTATCGCGCCAAGGATAAGTCCTATCAGTATGCGCGCGAGCAGGTTGGTACTGAAATACCAACCCAAGATACCTTTTTTTACGGTCGCCTGGCTTTCCATGCGAACCTCCTTATAGGGAATGGCTACGCGGCGATTCTGCCGCCCTTTCCCCTCTGGTAGGTCCGTTCCCGGTATCCGGAAATTGACCGTAGGATGTATACGCACCCGGACGCCGGCTGATCGATATCGCGATGTACACCAAAAGGTGTATATCCAAGGTCGTTTATGCGAGGTTCTCTCGTATGGCTTTTCGCACGAACTCGGCTTTTGTGCCGACCCCGAGCTTTTGGTAGATGTGCAGGATGTGTTTTTTCGCGGTGGAGGCCGCAATATTGTGCTTCGTCGCGATTTCGGGTGAAGTCAGTCCGTCCACAACATCTCGGACGATTTCCTTCTCCCGGGGAGTAAGGCCGTAGTCCTCATGGTTTTCCGAGTCGTCGCGGCGGCGTATATCGTCGAACAGTCTGCGTGCCAACTGAGGGCTGAGGGGGGAACCGTCGGCGGCCGCGCTGAGCACCTGCTCAAGTAGTATTTCCGGCTTGGTGTTCTTCAGGATGTACCCGTTCGCGCCCGCCCGTATGGACGCGAGCAGTTTTTCCTCATCCTCAAAGACCGTGAGTATGAGTACGCGCATATCGGGATAGCTTTTTCGTATCGCTCTGGTAGCCTCAATGCCGCTTAATCCGGGCAGTCCGATGTCCATGAGGATCATATCCGGAAGAGAGAGACCGGGAAGAAACGCGAGCAGCTCTTCGGCTCGTTCAAAGGTTTTTACGACTTGGATTCGCTGGTCAAGGCCAAGGAGGTAGCGCAGTCCTTCCCTGACTTCTTTCTGGTCTTCAACAATGACAAGCTTGATGGGTTTCACGTCGGTGCCCGTATTCACACCGGCACCCGGTTTTCGCTTTTTCCAATCGGGACGCGTATCGTGAACTCCGTACCCTTAGCCCGCTTCGTTTTGATGGTTAAGTCACCGCCCAACCGCTTTACCCTGTATTCCATATTGGATAGTCCCGATCCGCCGGTCGAAATATTTTGCGGATCGAACCCTTTCCCGTTGTCCTTGAACCGGAATGTTAGGAGCGTTTCTTCAATAGCGATGGAAAGGCTCGTTTTCTCGGCATCTGAATGTTTTAGAACATTGCTGATCAGCTCATCGAATACCTTCCGCAATTCGCTTTTCATCTCAGGGCTGAGCTCCGAGTCAATTTCCGGCGCCCGGTTTTTTGAACTGAACGAGACTCGCTTGTTTGACAGTCTGTTTCCGATGCTGTCTATCAGCGACTCGATAAAATGCTCCTCATCATCTTTCGCAGGTTTCATACCGCTGATGATTTCTTTCAAATCCTGGACCGCTTTGGTGCAGTTTGATTCGATATCGTTGAATAGTCCTTCCAGCTTTTCCGGGTTCCGCGCGACGGCGTTCCGCGCGACGTTGTTGCAGAAGAAAATGTTCGTCAGCTGCGCCCCGAGGGAATCATGCATGTCGCGATATATCCGCTGTCGTTCTTTGTTTACCCGCAGACGCATATTTTCTCGTTGCAACGCCCGAAGTTTTTCGGTCCTTTCTTTTACCTTTGACTCCAGAGACGACGAGTATTCCTCAACGGTATCGACTAAGTTGTTGAATTCCCTTCCGAGGAGGGCGAATTCATCGTTGGAGCGAATCGATATCCGCGCGTTTCGTTCGCCGGCTTCGATCCTATTAATGACCGTGACCATTTTATGGAGAGGAGAAGAAATCAGGCGGTTGGAAATGATACTCAGCGCGATGGTTAAAAGGGCCATCATCAATACTTCAACTACGCTGATAAGCGATAGTGTTTGTCGTACGGAAAACATTACCGCGTCGTACGGCAACGCTACCAGAAGGTACCATCCGATCGGTTCGCTCCGGCGGTAATAGACTAAAGAATCCTCTCCGTCGAATCCAACGCGGAACTTGCCTTCTTTTTTTGTAAGATGGGATTGCAGATTAAGGATCTCTGACTTCATCAACGGAAATGCCTTGGTCCCCTCAGTCTCGTGCTTACCTGTTATGATTTCTCCATTTTCGCTGAGGATGAACGCGCGGCCTCTTTTCGGGATATTAAGGTCGGTAAGTATCGTTTTTATATTGTCCAGGAGGATATCGATTCCTAATACACCAACGAACTTTCCATCGTCGCCGTAGACCTTGATCACGCAGCTGATTCCCATGGCGTTCACGCTCGCGTACCGGTACGGCGGGGATACCGCGAAACCCTTTGAACGCAGCGCGGAATCGTACCATGGGCGGAGGCGTGGATCATAGTCGGGCGGGAAAGTCGGCATGTTGTTTATGAATTCAGGCCCCTGTCCCCATTCGTACATTCTGCCTTCCCCGGTCCCCAGGTAGATGGCGCGCGCATACTGTTTCCAGGCAAGGACCGACGAAAGGAATAAATCCTGCATTTCCGCCGGGTTGGCCGTCTTTACAGCCCGGGTTGAGGCCAATCCCCGCGTCAACGATTCGAGGTTTTCGAAAATGCTTCGTATCCGGCTGTCAGACCCGTCGAGAATGGTCTGGGCCGCTTCTTCGGCGGTCTGAAGCGCGAAGGACCGCAACATCCCGAAATTGACGTAATATGTGGCGACAAGAAAAAAGACGGTCGCGAGCAGAATGAGGAAAGTGAATTTAACATTGATACCGCCGAATCGTCCGACGGTTTTTATACCGCTCATGAGCCCCCAAATCTATCATGCCTGAAGTCGATTGGCAAATAAAGGGGAAGTACGGCGGTTCTCGTCTTCTTCAAGGACTGGAAGCGATCCGCATAGCTTGCATTTTCGCTCCCTCGGCTTAGCCTGTTTTCCCTACATACGCCGCGATGTCTACATCGTCGATCTGGCCGGGAGTTAAATATTTGTCGCCGTATTCGCGGTAAATACCGGAGGTTAGGAAAAGATCGAACAGGTCCGGATCGATATGTCCGTCCTTCTTGAAGTTGTATAGGATTCTGACTGCCTCTGATAACGTTTTCGAAGGTTTATACGGACGGTCGCTGGCGGTCAGGGCCTCGAAGATGTCCGCGATAGTCAGTATCCGCGCTTCCACGGAGAGTTCCGCCGCGGCGAGTTTCCGGGGATAACCCGTGCCCTTCAGCGTTTCATGGTGGCTGCCCGCCCACTGGACAACGTCCTGCAAGTCCTCGGAATTCTCGCAGAGTTTACTAAGCATTTCGATGGTCTGCATGCTGTGCTCGTTGATTTTGAATCGTTCCTCCGCGGTCAGCGTGCCCCGCGCTATGGAAAGGTTGTACACTTCGCCCCTGTTGTATTTGAGTTCCGGAATGTCGATTCGGAAGCGGCGCAATTCGTAGCGGTCACGCCAACCGTTGTCTTGGGGCACGCGGTGGCGAGCTTTGTCGGCCAACAGGAATTCCTGGGCGGGGATATCCTTCCGTTCTCCCGGCGGCACCAATGCCAGCTCTTCCTTGGAAAGACCAAGGGTATCGTCGAAATAACGTATCCAGCGGCGATCCGCTATGGCCTTCAACCTTTCTATCCGGTTTTCCGCCATGAATTCGCTGCCGAGGTTGGATTCCGCCAGAAACGCGAAATCGGCCCGCAGTTCCGATTTCTTGCCCTCCAGCCATGCGTCGGCCTCTGCCTTGCCGTGTCCCGCGAGCAGCATTTCGCGGTGTTCGATCATAGCGTCCCGAAGGAGGACTTCGAATCTAGTGCGGATTTCGTGGATGCGGTTGTAGATAGTTTCCAGCTTCGTAGCTTTGTCGACCACGTATTCCGGCGTCGTGATCTTGCCGCAATCGTGCAACATCGTGGCGATATGGAATTGTCTATCTCCGTTGTGCATATCCAGAGTCCAGTCGGCGAAGGGGCCGTAAGTGGCCTTTTGCGCTTCGGCGGCCAACATGCTCGCGATGACCGGGACCCGCTTGTTGTGCCCTCCGGTATACGGGCTTTTGGCGTCAATCGCGTCGGCGATCGCGTTGATCATCGATTCGAAGAGCTGTTCTAGGTCATGGATGAGTTTTTGGTTGTCGAGAGCGGTAGCCGCTTGGGCGGAAAGGGCCTGGATAAGTCCTTCGATATCCTTATTGAATGGTATGACCTCTCCGGTCTTGGCGTCTCGGGTATTGATCAATTGAAGGGCGCCAATCACTTCTCGGCCAAACGGTTTAAGGGGAACAGTAAGGAAGGAGACTGAATGATAGCCCGTGAATTGGTCGAAACGTCGCGTACCCGAAAGGTCGTGACCTTCATACTCGCTCGCGTTGGGGATGTTTATAATCTTATCTTTATGGAACGCGTCGGTAACGATGTTATGGCCGTTTGGCGATCCGTCCGCGTTGAAGAGGGCAACAGGCGGAAGGGTGATTGGTTTGCCTGTCGTTCCTCCCTGATCGAATCCGACGAGTTTATCGTTTATGACGATCTTGAACTCCAGCTTATCGCGGTTTTCCTTAGTACCTCGGAGGTATAGGGTGCCCGCTTCCGCTAGCGTCAGGTCCATTGCGCCTCTAAGTATTTTTTCGCACAGTTCGTCTATATCCCGGAGAGAGGAAAGGCCGATGCCTAAGTTCACCAGCTTCTCCAATTTTTGATGTGTATCATTGAGGACCTTTGTGCGGGAGGATATTGTTCCTTTCATGACACCGAACGCGTCGGAAAGTTGATTGAACTCTTGAACGATTGAATGCCCGTTATCGCAGTTGGTGAAATCGAATCGGCTTATCCGTTTGGCGTCTTCGGCAATGACGATAAGCATTGTCGACAACTTACGGCTTAGGAAGAACGCGGCGGGCATGAACAACGCGAGGGTGAGAAGCGAAAGCAGTAGAACGTCGCCACGAAGTTTCCGTAGGGGCCCTATGAAGTCGTTCAGGGGGGCTGCCGTGAGTATAGTGAATCGAGCGGAACCCGCGCCGGCCCATGCGTTTACCGTATAGAAAAGAGCGGCATCGCTTCTGAATACCGCGCGGTCGGCATCAGTCGGGGTATTTCGAGGAACGGAGTCGAGCAGCGCAGCTGCCCGCGGGCCGGGCGGCTCAAGCTGCGTGGGATTTTCGCCCAAAGTTGCGGCGGCCTTTGCGGAAGATGCGAGAAGATGTCCGTCTTTACCATAAATGAGCAGAAACGCGTTTCCCGAAATTTCTAAATTGCTGACAAAATCCTGAAGACCTGAGAGGGTAAGGTCGATCCCCAAAACCGCGTCTTGATCCGCCATCCTATGCGCGGCGGTGAGGCCCGGCGCTTTGAGCGAATTGAAAATATAGGGGTCTCCGAGGTAACCCTCGGGATTTGCCAGCGCGCCTTCGTACCACGGCCGCGTGCGAGGATCAAAAGCGGGCTCCTTCTCAATCCTGACTCCGATGGTTTTGCCGTCGGCGTTTATGAAAGTCCACTGTTGCCGACGTTCGTCTCTCTGTCCACTTATACTTCGGATAATGAACGCGGTCGAGTCGGGCGCTTCATGCGCCGCCGCGATGGCATGATTGCCGGCAGCGTGAATGATCTGAAAAAAATCGCCGTTACGGTATCCTAGATATGCCGAATACAGATTGCCGTTAGTGGAGAACAACTTCTGCAGGAAGGTTCTATCAGGGTGCTTCAGCCCGTCTCCGTTCAGCGACCCTAAATAGGAAGGAACCGCGGAACCGATTTCCGCGAGACCGACTAAGTTCCCGAACATGTTGTCAATTTTTTCTTTCACCGACCGCGAAGACATGCTGAAGAGGGCTTCGGCTGATTCTCGGGCTGTCCTGGAACCGACTTGGAACGCGATTCCTATGGTTACTAGAGTCATTATGAGAATCACCGTGCCCAGCAAGAACATGAGGGTCACATGAAACCGGAAACTCATGCGGGAGTTTGTCTTCATAAATAAACAGTCTATGTATTTACTTACGCAATCGCAAGGTCTTCGTCGTTTGATACGCGGCGGGACCGCTTTTTCCGTCCTTGAAGGATTGCGTTTCCATCAGTCTCCTTTCACGCTCCAGGCCGAACCGTACGCCTTCAAACCGAACCCTTCGGCCTTGATTTCGCGCCCCGACAGATTGACGATGATCGTCAGTGTCTTGCCGTCCGCGCGACGGCGGGAGACGAGCGCGGCTCCCGATGCCGACAGTTCCGGCCGCGCCGCGAAAAGGGCCGGCTGAGCGGAGCGTAGCCTGAAAAGTTCGCGGACGGCGCGGAGCACCTGTCCCTCGGGAGAGGCCGGGTCGGCGGTCGCGCGAGCTCCCCGCGCCGAATCGAATGGCCCGCGGTGCAGAAAGCGCGAATCCGGGAACCCCGTTTCAGCGGCGGTTTTTTCGTAATACGCCTCGTTGTCTATCATGGCGATCTCATCCCCGTAGTAGAGGACGGGTGTTCCCGGTAAAGAGAAGAGCAGCGCGAAGGCTCCGATCGCCCGGTCGGGGTTGCGCCCGAGCAGGTCGAAAAGCCTCCCCGAAAAAGCGCTTCCTTGCCTGAACAGCCGATTCTTTTTACCCGACATCGCGGTGACCAGGGCTGCACGTTCATCATCCGGAAGGACATCCAGGGTGATTTCGTCGTGGACTCTGACGAAAGTGAACCAGGCGCAGCCTTCCGGAAGCGGCGGTACTTCCGCCTCTATCAGACGCCGAGGGGACTCCTCGGCCATTGCCTGCCAGAAGCGGGGCATCAATGGGAAGTGATATGCGGCGCGGCACTCGTCCCCCTCGCCGAAGAAGGGCAGGATGCCCGCTACCGGCTGGTTGGCTTCCGCCAGGAGCAGACTCCCCGGCTCGATCGCGTCAAGCGCGGCGCGGAAAAGCTTCAGGATGAGGTGCGTTTCCGGCAGATTTTCGCAGTCGGTCCCCTCGCGTTTCCAGAGCATGACCGCGGCGTCCATACGGAAGCCGCCGACCCCGGCCAGTTTCCAGTCGCCCAGTATCTTGATCATCTCGGCGGTCACTCGGGGATTGGCGTAATTGAGGTCGGGCTGGAAGGGGTAGAATCGATGAAAGTAGTACGCGCCGGCTGCCTCGTTCCAGGTCCAGTTTGAATCGACCATGCCGCGGAAGACGAGCGGCGCCGCGGCGTAGCGCGTATCGGTATCGCTCCAAATGAAATAATCGCGGTAGGGGGAATCGGGGAGGGAAACGGCATCCTGGAACCAACGGTGACGGTCGGAGCAGTGGTTGATGGCCACGTCGAATACGGTCTGGAGTCCATGGGCCTTCGCGGCGGCTAAGAAACGGAAGAAGGCGTCGTTGCCGCCGAAACGGGCGTCAACGGTCCGGTAATCGGAAATATCGAAGCCTTGGTCCCGGCCCGGTGAACTTAGGACCGGCAGCACCCAGAGCGTCTTGACGCCGAGGTCCGCGAAGTAGTCCATATGCGCGGTTGCGCCGTCTAGTCCGCCGTCGAAGGAATCGGGGTACAGGCAGTAGACCGAACCGTCGCAGTCAAAGGGCTCCCGGCTGCCGAACGTCGATGACGTATGCGCACCTTCTAGATAAGAAAGCAGTTCGCCGAGCACGGTCTCTTCGCCTGGGTACAATCCGTTCCACAATTCTCTAATCCGCGCCATATCCATCGTGAACCTCCCGGCTGAAAAAACGGGGACGTCCCGCCCCGCTCGGATTCGTTAAGTCCCATTTGACAATTCTCAAAATCGATAGTATTGTGAAAGTGCTTTCATGAAAGTACTTTCAGAAGCAGGATAGCATGGAACAAATCGAGGGGTCAACCATATATGACGTGGCGGCGGCGGCGGGGGTAAGCATCAGCACCGTATCCCGTTGTCTCAACTCGCCGGGCAAGGTCAATGCCGACACCCTCGCGTCGGTGACGAATGCCATCCATCGCCTCGGCTACATCCCTCACGGGAATACGGGTCCAAAACGGCACCGCAGGGTAGGGCGGATCGGTGTCCTGACGCCCAACTTCCTCGCCCCTTCCTTCGTGCAACGGCTGCAGGGCATCTCGCAGGTGCTCCGCAAACGGATGACGGAGATGGTCGTCTACTCGTTCGAGACCGACGAGGAGCTCAACGAATACCTACATTCCGTGCCCTTCACCAAGCGTATCGACGGCCTGGTGATCGCGTCGGCGCGTATCCCGGACGCGGTCGCCGCGCGCATGGCGAAGACCGATCTGCCCATAGTCTCTATGGAATACGCGAGTCCCTATTTCCCGAGCGTCGTCGCGGACAACGTGCGCGGCGGCCAGCTCGCCGGCCGGCACTTTGCCGAACGCGGCTACCAGCCCTGCGCGTACCTTGGGGAGGACGTGAAGCAGCCCTTCTCCCTCCAGCCGAGCGAAGCGCGCCTCCGCGGTTACGCCGAGGCTCTCGCCGCCGCGGGCACCCCGCTTGAGGCCGCCTATATCCGGCTCGGGACCTTCGAGCCGGAAAACGCCCGCGCCATGGCGGGGGAGCTTCTTGACCTTCCCCGACCGCCGCGAGCCCTGTTCTGCATGTGCGACCTTCAGGCTTTTGGCGCGATCAAGGCTGCCCGTGAGCGCGGCCTGCGGATACCGGAAGACATAGCGATCCTCGGCTTCGACGACATCGAGGCCGCCGAGTATATGGAATTGTCCACGGTGAGCCAGTCACTACTCGAATCGGGAAAGATGACGGCGGAAATACTGCTGTCTAAGATCGAAGACCCCAAACGCACCATCGGAGTCGTCAGTCTGGACGTGTCGCTGGTGCTGCGCAAGACCACGTGAGTTCGGCCGCGGAACGTTTCCTAGAAACCGTTCCGACGGCTTAATCGTTCACATAGAAGGAGAGGAAAGATGAAAAAGATCCGTATCGCCGCGCTCGCGGCAGTCGCCCTCGTCGCGGCAGTCGCCGTATCCGCCGATCCCCTGTCCGACGCCTTCGCCGGCAAGTACAAGGGAACCACCGTCCGGATGTCCGGCCCCTTCACCGACAACGACGCGGTGAAGTTCAACCAGTCGGTTAAGTCCTTCAGCGAAAAGACAGGCATCAAGATCGAGTACGAAGGATCGAAGGAGTTCGAAGCCTCCATCGCAATCCGCGTCGACGGCGGCAATCCCCCGGATATCGCCGACTTCCCGCAACCCGGCTTACTGGAGAACTTCGTCAAAAAAGGCAAAGTCATAGATCTCAACAAAGTTCTGGACATGAAAAAGGTCAAGGCCAACTACATCCAGAGCTGGCTCGATATGGCGACGATGAAAGGCCCGAAAGGCCCGATCATGGCCGGCGTCTGGGGCCGGGTCAACGGCAAGTCGCTGGTCTGGTATCCCAAGAAAGAGTTCGACAAGGCCGGCTATAAAGTCCCGACGACCTGGGCCGAGCTCATCAAGCTCACGTCGACGATCAAGAAGGACGGCGACACCCCCTGGGCGGTCGGCATCGAGTCCGGCGCCGCCACCGGTTGGGCCGCCACCGACTGGACCGAGGAACTCATGCTCCGAACCACTTCCCTTGAGAACTACGACAAATGGGTGAAGGGGCAGCTTAAGTTCAACTCCCCCGAAGTTCGCAAGGCCATCCAGACCATGGCCGACCTCTGGTTTGAGGCGGGCAACGTATACGGCGGCCGCAAGGCTATCGCGACGACTTCGTTCGGCGACGCGCCCAAGGTCATGTTCGACAATCCGCCGAAAGCTTGGTTGCACAAGCAGGGCAACTTCATCACCAGCTTCTTCCCGAACAACCTGGTAGCGGGCGTGGACTACGATTTCTTCTACCTGCCCGGCCTGGATCCCAAGTACGGCAAGCCCGTTCTCGTCGCCGGCGACATCTACGCGATGTTCAACGACCGGCCCGAAGTCCGCGCGGTGATGCAGTACTTCTCAACCGGCGCCTCGGTGGAAGCGTGGGTACGCGCCGGCGGGGCAATTTCCCCGCACAAGGACTCCAAGCTTGAGTGGTATGAAAACCCGGTGGAACGCAAGGTCGCCGAAGTTATCCAGAACGCCACCTCCGTTCGCTTCGACGGTTCGGACCTGATGCCCGGCGCGGTCGGCGCGGGCTCCTTCTGGAAGGAAATGACAGCCTACATCTCCGGCGCGAAAACGCTGGACCAGGTCGTCAAGGCGATCGACGCGTCTTGGCCCAAGTAACAAACTTGTCCCCGGCGCGCTAGCGAGCGACACTTAAGGTTACCTCAAAAACCCGTTGGTTTTTAAGGGATGGGCGGTTTTTCTTCATCGACAGGGAGCCGTCCATCCTGTCTTTTCCGAAGGAGCTTTCGATGAAAAACAGCGTTTCCGCGTCTATCACCCCCGTCGCGGTCCTGAAACTCCTCATCCTCCTCGCGGCTACAATCGCGGCTCTCTGGGGCGGATTCCTGTTCCTGCGGGACTACCGCGAATCCAAGCTTCTGCTCACCGCTTTCGCCATAGTCTGGGGCGTCGGTTCGACCGCCCTCCTGTATTTCGTGCTCAATTCCTCCGCCGAGCTTTTGCCTTCCAAGGCCCGCTCTTTGGCGCTGCCGCTCGTGTTCGCGGGTCCGGCGCTTTTCCTGCTGCTCTGGTTTCTGGTGACTCCGACTCTCCGAAGTTTATACTTGAGCTTCTTCGACGAGACCGGAACCAAGTTCGTATTCCTGGCAAACTACGCCTTCGCCTTCACCGATCCGGTGATGTGGGAGGCTTTCTCCAATAATCTGCTTTGGCTTGTATTCGGCACGGCTTCCACCGTGGCGCTCGGACTCGTGATCGCGGTGCTCGCGGACCGCAGCCCCTGGGAAAACGCGTTCAAGGCGCTCGTTTTCATGCCTATGGCGATATCCTTCGTCGGCGCCGGCGTCATCTGGAAATTCATGTACGCCTACAAGGGCGAAGGCACGAACGTGAGCGAGATAGGACTGCTCAACGCGGTCGTCACCTTATTCGGCGGTGAATCGCAGGCATGGCTCCTCCTGCCCGGCTGGAACAATTTTCTGCTGATCGTCATCATGGTCTGGCTCCAGACCGGCTACGCGATGGTGATCCTTTCGGCCGCGATCAAAGGCATCCCCTCCGAACTGATGGAAGCCTCCCGCGTCGACGGCGCCAACGAGTTCCAGATATTCTTCAAGATCATCATTCCGTCGATAGCGGGATCCATCGTCACGGTCGCCACGACGATCATGATTTTTTCCTTGAAGCTTTTCGACATCGTGCGCGTTATGACCGGCGGAAACTACGGCACGAATGTTATCGCCAACGAATTCTACATAGAGCAGTTTACGTACGGAAATACCGGCCGCGCTTCGGCCATCGCGATCGTCCTCCTGATCGCGGTTGTACCGGTTTTGATCTATAACCTCAAACAATTCTCCGAACGGAGGGCCTTCAAATGAAGCGCAATTTAACCGGCGGCGGCTCGCGATCCTCGGTGGCTATCCTCTCAACTCTGGTTCTCTCGCTCATCGCCGCGGCTTGGGTGATTCCCACCTTCGGCGTCCTGGTAACCTCGTTCCGCGATTCCAAAGATATCTTCTCCACGGGCTGGTGGACCGTATTTCCCCACAAGGCGTGGGCGAAAACCGGTGAGTTCGTTGTTCCCTCCGAGGTCGATCTTGACGCGCCCATCGTCCTTGAAGGAAAAACCGCCGAATTCGCGGAATGGAGAAGCGGCGTCCAAGTCACGGAAAGTCGCAAACTCCAATGGTTCGGCAACAAGAGGACGCGCCGAGTTGATGTATTTGAGCGGAAATGGGTCGGTTTCGGGATGAACCTGACGCTGGCCAACTACAAGAATACTCTTTCAGGCAGCGAGATTACGTTCAAGGACGCGAACGGGGCAACCATTTCCCGGCAAGGGAACAACTTCGCCGACGCGGTGCTCAATTCGATCGCCGTCGCCGTTCCGGCAACCCTCATCCCCATCCTCATAGCGGCTTTCGCGGCGTACGCTTTCGCGTGGATGGAATTTCCCGGGCGCAAATTCAGCTTCGTCATCGTCATCGCGCTCATGGTCGTCCCATTGCAGATCGCGCTGATCCCGGTGCTGCAGGACTTCACCAAACTCGGACTCAACGGCTCCTATCTGGCCATGTGGCTTGCGCATACGGGTTTTGGTCTGCCTCTGGCCGTCTACCTTCTGTTCAACTACATCAGCCAGCTGCCGCGCGATATCCTGGAGTCGGCATACCTGGACGGCGCGACGCCTTTCAAGACCTTCGTCATGCTTATCCTTCCCCTGTCCGTCCCCGCGCTCGCGTCTTTCGCCATTTTCCAGTTCCTGTGGGTTTGGAACGATTACCTGGTCGCCCTCATCTTCCTGGGTGACCGCAACCGAGTCGTCACCAGCGCGCTCGCCGCGATGGTCGGGGAGAAGGGTCAGGACTGGCACCTCTTAACCTCGGGCGCGTTCCTCAGCATGATCCTGCCGCTCACCGTGTTTTTCGCGCTACAACGTTTCTTCGTGCGCGGTTTGATGGCCGGCTCTGTAAAAGGTTGACAAGGATTCCCGTACCCCGCTCAGAACTCGAAGCTCAGACCGATAAGAAGAAAAGTTTCGTTGTAGCCGTAGCCGGGCAAGTGGCGGAATGGCCGGTACCGGTTGGTGTAGTTGAAATCAACCCCGAAGCCCCGGAATTTGAGCGATATTCCGCCCATG
>JBAYHM010000118.1:0-12686 GCA_041666155.1 Treponemataceae bacterium
CACATCGGCCAAGGCACGATCCTGCTCAACTTCTTCAACCGGATCGTGTTGGACGAAGTTGACCGCATGCTGGACATGGGCTTCATCACCGATGTTGAATCGATCCTTTCCAAGGTGAGCAAAAGCCGTCAGTCGCTTTTCTTCAGCGCCACGATGGACAAGAAAATCGAATCGCTGATCAAAAGATTCGGCAACGATCCCGTAACGGTTTCCACCCGGGAAGGCAATACCGCGGACGGCGTCGAACAGAACGTGGTGTATTATTCCGGCGCTTCGGAAAAAATCGATAAACTGCACGATATCCTCATCGGGGTCGGCTGCACCAAAACGATCATTTTCGACGAGACCAAACGATCCGTAGAAAAGCTCGGTAGGGAATTGCACTCACGCGGCTTCAAAGTGGACTATATCCACGGCGACAAAAGCCAGGCGCAGCGCGCCCGCGCCATCAAGCAGCTCAAGAGCGATGAAATCAACGTTCTGGTCGCCACCGACGTGGCGGCGCGCGGCATAGACGTCCCCGACGTCAGCCACGTCATCAACTATTCGACGCCCGCTTCCTACGAGGATTACGTGCACCGCATCGGCCGCACGGCCCGCGCGGGAAAGACCGGCTTCGCGCTTACGTTCTTGGGCGCGGAAACGAAAAGCGCCGCTAAAACCCGAAGTCCTCGGTACACAGAACCAAGACTGCAGTAATCATCCTAAGTTCGGACCAGGTCGGTTTTGGTATGTCGAGCGAAGCCCACTGGGTGCTTCCCCGGTAAATCCACCCGTCCCGGCCGATCGCGCCGACCACGCGATCGCCGAGAAATAGCCCTCCCGATCGTTCAAGGCGTCCGCCGCGGACCTTCTTTTTGAAGGACCGGATCGTGCCGTCTTCCGCCACCTGGGCCCTGGATGAAACGCCCTCCGCGGCAACGACGGCGCCGCTCGCGGCGTCGAACCGTCCGATGAAAGTTGAATTGGCGTAGATTCGTCCCGACGCGTAGGAAACGACAAACACAGTCGAGCCCGTCCGAAACGTCAGCCGTTTATCGGCGACCGACACATCGCGCGCCTTCCGAAACGATTCAACACCGACCAATATTTTCCTGTTTTCCACAAAGCAGGGTTTCATTCCGTCCATCCACTCGATAATGGCCCCGCCGTTTGCCGTCGCCAGTACGCTGCCCGCGGAAAAGCGCGACTCGCGGCCCCAGACGGCTCCCACCGGATCCCCAACCGCGAGACTTGGCTCGGAGAGGAGGGCGCGCAGTTTGTCGGCGGCAAGAGTCATTTGCCGGCCATCCTCGGTAACGAACGGATATTCGTCTCCGGCCTTCCCGCCGAGCACACCCAGGTACCATCGACCATCCGGAAACAGCGCCGCCGCCGTATCGCCGGGTTTGAAGCGCTCCGGGTCGGACGCCGGTCTACGCTCCGCCGCCGGCGCGTCATATTGGAATCGGGCTCTTCCGGCATCGACCGGCCGCACCAGCTTGTCTTTGGCGATGAGTGAAGGCCGGCCGCCATCCTCCCATTCTACGATGGCGCCCTCGGCGTCCGCGGCCTTTACTTTCCCCGGATAAAGAATCGCGTCATTGTCCCACGCCGCCAAAACGGCATCCCCCGGATTAAGATCCACATCTTTTGAGAAAGGAATTAGTTTAGAGGCGGGAAGAACGATTTTTCGACCATCGGTGGAAATGAACTCAGCCGTATCAAGTGAAATGGCCAACGCCGTTCCCCTGCACCAATACCCGTCTCCCATATTCGCGGCGACGAACGAACCGGGCCGCACCGTCGGATCGAATGACCAGAGCGGTGTGGCCGTCACAAGCAAAATCATGAATCGATTGGCGATTTTCAATATATGGCCGTCCCGTTATGGGAAAGGCTTACCTTATCGTGGCGGTTTTTGCTAGGCGCGCGCCGTTTAATTCAAAAAGAGGCGAACCAGATGAGGATCAAAAAGCAGTCCCGATTGCTCCGCCATGAAACGACGCGCCTGGTCGGGGGGAAAGCCCGCCCGGTACGGCCGATCGTCGGTAATGGCGTCCCACACATCCGCGACGGCAATAATGCGGGAGAAGAGCGGTATCGATTCGCCGGAGAGCTTATCCGGGTAACCGGCGCCGTCCCATCGTTCATGATGATGGACGATAGCGGGCACGACTTCCTCAAAGGACCGAATTCCCGCAAGAATTTGCCCGCCGAGAACCGGGTGCGCCTTGATTTCTTCGTATTCCGCCGGTTCAAGTTTTCCGGGTTTGTCCAATATCGCTTCCCTGACGCCGAGTTTCCCCGCGTCATGCAAGATTGCCGAGATTCTGAGCGATCTCAATTCCGCTTCGGTCATTTGAAGCCGCAAACCGAGCTGGACGGCCGTTTGCGCCACCCGCTCGGAATGGCCGGCCGTCCAACGGGATTTAGCGTCTATGGCGCGCGTCAGGGATTGGAGTATGCCGAGGAAGTTCTCCTCTTTCGCCTCGTATTCCAGAATCGATCGGAGCGCGACCGCCGTCTGGTCGGCGAGCATGGAGACTTCCCGGCGCAGTGCGGGAGAAAGCGGATCATCCTGCGCCAGCGCGATGACGAGGGAGCCAAGGTAGCGAGAATCGACATACAAAGGCGCGGCGACGATCCTCCCGCCTTTCGCGCCCATGACATCGTACGCGAAAAAGACGAAACCGGGCGGCGCGGCCGACACCGGAGCTTCGTAGTATCCGGTGATCCGCAGGTTGGTTTCCGCGTCAATGAAATCATCGTCGATAAGCGGTCTGAAGCGCGCTTCCCCCTCCACCAAGGCCTTTTCATTCTCCGCGTTGTCGCCGGTGAGCGCCGCGATCACCCAGCCGGAGTGGGTCTCGTTCCGAAGGGCCACGGCAACCGAAAGGGCGGAAAGACGCCCGTTCACGATACTCGCCACGCGCGCGAGCAGTTCCGAGCGGGAAGCGGTGGAGAGAACGGCTTTGTCGATGCGGTTCATGGCTTCCATCGTCCGCAGCCGCTCTTCCGTATCGGCTCTACGCCGTTCGATCTCCTGCGTCATGCCTTCAAGAGTCCGGGAAAGCACGCCTATTTCGTCGCGACGACCGCTGGAGAAAGACGGGGCACTGTCTTTTTGACCGTACACTTCCGCCGCGGCGGCAAGATGCCTGAGCGGCTTGGTAAAACGCATGGCAAAAAAACGACCGAGCAGAAGAGAGAGGGCAAGGAGACAAAACGCAAAAAAGACCGTTTCCTTACTGTTGTCCTCAAGGAATTCTACCAGACCGGACGCGTCCACGTTGACGCCGGCCACCCACCGCGTACCGTCGGAACCTTGAGGGAGTCCGAGAAAAGCCGGCACGGACTCTTTTTTCCACCGCGGCGCGTGCGGAGAAAGGGACGCCTTGCCCTCTTCCGACTTGTCCAGCAAAGAACTTACCCGTTCCCCAACCAAAGACGAACGCAGCCGGCCATCCTCACCTTCGGCGAAGGAAACCCAGGGACCACCGGAGATACGCGAATATAAACGGAACTCCGAAAGAAGATTCAGGTGCGAAACGAACGAAAGTTTGGACACCACTCCTGAAATGACGGTGTTCGGAGAGCCTTCCAAGGAACGAGCGAAGGAGGAGTCGCGATTGGGGAAAGCCGACTCAAAGGCCGTACCCGCCATTCCCACGGCAACCCTCAATACGATGCGCGTCGAGGCGCCCCCGAACGCGATGAATGAAAAAAACGCGAGCGCCAAGCCAAAGACAACGAAAAAACCCGTCAGCTTCCAAGAGAGGGAAATATGGCGCGGTTCAGTGCATGGGGGCATTAGCCAATGATACTCAATTCAGACCGCGTTCGTCGAGAAAGAAGCGCGGACTTAGAATGAAACGGGAAACGAAAGGAAGAGGGTGTATAATGTTAAGAATATTATTTGAATGGCCCTAAGGTCGATTTCTAAATGTGTTTATCTTCTTGCCTCTCCCCCGAAATCCCCCTTTGGAACGCTTCTCTTCAGGAGAAAAAAGTATGCATATCAGAATGTTTGCGGCCGCCGCGGTCTTTTGCCTCGCGGCGACGGCGTCCGCCCAAGACGGATCGGGTTTTGCGCTAAGCATTGACCCGGCGGTTCGGTTCCCCCTCCCCAGGACAAAAAGCGCCGAGCGGTATCAAATGGGTTACCGCGCTTCGGTCAACGCCGACTATGTTCTACCGGAAATACCCTGGTTATTCTTCGGCGGCGCCTTCGATGTCGGTATGACCCCTTACCTGTCGCAGAACCTTACCTCGCTCGGCTTCTGCGCCGGCCCCGGCCTCCGGGTCCGAGTACTGCCGCCGATCGCCCTGAGCGGCTGGGGCCGCATCGGGTACGGCATTGATACGCTTGGGACGAGCCCCGCGACCAACCCCTACCTCCGCGCCGGCATGGACCTTGCGCTCTACCTCACGCCGAGCTTCCGTATCGTCGCCGGAGGAGAGTACGTCCACCAATTCGCCGCGTCCGCGCCCTTTTACCAGGGCATAGCCGTGCGCCTTTCGGCGGGAATCAACTTCAGCCAGATCAACCCGAAACCACGCTTGGAGCTGCGCGAAGGCACGCTCGCGCCGGTGTTCCCCGTTTTCTACAAGTATTACGATTCGGCTCCGCTCGGATCGATCAAAATCCGCAACGATGAGAACGGCCCGGCGACGAACGTGAAGGTCAGCCTCTTCGTGCGCCAGTACATGGACGCGCCCAAGGAATCCGCCGTCATCCAAACGCTGAAAA
This sequence comes from Treponemataceae bacterium, assembly GCA_041666155.1. Taxonomy (GTDB): domain Bacteria; phylum Spirochaetota; class Spirochaetia; order Treponematales; family Breznakiellaceae; genus SZUA-426. The sequence goes on from JBAYHM010000118.1 coordinate 4,733, forward strand.
AGGGCGAGGAACGGGAAGTGCCGCTCTACGCGCTCTTTAATAGATCGATCCTGAGCACGCTGGAAGCTACCAAGGCCCAGGCCGAAGTGATGGTTGAGTACACCTACGCGGGCAACAAGCGGGAGACGAAGACGGCGCTCACCGCGCAGGTGAACCATCGCAACGCGATGACCTGGAGCGACGACCGGCGCGTCGCGGCCTTCGCCACCATGAACGAGCCGTCCGTCATGCGCCTATCCAAGCAAGTCGCCGGTCTTGTACGCGGCTCCGGCTGGCAGACTATCGACACGCAGCTCCGCCAAGCGCTCGGCATCTTTGAGGCGCTCGGTCTCTATGGCATGCGCTACGTTGTAGACCCGAACACGCCGTATACCGAGTTGGAAAAGAAGGAAGAAGCGATCGATTACCTGCAATTTCCCGCTCAAAGTCTGGAATTCCGCGCGGGTGATTGCGACGACCTTTCAATCCTGACCGTCGCCCTGTTTGAGGCCGCGGGCATAGAAACGGCTTTCATCACGGTACCGGGCCACATCTATATCGCCTTCGCGCTCGCGATGGACGCCGATACCGCTCAGGCTTTCTTCTCCAGAAAAGAAGATATGATAGTCATGAACGGCAAAGCCTGGGTGCCCGTGGAGATCACCGCCGTGCAGGACGGCTTCAATCGCGCCTGGCAGCTCGGCGCCCGCCAGTGGCGGGATGCCTCAACCCAGAATAAGGCCGCTCTCTACCCAACCCATGACGCGTGGAAAATCTATCAACCCGTCGCCCTCTCCTCAGGCGACGCCCAGTTCGAGGCGCCTAAATCCGACCGACTCATCGCCCGCTACAACGCCGCGATGACAGTCCTCATCGAACGCGAATTGTCCGGCCGCGTAGAACGGATCGCCGCGGAAATGGGCGGTAAAAAGGGCGATCCGAAGGCCTTCAACAAACTCGGCGTTCTTTATGCCCGCTTCGGTCTTTTCGACAAAGCCGAGTCCGGTTTCAGGGACTCGCTGAAAGCAGGACCGAACGTGTCCGCCTGGAACAACCTCGGCAACGTGATGACCCTCCGCGGCGATTACAAAGGAGCCTCGGATGCCTACCAAAACGCCTACAAAATCGGCAAAGCGAGTTCCTCGATGACCGGCGTCGCGTCCGCCCTTGCCGGCCTCATCAAGACATCCATCGAGCTCAACGACGAACCCACCGCGAAGCGATGGCTCGGGGAACTGGCGCAAAAAGACCCCGCCGCCGCCGGTCGCTTCGCCTATGTCGAATCGGGCACGGGTGGCCCGTCCCGCGCCGGCACCGCTGAAGAGACCGTCGGTTGGGAGGAATAACCATGAAAAACACCATCACCCGCGCGGCGCTCGCCGCTTTCTGCCTGCTCTGCGCCTCGTGTTCCGACGCCATCCTCAACCAGATGACGGAGGCCGCCGCCACGGCGAACCGGCCCACCGTCTCCCCGGTGAACGGCACCTCCGTCACCGCGCATGAAACGATTACGTTCACCTTTACGGCGGCCCAGGAAAGCTCAGGCGTTTCCTTATCGGGAACCCTCGGCACCGTAGCGCCGGCCGACTTGTCCTGGTCCACCGACAAGAAGACGCTCACCGTCAACCCGAACGTCGCCGTCCTCTGGACCGCGGGCGTCGACAAAACGCTGATCCTGACCGTAGCGGCCTCCGGAGAAAGCCTCCCCTACACCTTCGCCTGGGACGTCTTCAACGGGGTCTGCGTCGGGGACCCGAGCGTCGCCGTGGCGAGTGCCGACAACGGCACTACGCTCAAACCGTACCGCACGATTCAGGCGGGCATAGACGCGGCGAAAACCAAGTACGTCGACGCGGGAAAAGGAAACGCCGAAGTCCGCGTCGGCGGCGGCGCCGCCTTCGTATACTCGGCCGCGTGTACCGTCTCACCCGCGGCCACGTACGTCGTCGACATGAAGGAAGGCGTCAGCGTGTACGGCGGTTACGACGCCGCCTTCGACGCGCGCGACACGACGGCGCGGGTAACGACGATTGAGGATACGGATACGGCGGGGACAGGGTCGACCGCCACGAATCCAGTACGGCCGGTCAATTTCGGCGCGGGAATCACGACGACCACGGTTATGGACGGGGTGACGATCAAGCTGGGGGGAAGCGCATTTATTCACGCGGGCATCTATTGCGGTACGTCGCCGACGATGCGGGGTGTACGGATACTCGGGAAGACTTCCGCTTACGGAAGCACAGCGATCGGCATCCTAGTGGTTAACGGCGCCTCTCCGTATATAACGCAATGCTACATTAATCCCGGAAGCGCCCAAAGCTTTACCTATGCGATATTAGCAACGGGAACGTCCGGGACGCACTCGTCGCTGAGTATCGTATCCAACGAATTGTACGGCGGTGAAATAAAAAGCTCGAATTTTTTCGGTTTGCAGTTGATCGCGCTGACCTTCGCCGACGCGGTCATCACGGGCAATAAACTGTATGGCGGCGTCGCCCCATCGGCCGCGGTGGATTATCTGCAAAATGCCTACGCGACTATTGCGATCGACCGTAGCGCCCCCCGCATAGAAAACAATCAATTCCTTCTGACCAACAACTCCTCACCGGTTATCGCCGTATTTGAAAGCGATGATACGACAAGCAGCGACCCTGCGACGCTGCGCGGCAACGATTTCAGCTACGGCCCAAGCTCCACTGAATCGATCTATTGCGATGAAGCCGCTTTTTCTTCGCAATACGATTGCATCACATTTTCAAATTGGGCATCGATTGATATCACCACCCAGGAAGGGATCGGAAAGTTATTCAACACAACCTGGAACAATTTCAGCACAAGCAACAATATCAACATTCACTGAATTGAAAAGGAGAAAACACCATGCCATATAGCATTGGCGGACTTCGTTCGAATATCTCGACTCTGATCACTTACAATGGCGGCTACGCTCCCAACGATGGGACGACCGCCTACGCGATGTCCAACTTCGACGGAAACCCGATCCTGCTCGCTTTCCTGAAGGCTGCGTCGACGACGGGCCGCCGCTGGCTCCAGCAGATCGCGGCGATCAATGACGGAAGCTTCAAGGTTTACCTTGTCCTTTTTAACCACGACGGTACCAATTTCACCGCGACGTCATCCGGCGCCGTATCCTCATTGATCACCACGGCAGGCCTCACCCACGCCCAATTCGCGGGCATCCCCTTCGTCTACGACTCGGTCGGCGGCTCGTCCAGCGTTCCCGCCAATTTCTGGGCCGGCTTCCACTCCGACGCTTCCGGCCTCTTCCACAACCCCGGCACGCCGCCCGACGTCTTCAGCTACCTCATCGATCCGGCAATGTACATCACGGACAAGTGGCAGCCGGGCGGGCCCGCGCTGGGGGACCCGCTGTCTTTCGGGAATACGCGCGTCGCGACGATCGACATAGGCGGCGCGTTCGCGGTGGGGGACACGGCGGCGGTGAATCTGTCGGCGGGCGGGTGGCTCGCGGGGACGAACACGGTGAGCGTCGCCTTCGACGGGACTAATTACGCGTACTCGGTGACGAAGAGCGATCCGCGCGTCGCGGGCGTGTACCCGGCGAACGGGGAGACCTTCACGAGCCTCAAGCGGATCGAAGTCCGCTTCATTCCCGGTATTTCAGGAGCGGACACGGCAGCCAACTATTCGGTGAGCCCGACGCCCAAGTTCAGCCTGACCGTCGCCTCAAGCCTTTTCAGCCCGCTGGACGACGCGGTGACCCATTTCGCGTCCACGGGCCTCTACGCCCGCGCGCGGCTGCGGGACCTGGGGGCGGCGCCCCGGCTGCTGTACGCGAGCCCTCTCCCCGGTTCGATCCTTGCCGATTATCCGGCGGCGCCCGGTTTCTCACTCTGTTTCTCCAAACTGCTCAACGACGCGGCGGCGACGAACGGCGCAAAATACGACGCGGGCGGCGCGGGGGACGGCGGCATCGCGTTCACGCCGACGCACGACCAGATCCTGAACCTGGTCACCCTAACGAACGCGTCCGACCCCGTGGATTTCGTCAATCCGATCGGGCCGCCCAGCCCGTTCACGATCGCCCTGGTGAGCGCGGCCGTGGGAACCGACCTGCGCGACACCGGCAACACGCTCCTTGCCGCGCCGCTCACGCTCAATTATTCGATCGATCTCCACGCGCCGACGGTACTCAAGGTGGAATCCAGTTCGACGGACGGGTACTACAAAGTTCTCGGGACGATCGATATAACCGTGAAATTCTCCGAACCGGTGATGGTGGACACCGCCGGAGGAACGCCGACGCTGGCGCTCAATTCGGGCGGCGCAGCAGTCTACTCGGGAGGTTCGGGGACGGACACGCTCGCGTTCCAGTATCAAGTAGGCGCGGGGCAGAATTCGGCGGACCTGGATTATACCCCCGTGGGCGCGCTCTCGCTCAACTGGGGCACGATACGCGACGCGGCGGGAAAAGACGCCTCGCTCACGCTTCCGGTCGTCGGCGGCGCCGCTTCCATCAGCGGAACGAAGGCCATCGTCGTGGATACGACCGCGCCGACGGTCTCGCTGACGGACAACCGCGGCAGCAAGCGCCGCGTACGGCAGGGCAGCCTTATCATCACCGCGAAGTTCATCGATACGAACGGCATCGACGACGTCTCCGCGCCTAGAATAACCATTGGATCCTTCGTGACCAATCAACCGATGACTGAAACGACGAATCTGGAATGGTATTACGATTGGCCCGTTCCTTCCGGCAACAACGGGGTAGACGCGACGGTAAGCATCACCGCCGTCGACAAAGCCGGAAACCCTTGCGGCGCGCCTTCAGGGATCGCGCTCTACACGATAGACAACACGCCGCCCTCCGGCTACGTCGTCTCCATCACGACCGATCCCATCGACGCGGCAAACCAAACCGCCTTCGCGTTCACCCTTACCGGGGCGGAAGTCGGCGCGCGCTACGCGTATGAAATCAGCAGCGACGGCGACGGCGGTGTCCAGAAAGTGTCCGATCAAGGGGACGTGGCCGCGCTGGTCCCGACCGGCATCGACGTAAGCGCCCTGACGAACGGGACCCTGACCCTGTCGCTCACCTTGACGGACGAAGCGGGCAATGTCGGAACCGCGGCGACGGATACCGTACTAAAAACGGTCGCGGCGGCGCTGCCGGCCATCACCGGAGTCGTCTACGACCCATCCGACGGCTGGCTCAAAATCGGCGACTCCTTGACAGCGACGATCAGCACCGACGCCGCGGTCGGGGGGCTCCTCGCCGACTCGATCACTATCAACGGCAAAGCCGCAACCGATTTCTCCGATCTCGGGAACGGCTCCTATTCGGTCCGCTACACCGTGGCGAACGGGGACGCGGATGTCGCCCAGACCGCCTCCATCCCTCTCTCGGCAATCCTCAAGAACGCGTCGGGCGCCGCGACGCCCGCTTATACGACGCCCCCCGCGCCCGCGGCCTGTCCCGGAGTCGATACGAAGGCGCCGCAGAACATCGTTTTCGTCCTGGATGTTTCGGGCTCGATGAATTCCGACGCGACCTTCGCGGGAACGCCTAAGAAAAAAGTCGAATGGGCCAAGGACGCCGTGATAAATTTCGTGAGCTACCTCCTGACGCATGTCGCGTCCACCGATTACCGCGTCGGCCTGGTCGTGTATTCCAGCGACGGCGCGAAGACGATGGACCTCACGGACAAGTCGGCTCTCACTGAAGCCGCCGTATCGGCGGCTATGGTTTGGGGAGGCGCCGGCAATTTGACAGCGATGGGGAAAGGACTCGCGTGGGCCCACTCCATTCTTCAATACGACGGGGTGCCCTATTCCTTCCGGGGCTACCGATCGATCGTCATGCTCGCGGACGGCCAGCAGAACGTCCCGCCGTTCGTGGTCTTGAACGACAACGATATCGCGCATCCCGGCTACGACGAGTTCACTATCGATACGGCGCTCGCGGCTACGGGCTACCCGCCCGGTATGGGCAACATCCAGGTTCGTACCACGGACAAGCCGATTCCGATCCACACGCTCGGCATCGGCGGCAGCGCGGACTGGTTCGCGACGCTCGCGGGCGTCTCCCACGTCACGGACGGTCAGTACTACACCAACGGCCTTATCTGGCCGCTCGTCTTCGACTCCTTCATGACGCTGCTGCCTTCGCTCTTTCCCTATTCAAGCCCGCAGATCGTCCGTAAATCCATGGAAACGTTCACGGCATCGGCAAGAAAAACGTATACGTTCGGTCTCAACGCGTCGGTGAAGTCACTGACGGTCTGCCTCAATTGGGCGGGAAAATCGGCCCTGGATATTACGCTGGCGCAAGGCAAGCACCTGGTCAAGTTCGAGAAAACCACGAAGAAAAACGGCCTCTTGATCTGCACCGCGAAAATTTCCGGTTCGCCGTCCTCAAGCGCCCTCCCCTACCAGCTCCGCGTGTTCGAGGAAAAGCCGCAAGGCATCAAGAACTACCCCTACCTGCTTTCGATCATCGCCGATGAAAAAGAGATCAAGTACGCCGTCGATCCGCATCCGCTCGTCTTCTGGGCCGGAGAGTCGCTGCCCTTGGGGCTCAAGCTTAAACGCGGCCCCCTGCCGGTCGAATCGGCCCCCGCGGTCTACGCCAGGATCGACAAGCCGTCGGCGACGCCAGCAAACCTCATCGGAACGAAGCCGGGACTCATCACGTCGGCGCTGGGAGGCCAGTACTCCACCGCGCCAGACGCGGCGCGGGAACAGCTGCGGAAGGTGTTTTCGCAGAAAGAAGTCATTGAGAAGCTGAGCAAGCGTTCGAGCGCTTCCGTTCGTCTGGGAAGCTTCTTCGGCTTCATCAGGAAAAACGCGCTGAAAAAAGGCGGAAGCCTGACCGCGGCATTCGGCGAAACCTCGATTCCCGGTTCCTACCGGGTCGACTTCGAGATATCGATGAAGGACGCCAAAGGCGGCGTATACGAACGGGTCGTCACCCGCACCGCGCTCGCGATGCCGAAGCCCGAACTCGAATACTCGATCCTGGATGGAGCGATGAAGGTCAACGAACTGACTATAACCTTCATTCCGAAGGACCGCTTCGGCAATTTCCTGGGGGCGGGCTACGGGACTCTGTTCGCTTCCGCGGGAACCGGCTTCGGGAGGCTCAAAGTGGAAGACAAGCTGGACGGCGCGTACATCATCCGGGTGCCAATCGTGGGCAAAATCGACGGGCCGCTGTTCTTCAAGAAACGAAGACAAGCGATCTTCAACGCGCTCATGGCCCCGTACTTCAAGTCGCGCGGAGCCTTATAGACGAGCTTCCGTCGGCTCTAACGTACCGCCGCCTTGTCGAGCGCCTCGGCGAAGCGGCCCGCGGCGCCGATGATTTCCGAGTGGTCGGCGGCCGCGGCGAAATCCCCGGCTACGATGCGGCCGTCGGCCGCCTTGGAAAGGGTGTACGCGACCAGCCACCCCGAGTCGGTTCGCACGACGGAGCCAGACGCGACGAAATCGGCGGCGAACAAATCGCCGACGGCCTTATCTTTTTCCCCGGCCGCGGCTCCCGACAGTTTCAGCTCCAGTTCCTCCACCGCGCCTTTGCGCGAATCAGCGTCGACGACGCGGAAGCGCTGCCGCTTGATAAGCGCGTCCCGGTACGCCAACCGGGCGATAGCGACGGTGGCGGCGTCCGCGTTCACGGCTTCGCAGTCGCGCACGACGACGATTGGGGAGTTTCCCGCGGGAGCGGATGCGGACTTCACAGCTGCAGGATCATCGAGATCGGCAAGTTCCGGCGCGATACGGTAACCGGACAGGTAGGTGGCGTATTCGCCCGCGGCTTCGGGTGATTCGATTTTAATATCGCGGACATCCTTTTCGCCGCTCATTACGGAAAGAGCCTCAAGAGCCCGAGGTTCCAACTGACCGCTGCCCGCCAGGGAACGCGCGGCCTGCCTTGCCGAGTCAAGGCTTTCATGAGTGGAAAGCCTGAATTCCAGAACTGCCCGCGCGG
>JBAYHM010000119.1:0-12670 GCA_041666155.1 Treponemataceae bacterium
AAATGGTTACCTCTCAGATGCCGTTTTTCTCGATGGATTTCATGACTCTCTTTGCCGCGGTGTGGGTGTCCACCTTCGCGTTGACGACCTTGGATACGACAAACCGCCTCGGTCGCTACATCATCCAAGAGATGGCGCTTCCGGTGAAGGACAAAAACCCCGGCGTATACAAAGTGTTCAACAACAAGTGGGTGGCTTCCGTCATCATCGCGTTTGTCGGCCTCTACCTTGCCAGGTCCGGCGGTTACTCAGTCCTCTGGCCGGCGTTCTCCGGCGCCAATCAGCTCCTGGCCTCGGTAGTCATGTTGACGGTAGCGGTTTGGGTTAAGAAGAAGCTCAACCCCGCATACACGATGGCTGTCTTAATCCCGGCCGTCCTACTTTGGGTGACGGTGACCGTAGCCTTGATCTGGTATGAAATCATCATCGTACCGACCTTCTTCAAGGATATGAGCAAGACGATGAACGTCATCACCGGCGGCACCGTCGGAGCGATTAACCTCTTCATGCTCATCCTGAATTTCTCCATGATCATCGGCTTCCTCAAGAACTTCAAAAACGCGAAAGAAACCGCATAACGGTTTCCTATAGCGGATGCTACACAAGAACGGTCCCGGAAGCGACGCGCTTCCGGGACCGTTCTTTATGAGAGAGAGGCAATGAAACTTACGAACATCCGCGCCATTATCGATACCATTATCCAGATACAGCGTGATAAAGCGTCAAGCATGATTGAGTTCGAACTTAAAGAACTTGAAAATATCTTCGCGCTGCTTATTATGGGCGGTTTCGTCGGCATGCCTTCTCCGCCCGTACCCATCGCCATCGAACTTTTGCCCTGCATGGAACGGGAACTTACGATCATGCTTTCCCGTTCGGATATGGCGCATGATCCCCTCGGTTCTCTAATGGGCTTTCTTGAGGTCGATTGAGACATAATGAAAAGTCGGTTACTTTTCATTATGTCTCTTGCAGTATTTCTTGAAGGAAATACTGCTTCACTTGTTTGGGAACAAATAAAAACTTGAAAGTTTTTATTTGTGTTGATAAGGGTAGGCTGCGATGAAAACGAATGCGTTCTTCTTGGGGAAGGGGGGAGTCGGCAAGACAACCATGTCGGCGGCCTTCGCGCTTTCCCTTGCGCGATCCGGGAAACGCGTGCTGGTCGTTTCTCTTGATCCCGCGCACAACCTCGGTGACGTTTTGGATGCGAAACTCGGCGATAAGCCTATACAGGTGGAAGGTGGACTCTACGCCCTTGAAGTGGATCTCAGCTCATGGGTAAAGCGTTACCTGGACGAGAGCAGAGAGGAACTCCGCACTACCTATTCTTATAACCTTACGCTCAACCTGGATTCTTTCTTTGATATCATGAAATATTCTCCGGGAACGGAAGAATACGCCATGCTCTGGGCTATTGAAAATATTCGCTGCAACCTAGCCGGCGACTACGATTACGTCGTCTACGACACTCCGCCGACAGCCCTTTCCCTGCGCTTCCTGGCGATGCCCGCGATTTCCCAACTATGGATAGCGGAACTGACGAAGTTGCGCGAACGGATACTCAGTAAACGGTCAACCATCACGAGAATCAATCCGACATCGCCCGTGGCCTCAAGTTGCGTGGATAAGAAAGACGACAAAGTGTACGGAAAACTTGGATCGATCAATCGACGCCTTACCGACTTGTCGTCACTCTTCGGCAAGGAAAGTTATATCGCTGTGGTCCTTAATCCCGACGTGCTCTCCGTTTCGGAGGCCATTCGCATCAAAGAAGAGCTGGATCGCATCAAAATGCCCTTGTCCGGCCTTTGTTTGAATAAGCAGGGAGTATCGACCAGCGCGTGGTCCATTGATAAGCGACTGGCAGCCCCGCCTCTTTTTGAGTTTTCATTTATGAAGGGTGGCCTGCACAAACGCGATGATCTTGGTACTATAGACACAAAAGCTCTTGTGGCCGATTTCCTGGCCGCTGGCACCGCCGAAAAAGGATTAGCATGAACCCATTCTCCATGACCGCTATTGTATTTCTCGCGCTCGTCGCTACGGGAGCCTATTTTTACGGCACCAAAAAAAACCGATGGATTTCCGCCGGCATGACCGCGGATTTTGAGGATGTCCTCAAACCAAACGTCACAAATTACGTAAACATCGGCGGATCGATCGGCTACAATTTCAACTATTCGCTGCCCCCGCCCTACACGAGCGCCAAGGGCACGGTAACTCTGAGTCCCCGGCATTCGCTTCTCTACTTGCCGATCTCCTTACTTATCGGTGTCCGCGATCGTTACTTCGTAAATGTCTTCACCAAGAAAAAGCTTCGCGGAGAAGGTCATTTCATTGAATCGTCTTATCTAAAAAAAGCCGCTATCACCGGGATCGATGCGATGGAACGCCGAGAGGTGACTAAAGGCGACAAAGTGTTCGTTCTTCTCTGGAGAGGGGCTGACCTCTCTAAAGAACTTGAAAGCGTCCTTAACGCTCTGCCTGAGCCTTCCCTCGTCCGACATTTTTGCGCGTTTCCGGAAACGAAAACCTTCTTTGTGCACGGCACGCGAAAACAGAATGGAATAAAGGGAAACCTTGAAGCCATCGCGCTACGGCTACCGGGCTTTTTAGTCAAGGAGAAGGCCTAAATGGAACTGGACATTTCAGTAAAAGAGAAATTCGACGCGGTTCTCGCCCGCGTGAAAGACGGGCAATCGGAGCTCAGTCTGGCGGAACTTGGCTTGGTCAAGAAAATCACTTACCACGCACCGGAAAAAACGATCGTGGCGGTCCTTGATGTTCCTTCTCCGCGGCTTGAATGCATGGCCTGCGTCGCCGTGAACGGTTTCGTCATCCAGAATATCGAACGCGACCTGAAAGCCGCTCTTGAAACCGAATTCCCGGGGTGGACCGTCCTGATCAAATAGAGAGACGGCTTAACAAGCGGCACTGACGCCGACGCGGTAATCGGATTACACTATACGCATGAAAAATCTTCATTTCGGCGTTGCGTTCCTGGCGGCTATGCTTATCTCGGAACCCGCGTTTTGCGAATCAGGAGCGTTTTCCTTCGCGTTCGTAAACGATTCCATGGGCTTCGGCATAGCCGACGAATGGGACGACAAACGGACTTTCGGCTTTGAAGGAGCCTTTGAAAAAGGCGGCTTGCGCGCGGATTTCTCGTACATCGGATTGACCAGACGGGCGGCGGCTGAGACCGATCCCAATCGAATTGATGAATTGACCGCTTTCGTTTCGTGGGGGCGGCACGGATCACGCGCGAGAAGCCCTGAACTTTCAGCTTATTTCGATTGGCGCGCAGGCGCGGGATTTGCGGTCCTGGGAAACTTTGGCGGCCAAGCGATTCAAACCGCTTGGCATAGTCTTCTAAGCGTCGCAAGGCCTGTCCCTAGCCGCTACGATGAATCGACTTACTTCTTTCCCATATTCGGGGCCACCGGGGCCATTGGCCTTCAGCTGCCGCAAGCTACCGTTAGCCCGACGGAAGGCGCTCAGGCTATCCCGTTTCTGGAAGCGACTTTTTCCGCCCGCACCGGCTATCCATCCACGCATGCGGAGTTCGGCGTAACAGTCGGGGAAAGCGGGAAAACATCGATGTGTGCGGCGGGCTTGAGTTATCGCCTCGGTTTCTCCGGAATCGATGCACCGGTGGCGGATAGCGTCGCGGCCGAAGACTTAGGCTGGCGTTTCTTTTGGGAAAGCCGCGCGGGTACCTTTTTTGACCGCGCGGTTAGCGTTCCCGCTTCGCTCTTATTGGATTACGTCATCGGTTTCCGCTTTTCGATAGGCGCGGAGGAAGAAACGGCGGAACGCAAAGACATAGCCGAACCCCGGCGCAGCCTAGCGGCGGGACCCGCTATCGGCATCTTCGTGTTTTCCCGCACCTGGCGGGCGCGAGCGGATTTTTTACCACACATGATAGGCGAACACCTCTGGATTTCGGTACGTACGCTCGGCGGCGAATCCGGACCACCCTCGGACGCGGACAGAACCGGACACGCGCAGATAGCCGCTCTATCGGGTGAATGGGTACACGGACTGCTCCTGGGGGACGATTTCCGGATCGAACCCTTCCTCGGAGCCGGCGCGGGTTTCAGAGCGGATTGGACCTATGTGCCGAGGGAAAGCAGGGCCGCTATCGACGCGTCCAGCTTCTTTCCGGTGCTGAATGCGTATACGGGTGCGCGATTACTGAGTCCAAAAGCAGACCTGAACGGTACGCGCTACGGTATTGAGGTTTCCGTCGCCGTGCTTGTTCCCCTAACCGGAGAGATCGGCGGTGTTCTCGGGTCGCGTTACGGCGTCTGGAAACCCATCGTACTCCCGGCGATTTGCCTTATTGCCGTAACGCGGTAACGCGGACTATGTTTTAAAACTCCCGCTCGAAAATCTTTCCCTTACCGCCGTGGATGAAGGCGTCCGGTCCGAAGATGCCGAGCTTGCCGAGTATTTCCTTCATACAGTCGCTCTTGGTCGCGACGGGAATAGCGGCACCTTCGCCGAACGCGTCGACGAGTCGCTTCCCCTCCTCTCGCGGGATGATGGCTTTGGGGCCCCCCACGCAGCCGCCGACGCAGCCCATCCCTTCAATAAAGCCGGCGTTCGCCTTCCCTTCCCCGACACGGACGAGCAGCTCCTTGCATGCGGGAACTCCGTCGGCGGTCGCGACCGTGAGGAATTTGGATTTGACTGGATAAAGCTCCGCCACCGCATCGGCCACCGCGACGGAAACGCCTCCCGCGCGCGCGTAGAGCCGGCCTCCCCGGGAACTGTACTCAAACGACGCTTCCCCTTCCAGCGCCGACGGGTCGATGCCCGCCGCGGCGAATACGTCTTTCATTTCGACGAAGGTGAACACATGGTCGATCGCGCCGACAAGGTCTGCGTCCTTGACCTCCGCCTTCTTGGCGACACAGGGGCCGACGAACACGACGGCGCAGTCAGGACGAAGGATTTTGAGAGCGCGACCGGCTGCAATCATTGGAGATACTGAGGGGGACACGTGTTTTACCAGGTCTTTGTACACGCGGCGGAGCATCGCTACCCAGATAGGACAGCAGCAGGAGGAAATCAGGAAATCGTCCTTGGTCAGCACGTGCTCGTTGAACTCGCCTGCTTCCTTCATCGTCAGCATGTCGGCGAAAAACGCGACTTCCACCATGTCCGCGTAACCGAGTTTTTTGAAGGCGGCGCGGAGTTTTTCAATTGTCGCGCCTTCCCCAAACTGACCGAGAATGGCCGGAGCGACGGCGGCAATGACCGGACGCCCGCCTTGAAGCAGTTTTGTGGCCGGAATATATTCGACGCGATCTTCCAATATCCCGTCGGGACAGGCGTCCACGCACAAACCGCATTCCACGCACTTGGACCGATCGATAGAGAGCGAATTAGTTTTCCGATCGATCATAATGGCGTGGAAAGGACAGGCTCCGGCGCAGGGTGAGCCGCCTTTCCGATCGCGGCAAGCTTCATTCGCACATTGGCCCATCGATACGACGACAGCTTCGTTTCCGGAGGGCGCATCTAGCACCGCTGACAGGCGCGCGCCGAAATCGGGGCCCGGCGCTACCGTGACTCCGCAGAGGTTCGCGATCATGAACGATACCCGCTCCCGGTCTTCCGGTACGGCCTGCCACAGTATCGCTTCGGCCTCGCGAGCGATGTCTCGCTCCCATGCGGATTTAACTAAGCGTATGAGCGCTTCATCTCTATCGATCATGAGTCCTCCGAATACTAACAAAAAGCATAGAGCGAAGCGTTGCGGCGCGCAACGGCAAATCGCTGCCGAAAAAAATCTCTCCGAGGTCTTATGTTTGTATATTGGTAATATATGGAGATGCGAATATTAGCGATGTCGCGCCGCTCGTGCCGTTACCGTAGGCAAGCGACTAGCGGGATGAAAGGAGTCCGCCGTGGTTCGTAAAGAAGCCGATCCCGAATACGTATGCGTCGTACCCGACTCAGTTCTGAAAGAGCGGCTTAACCCGCTCCAGTTCGCGGTCACGCGGCAGGGAGCGACGGAGCGGCCGTTCGAGAACGCGTACTGGGACAACCATGAAGAAGGAATTTATGTCGATGTGATCGATGGGACACCGCTTTTCACCTCATCGACAAAATACGAATCGGGGACCGGTTGGCCGAGTTTTTGGCAACCGATCGATGCAAACGCGCTCACTCTGGTGACGGACACCGAGTTCGACATGGTTAGGACGGAGGTCCGATCAAAGTCCTCAGGCGCCCATCTGGGCCATGTGTTCCCCGACGGCCCCGAGCCGACGGGCCGTCGTTACTGCATGAACTCCGCCGCGCTCCGATTCGTACCAAAAAGCGCTTTGGAAAAAGAGGGTCTTGAAAAATACCTAGGGCTGCTGAAGTAAAGCTCCGGCACGACAGGCGGCCGGAAGCGCCGAAAATGAACAGCGCATACGCATCCCGCGTTACGAATTCCGACCGAGACAGCAAACTGAGGACATTTTCCTCACAGAAATAGGGACGTAGTCGTAGGGCGCAAAGTTCATTCGGACCGCCGCTTCCCCCGCCCCTTCGCCGCTACGCGAATGACTGTGGGAAAGCGTTCGAGAATATCACTGGGGAGTTCGTCGTAGAAGAGGCCATCACTGGGGGCTAGGCCCAGGAGAGAGGCAAACCGGCGTTGCGGTTGGGCGATCGCCGAGAACAACGCCGACTTGAGAGAAACGCGCAGTTCTGCATCGCTCTTTCCGGCGCAAGCGGGATTGTGGTCAGTCATAAGACGCAGAAGCAACGGCAGGTTATCATCCAGTAATTCATGCTCTATTTTCTCCTGGGGCGCCCAGGCGCGCGCATACCGAAGAAAGCATTTGTCTCGGGTTAGCAGTTCGAAACTCCAGCCTCGCTCCTCAACGATGGTGTAGCAGAGGAGGACTTCCGTTTCACCCAGAGCCGACAATAGAGCTTTGTCCCGCGCCCAGCTGCGCACGACCAGCGGCGTCCACCCGTTCGCCGCGGGCCAGACATAGCCGCCGACGCCCGAGCGGTCAAGAAGCGAAACTCCGGCTGCCTGCGACGCGGAGCGGAGGTAGTAAACGTGGGTGATCGAGCCCGGTCGGGCCAGAGACTCCATGACGGTCATTCTAAACGAGAAAGCCGGCTCTGGGTATCAGGGGAAGATCCAGCAGACTATTGAACGGATCCCCTCGTCACACTTCCGCGAACGCGACGATATAGTTGTGCCCGTATTTTTTCGCGCACTTCGGACAGGTCGTAAAATAGAAATAATATTTCTTCGGCGTTTTTCCTTCAGACCGCACGAAGGCTTCCAAAGCTTTGATGTATTTTGGAACGTCCTGATAGGGTCCATCGAACACCTTGCTCATGAAGGTGCCCGATATTTTCACGATATTCCCGGCGTCAGGGTGTTCACCCGTGACGGAAAGGTAGAGTTCCGATTTCCACGGCGACGGATCGTAGGCGAGGAGAAGAAAATCTTTGATCGGGGGCGCGATATTCAGCTTTTGCGCACGCTCCCACATTTCGGTAATCGCCTTACCGTAAATCCAGGGAAGGGGCATATGGAACAGTTGAGGAATCGTCCGCATAAGGAACGGTTTCTCCTTCCACTCGTTTTTTTTTCCGTCCCAAGGCAAAGGATCGAATTTCGGACAGCATTCTTTTTCTTCCGACATAGCGGGTACCTCCATACCATCATTCCGACTAATTCAGTATCGCATAACGTCCCTGACAAAACGTGTCAGTGACGTTTCGCGTCTTCCACGTTTCCATAAAAGGCGATACCGAGAGCGAGGCCGACGACGCACAGAATAAGGAAAGGAATCGCCTCAAGAGGGTTCATAGCACCCCGGGTGATGATCGGCACGGCGATCCAGGCGGGAATCGTCACGCACATGATAACGCCGAAAGTGAGGCTGACCGCGGCCAAGAAATAGCCGAAGGGTTTTCGCTTAGCCAAAAGTACGGCCGAAGACAAACACAGCGGGACTACCAGGCCAAGATCGAACGCTTGTGTTTCCAAGGTCCCGAGTCCCGCGAGTTCCGCGCCGAATTTCCCCGAGCGAAGTATGGCCGCGATTCGCGCCGTCCACATGAGGAGGAGCGCGGCGCCCATCGTCGCCGAAAAACCGACAAAAAGGCGGCGAGGAAAACGCGGTGATACCCGCGACGGAAGGGTCCCAATATCCAAGCCGCTCAGAGTTAAACCGAACGCGATCGGGCACAACGCGAAAATAGCGACATAGACGAGGAACAAAGGATTGAGGGCGAGCATCACCGCGTACTGGAAATACATGTAGAAGAAATAAAAGTGCATTCCCAGAAGGAGGAGCCGGCCCCGCAGAGACCCGCGCGCGGCGAACATGAGAGCCATAGCGGCGAGCGGAACCGCCAGGATGAGCGTTACCGCATCCCAGATTCGCCCTTCTTGAGCGACAATGGCCGGATCATAGCGATACAAACCTGACCCCGCGTAAGTGGCTGTTTCCCCGCGCACCGTCTGAAGCGTAAACGGCGCCCCATCCGTTTTCAGGAACAAACCGGTCGCTGCCGCGACAAAGACAAAAACCACGATAAGCGCCGATACCGGCAAGGCCCCGCGTGTGAGAGACCCGGTCGCGCCGGGCATCGGACTTTTTTCACTGGTTACGGTCTCATTCATTTCTTTTCTCCTCCAACGGAACGCGTCCGCGCTCCGTCCAACAGCGTCAGTATCGTTTCTTCAACTAAAAGGCTACGTCGTTCATCAGACAAACCCGTTTCCCGAATAAGGCGGAGGGAAAGCCCGAACATGGCTACCCATATCGATTGCGAAAGGGTTTCAACATCCCGCTTCGCGATCGATCCGTCGGCCATCCCACGCTCCAGGATTCCCGAACACAAGGCAAAACTTTCCCGCCGCGCCGAAACGCCGGCCCCCAGTACGTCCACTTGTTCGGACAACTCCGTCGGCGAGCGAAGCATCACCGCTTTTCTCAACGCCTCTTGTGTTTAGTAGGATGAGAAAAGGGAATCAACCGCGCGATCGTAGGCGTCGATTGTTTTTGCGTGGGAGATATTCTTGAGAGCCCTCTGGTTTTTTGAAAAACCAAGGCCGAGGTAGCCCCAGAGCTCCTTCATCTTATCCAAGATGTGCTGGGGACCGCAGAGAATTTCCCGGTATTCGTGGTACGCGTCGTCGTGGAAAGCCTTGATCGTCGCCGTTTGATCCGCGGGGAGCGGCAAACCTTTGATCCGGGCGGGCAAAAAGGGGTCACGGATCGCCCAGCGGCCGATCATCCAGGACGTGACGAACGGAAAACGCTTGCGAAGGGATTCATAGGTTTCCACATCTTTGATGTCGCCGTTATACACCACATCGTGCTTAAGCTTGAGCGCCGCTTCGGAAAACGCGTCCAGATCCACCGTCCCCTCGTACATTTGAATGCCGATACGGGGGTGGATAATAACGCTCTTCAAAGGGAACGCGTTGAAAATAGGAACCAGGCGAAGTATTTCCCGGGGATCATTCCGGCCCAGGCGGACTTTAACGGATAGAGGAACAGAAATATGGGAACAGACTTGTTCCAGAAACTGTTCGATGAGTTCGGGGAACGGCAGAAGTCCCGAACCGCGCTTTTTGTTGGCGACCATTGGAAATGGGCAACCGAGATTCCAGTTGATTTCCGTATAGCCGAAATCCGCCAACACACGGGAAGTCGCGATGAAGGATTCCGCTTCGTTGCCGAGTATCTGCGGAATCAGCGGAACCCCGACGTTCGCGTCCGGCAGGAGATCCCTGAACTGTTTTTCATCCGATTTAGCGTTGAAGGTTGAGGGAATGAACGGCGCGATCGCGGCGTCGAAACCGGGAAAACGCGAAAAGAACGCATTCCTGACCACACGGTTGCCGACGCCTTGGAGCGGCGCAAAATAAAGGGTCGATATCACGCTGGTTTAAAAGAACATATGGAACACATACTGGTCGAGCAGCACCAGCACGCCGACGACGCCGACGTACGCGGCGAAGCCGATCATCGATCCTTCCTTAATGACCTTCATCATGAACTTGACGGCGATGATGCCGACGACCATGGATACGCCCATCCCCACCAGGATGGGCAAAGAAAAACCGCCGCCCGCCGCATCCGATCCTTTGATCAGGTCTTTCGCCTGGAAAACGACGGCGCCGAGGATAGCGGGGATAGATAAGAGGAAGGAAAACCGGGCGGCAAAGCCGCGGTCAAGCCCGCGAGCGAGCGCGCCGGCGATAGTGAGTCCCGAGCGGGAAACCGCGGGCATAATCGAGACGCCCTGCAGCACGCCGATTATGACGGAATCGGGGTAGGTCATGTCATTTTCAGTCCGTCCCGTACCAGAGCGCTTAGCGGAGAGCTTTTCAGCGACGACTAGGATTATGGCGGTCGCCAGAAATTCAAAACCAAGCGTCGCGCCTGAAGCGAACGCCGCTTCTATCGTCTTCTTGAATACCAACGCGATGATCACGGTCGGGATGGTAGCCGCAAGGAGAAGCGAGGTAAGACGCTGAAACGGTTTCTTGAGCAATTCCCAGATGTCCTTCCAGAGCACGACGAACACCGCGACCAAGGTGCCCAAATGGAGCATCGTATCCATAAGAAGCGGCGGTTCGGAAAAGCCGAGGATTTTTTGCGCCAGTACGAGGTGGCCCGAGCTGCTGACCGGGAGAAACTCGGTCAAGCCCTGGACGATGCCGAGAATCGCGGCTGTTACGATGTCCATGATGCGTCTCCTTAAGATGCGAGCGTTACCGCCACAGTACCGGGCCGGCGTCAAAAATTCCAGCCGCTATCGCCCCTTCGTTTTCTTTTCCGCGACCTTAATCGGTTCTACCGGCTCATCGAAGACAATGGTCGCCTCCCCAACGCGAATTACGTCGCCGGGAGAAAGCAGCCGGTTTTCGGTCGGCTTGTTATTCACGTAGACGGTCTTTGTACTTACCACGGTGTATGCGCCGGTACGCGCATCCTTGACAACCGTCACGTCGCCCGCGTTCGGCGCCGTGTTTCCGGCAGCCGCGATGGTCAGTTCTCCTCCGACCGCGCCGATCACCGTCCTGCCGTCCGACAGAGAGAATACCTGCGTCGCGCCGCCGTCCAAGACTTCCAAGTTTGCTTCGGAGCGTTTGTTGAGAAGACGCAAGCGGGTAAGCGCGAACCAGAGCGCGGGAGCAAGCAAAAGCGGAATCAGAAGCAGTGGATTCAAGGATCCCGCCGAGGAACCGAAAAGGGTTCCGGTAAAATAGTACTGCGTCGCCGACGAATCGCCGGTCTCGGCGCGGAACTCCACCCGCACGACGCGGCGGTCGCCGCTCAGCATCGCGGGGCGATAGCGCAGGCGGTATTCGCGGAGTACGCGGGCACGGATTTCTTTGTAGACATCAGCCAATTGCGCTTCATCCTGCGCGTTGAAGACCCTACCGCCCGTCCCGGAAGCGATTTGCCTGAGAGCGGAATCCCGCTGCCCTGAGCCGAAATGAACGGGAAATACCGAGACGCCTTGCGCCACCAGGGAATCGATCGCCTCGGAACTCGCGGCGATTTTTCCTCCGTAGAGCGGGTGCGGTTTGCCGCTGTGCGCCGCGTACGGATAGTTTTCCCCGTCGCTGAGAAGAATGACTACTTTCCGGCCTTTGCGCTCTTCAAGCGCGTGAGCGGTTTCGGAAAGCGAGACGTACAGCTCCGTATACGCATCGTCCCGCCCCGGACGCGCGACGCGGGAAAACGCGGTCTCCACGGCCGAACGGACGGAAGTCGGAGGAACGCCTTCGATAAAGTTCGTATTGAAGGAACTGAGACCGATGACGTCCTTGGGATTATCGACCGAGTTCAAGAATGCGGCGACCGCGCGCCTTGCGGCAGCCATCCGCGTCTCGGCATCGATCGTTGTCGGCGTTCCGTCGATGCGGTCGTACATCGACCCGGAGTTGTCGACCAAGAGAAGAAAAGTGATGCCGTCGGCGGCGTTGACTCCTTCGGTCAATTCAAAACCGTTCACTCGGGAAAGATCCTTTTCGGACGTTCCCTCCGACAGGGAAAAACGTTCGGAACCGAGCCCTGAAATGACGCGTCCGTCTCCATCGGTGGGGCTCAGATAAATATCCACCCGCTGCCGAGTCAGCAGAGAGGACGGGTCGATCTGGCCTATCGTCACTTCGGCTGATAGCGACGGCGCGGCATAGAGCGCGGCCCCGAGCAGGACGGCCGTGAGAATGGAGCGGGTACTTTTCATTTCGTAGCGTTCGGATTGCTTCATTTCACGCTCCTATTCGCGACGCAGCATAAGACGGATGCCGCCGCACGCGATAACGTCGTCGTATTTCAGGGAGACGGCACCCGCCTCGATCTTGTCGTCGTTGACGGTAAGCGGTCCCGCGACGCTCTCTATGACGAGATCCCGGCCGCGCCGCGCCACCAGCGCGTGGACCGGGGAAACTAAACGATAGCCTGAAACCGGCACATCGCAATGCGGGTCTTCGCCGATGCGGGTGCTCCGCCGGTTGAGCAGGTATTCTCGCCCCTTGAGCGCGCCGTTGAGCACGCGGAGGACGCCGAACGAAAGGCGCCGTTCCACGGAGGCGAAGGACAGCCCGAGAAGGGATCCAAATACGATCAGGCCCGCCGCCCGGACCGCGCTTGAACGGGGAAACAGGATA
>JBAYHM010000120.1:0-12628 GCA_041666155.1 Treponemataceae bacterium
ATTCGATATATCCCGCACGTATCTCGGACGCTAACTGATCTTCGGCAGCGCTAAGAAGGGATCCGAAAAGCTTGTTCGATAACGCGCGCGTTTTTTAACCGATTTTTCGTTTGTTTATGACCTGAAAACAATATGTGCGGGCGATGATTTTAGCTCGGGAGGATCCGCCATGCGCATAGCTTATTCCTGTGCCGGAGAGGGTTTTGGGCACGCGGCCCGAATGGCCGCGTTGTATCCCGACCTTGCGGTCAGACATACGGTTTCCTTGTTTGTTCCCCTTACAATCGAGAACTTCGTGCGTTCACGGCTGAATAGTGTCAATATCGAGCCGATTCCCTGCTTTGAGCTTTCAAAACGGGGAAACCGGATAGCCTACGGCGCGACCGCGTTCAATGCCCTGCGGCTCGCGCGAGACTTCCTTCCGGAGGTGTTTCGCCTGGCGCGGCACCTGCGTCGTTTGCGGTGCGAGGTAGTTCTTTCCGACTTTGATCCCTTTTTGCCTTTTGCCGCCCGCCTTGCCGGAATCCCGGTCGTGCAGATGAATCATCCGGGCATCGTGCTGAAATACCTTGAAGCCGATCCGCGCAGCTGGCTTGCCGCGCTCTCCGCCTGTTTTTTGGAGGGGCCGAGCGATGCTCGTGTGATCGTCTCGTTCTACGGCGGCGATATCGGCCCGGTCTTGCGGAAATCTTTGCGGCGCAATCGCGTCCGCGATGCCGGTTTTATTGCCGTCAACCTCAAGGATGAAGCACGCGCGCGCGTGTTGCCCGTGCTTGATTCCATGCCGGGCTTAAACTACAAGCTTTATCCGTCGCCCGGCGCCGACTTCGATGAAGGCTTGTGTTCCTGTTCAGCCGTCATCACGGGAGCGGGGCACCAGACTCTTTCCGAGGCTCTTTGCCTGGGGAAACCGGTACTCGCATTACCGCAGGAAGGCCAATTGGAACAAGTCTTGAACGCTCGGATGCTGGCGCTGACCGGCAAAGGCATGTATTGTTCCGTCGCCGAATTACCTGCCGCATTGCCGCGTTTCTTGGCGCGTTTAACGGATTATCGCGCGCCGCGAATCCTGCCGCCAATGTTCTGCCTGAAAGATTCGCACGACCGGCTTCTGGATCGGCTGGATGAATGTTTTATCGGCTTGTGTTCCCGCACCCGTCAAAGCGTACCTGCCGCGGCCGGAAAGAACGCCATGGCCGGATAGCTATTCCGGAACCTTCACCCCAAGGTCCAACAACACGCACGACATATCGTCCTGCTGCGGCGCGGATCCTCGGAAGGCGTCCACCGCGACAGGTACTTCTTCCTGGAGCGGCGTATTTGACGTAAGCGCGTGAATCACCGTGCGCGAAAGCCGGGGTTCTCCGAACTCCTCACCATTGGCGTTTTCCTGTTCGGTGATGCCGTCGCTGTGAACGAGCAACGCGTCCCCTTTTCTCAAACGGAAGGTGTCCACGGCGGGAGTGATGACCGTTTCCACGCCGATAGGCAGATTCAGCGTTTTACCGCGGATATGATGTACCTTCCCTTCGCGGATCAGGACGATATGAGAATGGCCCATGTCCGCGCAGTCGATTCTCATCGTAAGCGGATCGTAAATCATAAAAAAGCCTGTCAGGTATTTTTCCATGTGGAAGGTAGTGATGATGGATCGATTCAGCTGGACGATGAGATCGCTGAGTCCTCCGCGAAAATCGTACATCCGGAGCATTCCCCACACCATTGAAACGATGAGCGACGCGGCGACTCCTTTTCCCGAAACGTCGCAGAGCGCGGTGAATATCTTACCGTCCTCGAATTCGCTTGAGAAGTAAAAATCTCCGCCGACGCCTTTCGCCGCGCGCGACCACGCGTCGATCCGCCAGCCGTCGCCTTCAGAAAGTTCGTTGCTCGCCAAGAGGCGCTCCTGAAGTCTGCCCGCAAGCTCAATATCGTCGCGGGTAATCTTGGACAAGTAGTTGGAAATGTCCTGTACGGAGAATAGGCCCATACACTTTCCCGTCTCATCGTGAAGAGGGTAATAGGCCGAATCGTCATCGTTGGTATTCTTGAGGACTCGCTGCGCCACGGCGAAGATATCCGAGTTCGCGTCGATACTCTCGCATGTATCGGTGACTTCAGCGACCGTGCTACGCCTGAGGACTTCTCTCCCGAACGGCTTACTCACCTGAGCGAAGAATCGGTCTCTGCGCACAATACCGACGACTTTTCTTTCCTCGTCGATAACCCCGACGACGGGAATTTCCGGATGACGAAGAAGCTCATCGGCGAGGTTGAGGACGAGCGCGTTTTGGCGAACGTTCCAGAAGTGGCGCGCGACGCGCAGGATCGAATTGGAATAAATCTTTCCCGGCCGCTCAAAAGAGAGAACGGTTTTGGTTGTCGTTGTTTCTTTCATGGCAAGCATATAATTACACGTGATTATTTCTTTTTCGTGAGATTCCCCTTTTTTATCAATTTCTTACACGGTACTCACCGGTTATTGACGCGCGACTCCTTTAATGGGGTCATGGAATGGAACATTGAGGAAGGACAGGCAGACGGATACGTAAAAGTCGTCGTCTCGGGTGATTTCGACTTGTACCACGCACCGGCTTTCGCCCAGGCGATAACCGCTCGTATGAATGGCGGCACCCGAAAGTTGCGATTTGATCTATCCCGTGTCGCGTATTTGGACAGCTCAGGCGTCGGAGCGATCATTAAAATCGTACAGACCGCGCGGAGGGAACTGATCGATCTGCGCTTTACGGGAATAGCGGGTTCACCGCGTAAAGTGCTGCGAATGTCCAACATCCTCCCTCTATTACACGAAGACGAAGGTGCGGTAGCGCAATGAAACGCTTAATTATTAGGAAACTCATCACCGATGAGCTGAACGAATTATTCGACGCGCAAGGAATGCGGTATCTTGAATTCCCCAGCGAGTTCTCCCGAATTCGCGAATATACCGCGACCGTGCTCGCGGATTGTTCGTCCCTCTTTCGGGAAGGCAATCTGCTCGAACAGCAATTGTCCGAAATCATCAAAAACGGCATCAAGCACGGGAACCGATGCGACCCGACCAAGAAGCTCCGGGTTTGGTTCGACCTCAGAAAACGAGCGCGCTTTATAGTTGAGGATGAAGGCGCCGGTTTTCTCGAACTAGATCAATGGAACGCCTTCTACCGAAAACGCCAAACCGCGCTTTTCAATGAAAACTTTGACGAATTTCTTGCCTTGGCTAGTTATCGGGGTGCCGGAAGCGATGACGAGGACGGAGGAAATAGCTTGATCGCCGCGCTCGAATACTGGAATGGAGGCATGATCTACAACGAGGCCCGAAATAAGATCGGCGTCGTCAGGTGGTTTGATCGGGGTTCCGCGTAAGGTGATTCCGTTCGGAAGCGCACACCCGGTTTCTGCCTGAGTCCTTCGCTTGGTACATGGCTAGATCGGCGCGCATGATGAGCTCTTGAAGAGGCTCCGGAGCAGTCGGACAAAATTCCGCGACGCCGAAGCTTGCGGTCACGTTCTCTTCAATGCCCGGAATGCGGGATGCCTCAAGGCATAAGCGCAAGCGATCGGCGACGGCGACCCCTCGTTTAAGCGGTACGCCGGGAATCAGCGCTAGGAATTCCTCGCCTCCAAAGCGGCAGACTATATCCTCGTGTCGGAGCGTCCGCCGGAATACCTCCGCGACGATTCTGAGCACTTCATCACCGCACAGATGGCCGTATTTATCGTTGAAATTTTTAAATTGATCGATATCGAGGATGATCAGCGACGCGAAATGATTATTTTCCCCTAGATACAAGAGCGAGTTTCGCGCGCGTTCGTCAAAATACCGCCGACTGTATAAGCCGGTTAAGGGATCGGTTCTTGCTTCCTCAAGCAGGGACAAATATCGGCGTTGATTCGAGAGCGCGACAGCTATGGTATCGCTGAAAGCGACGGCGGGCCAAAGCTGGTTACCTTGAAACCCATCTGGTTCCTTTCTCCAATACTCCAGCACGCCGAGTAATTCTCGGCGCAAAATCAAGGGAATGCCCATCCATGACCGATAGATTCCGCCTTCGCCGACCGGGTCACCGATCCGGGGACTCCTGTCTTGGATGACCTCCGTGATGGGACTTCCCGCTCCGTGCTTCGGTAAAGGCGGTCCGTCGGCCGGGTACCGCATAATAAGGTCGGCGCCTCTTCTCCGGACGGATCGGATAGCGGCTACGTCGAATTCGATATGTTGGCGGGCTTGCTCCAATATTATATCGATTGCCTTAGCCGAATCAATTGACGTGGAAGCTACCATCCCGGCAGTCCGAAGCGATTCTGAAAGAGAAAAGCGCCGCTCTGCTTCCTCCAGTTGTTTGAGGAGAAGCTGTTCCGTTTCCTTCCACGCTTTAATTTCAGTATCGATACAACGGTACATATTGCTGAGTCCTCGGGGTGGATATGGGAGTGAAAAGCAGCCGCGTCGAATCCCGACACGCCCAATCCAAGTTTCTCCAGGATAGTTGAACAGTGTAAAGAATTGTTTAGCGCGACATGAGAGGACGATGAATAGCGCCGAGTCTGACGCTCTCTCGTAACGCCGATCGAACAAGTTTTCTTTTTTTATATATATCTAACAGTAAGCTAATAATAAACTCAACCAAGTTGCACGATACTATGTTCAAGGAGTATAAATTGAGCAAGAAGAAAACTACATATATCGCCATAAAAACCTACGTTGACAAGTTGTCGGAAACAGGACACCCGGCCGATGTCTTGAACGCGACCGTGGGCGCCTACGAGTCGGTGAAAAAAGAAATTCAGGAACTTAAAACGGTCGTGAACGCAAAGCTTGAAGAAAAGAAAGCGGCGCACGCTGCTATGGAAGCAGCGTACAAATCCGCGAGAACTATAGCAAAACAAACGGCCGCGGCGGCAAGAAAAGAAAAGAAAGCGGCAAGTTCCTCCAAAAAATAGGGAAGTCCTCAGCGCGCCGTGACAGGCGCGTTTTTTTTAAAAGGCGGCTACACCAGGAAAAGATCCGTTTTCCGAGTGATACCTTCGATGCCTTCTTTAGTTCTTTTTGAGAGTTCGGCGACTTCCTCCGAAGAGGCGGAGATCGATCGGGCGCCGGCGCCGGCCGCCTCGGCCGCGGCGACGATGTCTACCGCGGCATCGTTCAACGCGGCGGAGGAATTCTTTATCAGATTGGCTTCCAGCCTGACGCGGTCGGACGATTCCTTGACCTGTCCTGAAATTCCCCGGAGTTTTGAAATAGATTCTTCTATACCCGTTGATTCCCGCGATTGATGCGCGGCGGCTTCTTTTAGTGAAGACAGCAGTAGTCGAGTCGTTCCGAGCCCTTGGGAAATGACTTCATAGGCTTTGTCCGCGCGTTCGGATGACGCGGAGACTTCCTTTATCGCCGACTCAATGGCGCCGAGTTCCCTTCCGATGGTTCCGGATTGGGCCGCGGCTGTTTCCGATAATCGGCGAAGTTCATCCGCGACTACCTCGAAGCCTCTTCCCGCTTCGCCCGCGTGGGCCGCCTCTATGGCGGCGTTCATGGAGAGCAAGTTCGTAGCGCTCGCGATTGCCGCGATCGCTTCATTTGCCTCTTGAAGGGCGAGACTGCGCGATTTCGCGGTCTTTGTCTGCCGGCTGATTTCCTCCTGGATCGAATGTCCTTCGGTTGCGGCCTCGTCCAGTTTTTTGAAGCTGTCGGAAACGCCTGCCGTACCCGTTCCGATACTGTCGACGCTTTCTATTATTTTTCCCAAAGAAACGGCGGAAGCGTCCAATAGACGGGATTCTTCACCGACCAGCGCGTCGAGCGATGCCGCGTGCTCCGCGATGCTTTCGACCGCGTTCATGGCGGAAGCCGCCGCATCCGACTGCCTTGCGGCACGAGTATAGGTTTCCGCCGATGAAGCGGCGATTTGCGCGGCGGCCGTCGCCGCGCTTTCGGCATGGATTATCAGTTCTTCTCCTATGGTTCCGAGGTCATTTATTCCATCTTTGACGGAAAGGACCATGCTACGGAGATTTGTGGAAAAACCGTTGAAATTATCGATCAAGGCGCCTATTTCGTCTCCGCCGCTTCCTGCCAGTATGCGGGTCAAATCGCCTCCGCCTCCGGCTATATCTCCCATGGCGGAGGCTGCGCGGACAATAGGGCGGCTGAGGGCTCCGGCGATCACCCAAATAGCCGCCAGCGAGATGATGAGGGCAGCGGCGATTATCGTCGCGACCATCAATACGACGGCTTCGGAAGCTTTAGTGACTTCGTTCAGGGACATGATGATGCCGAGGCTCCACGGCGCGAGGTTCTGCGTAAAACGTATCGGGACGAAGACTGCGAACAAAGCTGAATTCGAATCGATATACGAGAACCGTTTTCCTTCATAGATCGCCGCCGCAGCGGCGACTGAATGGACGCCGTCCAGCAATAGGCCGACCTCCGTTCTTATTTTACCTGAGTCTTCATGGGCGATTACGATGCCTTCGTTGGAGATTATGAACCCGGTTCCGCCCGCGGCCTGATTAATCGCCCGCAATCGGACGAGAAGTCTTTCAATCGGGTATTCGACGCCTACAACGCCGATGTTTCCCGCTTTCCCGTAAACAGGAGACGAAAAGGTCAGCACCGCCGACGTAGGATCGGATATATACGGCTTTCCGCCGGAAAACGGTACAGCGTACGCCCAACCCTCTTCTCCTTCTTTTCCGCGGATTTCTTTTTTTCCCGTTCGGACCGTCCCGTCGGCTCGGTAGGCGTACGAAGAGTACGAATCATCGAGCATATCGAAACGGCCCGGTTCCCAAACTGCCCAGATGCCGTTCAGCGGTCGCTCCGTCTCTAAAAAGCGGGACAGCATCGAGGCTGCCGCTTCCCGTGATACGGCGCCCTTAGGAAGCCCGGAGAACAGATTCGCGACGTCCGCCGAAGAACCGCAAGCCCTGTCCAGTTCTTCTTTTATGAAGGCTACGTTTTCAAACGCGAGCGCTTCGGCGCCGTCAAGCGCGTTTTGTCGAAGCGCGGAACCGACTTTTAGCGCTACGAAGGCGCCCATAAAACCGAGAGACGCAATTAGAACCAGAGAAATGGGGATCGTGAGCCGGAACCGCAATTTCATGCGACAACGATGTCGACGGTAGGTTAGCCGATGATGAGCGCTTCGTTAATTATCGAAAACGTAAGTCTCTTCCTAATCGTCCCCCGCTACCGACAGCTTCTTTATCTTCTCGATCTCGTCGCGGATAGTCGCGGCCTGCTCGAACTCCAGGTTCTTCGCGTGCTCCAGCATTTCGCCCTCAAGCGCCTTGATGAGTTGCTTGCGTTGGCCGGGCACCAACACGTTGTAGGATTTCATGAGTACGCCGATGGATGTTTCCGCGGCGTTCTTATTTTCCTCGGCGTGGCGGTGCAGGAGATCCTCTATCGCTTTTTTGATGGTGGTCGGCGTGATACCGTGCTCAGCGTTGTATTTCATTTGCGCCGCTCGCCGCCGGTCGGTTTCCGCTATAGCCGTCTTCATGGCGTCGCTCATGCGATCGGCGTACATGACCACCCGTCCCGCGCTGTTGCGCGCCGCGCGCCCGATGATCTGCACCAGGCTCGTGACCGAGCGGAGGAACCCGATCTTGTCCGCGTCCAGGATAGCGATGAACGATACTTCGGGAAGGTCGATGCCTTCGCGGAGCAGGTTGATGCCCACCAGGATGTCGAAGACGCCCTGCCGGAGCTGGGTGAGGATCTCGACGCGCTCTATCGTCTCCACTTCGCTGTGGATGTAGCGGACCTTGAGTCCCAGCCCTGTGAGGTAGTCGGTCAAGTCCTCGGCCATGCGCTTGGTGAGAGTGAGTATAAGCGACCGCTCCCCGAGCGCGATGCGCTTCCGCACCTCGGCGTAGATGTCCTCCATCTGGCCCTCACTCGGGCGCACCTCGATCTCCGGGTCCAGAAGACCCGTCGGCCGGATCAGCTGCTCGACGACGCGCGTCGAGTTTTCCGCTTCAATCTTTGACGGAGTGGCCGACACGTAGATGGTCCGGTCAAGGCGCGTCACGAACTCGTCGTAGCGCAGCGGCCGGTTGTCCAGCGCGCAGGGGAGGCGGAAACCGAAATCGACCAAGTTCGTCTTCCGGGAACGGTCTCCCGCGTACATCGCCCCGATTTGGCTCACGGTGACATGGCTTTCGTCGATGAAGGTCAGGTGGTCGCTCGGGAAATAATCGAACAGCGTGTCGGGCGGTTCGCCGGGTTTGCGGCCGGCGAGCGGCGCGGAATAGTTTTCTATGCCCGGACAATAGCCCATTTCGGTAAGCATCTCGATATCGTATTCAACGCGGGTTTTCAGGCGCTCGGCTTCAAGGAATTTACCGGTGCTCTGGAAGAACTCGTAGCGTTCTTCCAGTTCCTGCTTGAGCTGGTCGATGGTTCCCCGGATGGTTTCCGCGGGCATGACGAACTGCTTGGCCGGGTAGATCACCGCTTTGTCCAATTCCTCCAGGGTCTGTCCCGAGATCGGGTCGTAGCGGCGGATTCGCGCCACCTTGTCCCAATCCAGTTCGATGCGGTAGGCCTCTTCCAGGTACGCCGGGTACACCTCGATCACGTCGCCCCGACGGCGGAAACGCCCGCGGTCCAGGACAGCGTCGTTGCGCTCGTATTGGAGTTCCACCAGGCGGCGCATCAGCTTGTCCGCGTCCAACGTCTCCCCGAGCGTCACGTTCGCGGTCATCTCGCGGTAGAGTTCGGGCGTCGCCAGGCCGTAAATGCACGACACGGTCGCCACGATGATGACGTCCCGCCGTTCCATGAGACTCCGCGTGGCCGACAAGCGCATCCGCTCGATTTCCTCGTTGATGGACGCGTCTTTTTCGATATAGAGGTCGCGGCTGGCGACGTAGGCTTCCGGCTGGTAGTAATCGTAATAGGAGACGAAGTACTCGACCGCGTTTTCCGGGAAGAAGGACTTGAATTCCCGGTATAGCTGGGCGGCCAACGTTTTGTTGTGGCTCACCACGATAGTCGGGAGCTGCGTCCGCTCGATGATCTTCGCCATCGTGAAGGTCTTGCCCGAGCCTGTGACGCCCTTGAGCGTCTGGTACTTATCCCCCGCGAGTACGCCCGCGGACAGTTTCTCAATCGCTTGGCCCTGATCACCCGCCGGCTCATACGGCGCCACTACTTTGAAGGGATGCATGGTGGTAAATATGCGTCCGCGCGCGCTGAAAGGCAAGTGGTGCCGTACGGCGCGCGGACTTCATTGTGAATCCGGGCCTGCCGACGGAAAAATCGAACGCTCACTGGTCCTCAGCCCTTCGGGCTTGCGGGAATCGTTCGCGTTCGATTTTTCCTGGCGCGGCCCGGCCTTACGGGTGTCCGCGCGTCGTACGGCGCACGCGGGGGACGGCGCGCCGGGTGCCTAGGGGCGGTGGAGAAGAAGGTACGTAGTTACAGAATATTGATATGTGGGGGTGGGCAATCAATCGAAATGGGAAAAAAAGGGCCGATCCGTGGGCGCTACGCTTTCGAATCGACCTTAGCTCTTTACGCGAGTGATCACGCGCACTTCTTGTTATCTACCGTATCAATAGACGCTCGGCTGTCATTACCGACAACTTCGCTCTGAACGGGAGAGATCGTTTTGACGATCACGATCAGGAGAGAGGCGAACAACAGCGCGCTGAACGCCAGACCGACTCGTAGAGCCAAAAATTCGAAACCCATACAAACTCCTCAGCGGATTACCCGCTTGCCTAGTGAGGATTTCTCGACACGGATCGTGTATTGGAGAAACCCTATATTGGATACACTATAAGGCGTATGACATTGACATACTAATTCGTGCTTATAGTGACATTATGCGACATATAGTGCTATATGTCGCATCTGATAATAAAATATCCACATGGGAAAAATTAGTCAAGGTTGAAGTGAAGTTTTTAAGAAAAACGTGGAATATAGCGCATTTGATGCCGTTTGCTTCAATGTTCCGGCAAAATTATTGCCCGCTGATCGCATCCTCTAGGGCCGTCGGCATGTCTTCCGGTTCGTTCTCTATGGTGGACATTTTGTCCTCGTACATATTCCGGTCCACGGATTTAATGATTTCTTCCGCGTTGTCGTGTTGGGCTTCATGGACGCCGATACTCAGTCCAATCCCGTAGGATACCGTTAATTCCGAGTACACGGGATTTCGCAGAATACGCTCTTTGATGGGCAGGACAGCGTCTTTCGCCAGGGAAGGAAGCACGATGACGAATTCGTCACCGCCCCAACGGCAGATGAAATCCACTTTGCGGATGGCCGACTTAAGGATGTCCGCGATGCGTCGCAGCACCTCGTCCCCCGTGTCGTGCCCCCAGGTGTCGTTGACGTTCTTGAATCGGTCCACGTCGATGAAGAGCAGGCTGAAAGGGAGTCCTTCCCGCTTGGATCGCTCGATTTCGCGCTGGACGAAGGGCATGAGGAGGCGGCGGTTGTAGAGCTTGGTAAGCGGGTCGGTGGTGGCTGACTTCTTAAGAGCCTGAATGTAGTAGAGCTTCTCCATGGCGATGGCCGCGTAGTCGGCAATCGTGGAGAGGAGTTTCAGGTCGAAGGACGTGAAGAGTTCTCCGTTCAAGCGGTTTATCAGTTCGATTACGCCGAAGACGCGCGTTCTTGTTTTAAGAGGGACGCCGATGATCGATTTCGTCACGAATCCGCTGGTTTGATCCATCGCGGAATCAAAACGGCTGTCTTTCGTGACGTCTTCAACAATGACCGGCTCTCCGTGCTCGGCAATCCATCCGGCGACTCCCTGGCCCCGTGAAAGAGTTTTCCCTTGCAGTTGTTCCGCTCCGCTGCCTGTCGCAATGACGAAAGTTAATTCTCCGGATTTGCTGTTGCGCAGCAATAGCGACCAACTCGCCGGCGCGTAGATCGTCCCGATCTTCTCCATGACCGCGCGGATCAGCTCGCTGGTAGTGCGCGCGGAAGTGATTGTCTTTCCGATATCGCCGAAGAATGAAAGTTTGATCAATCCGTCGTATTTCTCGTGCTGCTCGTCGCTTTCCATTTCGTCCCCTTGACTTCAACCTACCGCGGAATAATGCGCCGACTCTTTTGTATCCAAAAACTTATACCTCGTCCATCGATGAATACCACGATCGCCCGGTAAGGTTACGTAACTAGGAGAAAGATAAGAAAAAGACGGGTGAATATTTTCGTTTGGTGCCCTCGATTCAGCGGGGGGCGGTTTTTGCGAGCGCCGCGCGCAACGCGTCTTTCGGGTCGCCTGCGTTTTTCGCCGCGTCGGCCGCATCGGCGATGAAGCGTTTGAGATCGCCTGAGCATACCAAACGGAAATAGTCGGCGTAGAGTCGCGGTTCTCCTTCATAAAGCGCGTAGAGATCGATCAAAGCGTTATTGATTTTTTCCATGGGAAAGTTTCGATACCCGTTCGCGGTGAAGTTTGGAGCCTCCGCCGTCTTGTACAGTGCCGCGCGCGCCGCGATGATCCGGGACTTGTTCGTTCGTTTTTCCGCGTCGGTCATTCCCGATTTGTAGACCTCCGCGAGTTCTTTTGCGGTTGACGAAAGGAAGGACGCGAAGAGTTCGGCCTCGTTTCGTTTCGCGCGCAGCCCGGTGAGAGATGGGGATGCGGCGCCTTCTTTTTTTTCGATCCACGCTTCGGCTCCGATCCGTCCTACGAAAGTCGCCAATTCCTCATTGAAAGAGCCGGCCTGTTTTGAAAAGACGGTGGCGTGGGTCATTTCGTGAATGAGAAGCTCGGCCAGTTCAGCTTCTCCGTATCGCTCCATGAATGAAAACAGGGGATCCTTAAACCATCCCAGGGTGCTGAAGGACTCAACGCCCCGAACGATAACGTCAAACCCGGAAGCCTTCAAACGATTCCGCTCCTTCTCCGCGTCCGCGGGATTAAAAAACCCCATATACGGCAATTTGCCGACGACCGGGTAGTTCCAGAGATAGCGGTCGAATGAAAGCTCCGCGCAGGCTTGGACGACCGTCGCGACCCGGTCCCCGTCGATTTCTATCAGGCTGGTATAGTTTTCCGTATCCTTTAGTCCGAGATCCTCAATTGCGAACGCTCGTATACGCGCGACTTGTTCCAGAAGTTTACGTCGGGATTCCGGAAGTGCCGGATCAGCCATGAGGCGCGATACGGGTTTCGCTTTGGACAGTAGAGACAGGTACGCCGTTCCCTGCCGCAGCGTGTAGCAAGCGGTGAGCAGGGGTGAGGCGAAAAAAACAATCATGATGAGTCGCATCGTCGTGGATCGCATGGGCAAACTGTAGCGCGGCATACGCGCAAGGTAAAGGCCTTTTTTAGTCGCGCCTGAATAGCGCGCGTAGATCTTTAGTGGAAAGATCCGTCAACCACGATTCGCCCGAGGCCACGCTCATGTCGGCCAACTCCCGCTTGGATTTGATCATGGCGTCGATTTTTTCCTCAAAGGTGCCGGTGGAAATGAGGCGATGGACGAATACGCGGCGGCTTTGGCCGATGCGGAAGGCGCGGTCGCTCGCTTGGTTTTCAACCGCGGGGTTGAACCAGAGGTCATAGTGGATGACGCGAGAGGCCGCGGTCAGGTTGAGACCGACGCCGCCTGCTTTGAGAGAAATAAGGAAGACGCGGAAGGCCGCGTC
>JBAYHM010000121.1:0-12615 GCA_041666155.1 Treponemataceae bacterium
TACCATGCGCGACCGTCCCGTTCATAGACAGTTGTCGCGCCTCATTTCTGGATAAGCGCCTGCGCGATCTGTAGTACGGGAAAAATCACGCATACGGCGATGAATACGATCTCCAGCACGAGTTGTCGCTGCTGCGCCGTATCGGTTTTGGCCATATCGTAGACGGATTCCAGGATATCCAGCCGTCGTTCGACGGAACGCTTCCAACCCTCGGTGTTGAAGATTTCGCAGAGGCGGTCGTAGATTTGGCAGAGATAGAAGTCTCCGATGATCTTGGACGAATTTTCCAAATTTTCCAGGATGAACAACGCTTCAAAACGCAGCGTCTGAATGCGAGCAAATTTGGCGCTGGGAGACGCTTCCTTGGACGGCGTGTTTCGTTTGGATACGCCGTAGCCCACCAAATCGTTCTCGGCTTCTTCCAACCGGAGGTCCAACAGCCGGTCAAGCGCGCGCAGTTCCAGCAAGCGGTAATTCGCGTGTTCGGCGATGAGCAGTATGTCCTCGTAATCGCCGCGGGGCTCTATGATAAAGCATCGGTCCATATCGAAAACTGAAAGATCGTCGGCACGATACGAAAACGGACGGGAGAGCGCCGCGTTGATCTGTCCCGAGTGCAGGCGCGGTCGGTTCTTCTCCCCGATGATGAGCGCCGCGATCTCGTCCCGGTGTTCGGCGAAGAAGCTTTCCACGTCGGTGGGCGGATCCAAGAGGCAGAAGGCCGTGTACGACTCCTCGTCGCGCCTTTCGTCCGACACCGGCGCGACGATCGCTTTGGCGGTTCCTTCGTTCACGTGCCGGAAGAGCCGGGCGGCCCAGGACGCGATGTTCAGATCCTCTCCCCCGACGCGTACGACCGGACGGGCAGCCGCGTCGGCGAGATTGTCTATCCTGAAACGGCCCCGTTCGCGAATCACGATCGTCATGGCTCCGTCGTCGTAGATCTTGATCTCCGCGTGCACGTCGACTATTTTTTCGTAGCCGCTTTCCCCGACCGGGAAACAGAACGGCGTGGGAAGGCTGAGCGACGCCGGCGTGTCGCGGCTTTGAACTTTTCTCTTCTCCGTCGGAAGGTAGTCATCCGCGGGGAAGCCCGCTTCGCGCACGGCCTCTTGCGCCTTATTCAGGTCCACAGCGCGCCCTAAATCGTAGATGAAGAATGAGACGATTTCAAAAAGTCGTTTACCGTTTTTTTTTGCGCTCATGCGGAAAGTATATACCGTCATTGTTAAAAAGTCGTTTGCCTGGACTCATTAGCGTGTTACACTTGCCGAAATAGTATATGGGATTAACAAAATGGTTAAAAAAATCGTTTCGCTGTTCGCCTCTCGTTTCGCGCTGTTCGCTTTTATTGCTGGTTTTTTTCTGGGGGTTTTCCTGGTCGGTTTCGTCCATGGAAACAGGAATTCCGGAGCCCTCGCGGAACTTGAAGTCAGAGCTCACGCGGCTGGAGCAGATCTCGCGGCGGCTCGCGTCTCTCAACGAGACGCTCAGCAACGAGCTGAAAGACTCGAAACGGAACTCGGAAGAATTAGCGCTCTCGCTCGAGAATTCGAAGCGCGAGCTGTCAAGTCTGAGCAGCGAGCTGGAAGCCTCTCGGCTGCTCTCGACCGAGCTCGCGCGGACTGCGGTGAGCTCGGAGACGGAATTGCGCGAGCTCAGAACCGCGCTGACGAAAGCGGAATTCTCATTGCGGAATTTGGAAACATCGTTCGGGGCATACAGGAAAGAGGCGGAAGCGCAGCTCTCACGCCTTAAGAACGCGGGATTTTTTTCTCGCATCGTCGCGATCGTTTCGTCTCTTTTCGCCGTTGCCGGATGGACGGCGTTTTTTATAATAATGCTATTTTAGATAGCGGAAGGAGATACTTATGTCTGAGGCACGAAGCCCAGGGGCCCGCATCGCCAGTATGCGTGAAACTCATCGAATAACTAAAGAATCGCTAGCCGAGCGCAGCGGTGTCCCGCTGGACCTGATAAACCGGATAGAGGACGGCGGCCTGACGCCGGACTTGGCTCCTTTGGTTAAGATCGCGCGCGCCCTCGGGGTTCGCTTAGGCACGTTTATGGACGATCAAGAGAACCTTGGGCCGGTAGTCAGCAGAAAGGGCGAATCCCGGCCGACAGTACGTTTCGCCGGGGCTTCAGTCGAAACCTCAGGTGGAACTCTTTCCTACGCCTCTATCGCGGCGGGAAAGAGCGGCCGTCATATGGAACCTCTTCTTATCGATATCCAAGCGGCGACTTCTAAGGGTGGGAGTACGTCCACGGATGCGTTAGCATCCGACTCTTCCCATGAAGGCGAAGAATTCATCTACGTTCTTTCCGGAAACGTGGAAATACGATATGGAACGGAACGCTATGTTCTCTCCGAAGGTGATTCCATATATTACGATTCCATAGTTCCCCATCGGGTACTCGCGAGCGGCGGGAAAAACGCCCGTATTCTGGCCGTCGTGTACGCGCCGTTCTAGGGGACCGCGATGGAACTGATTGAATCAACACTCGGAGCGGTGCTCCGTGAAAAGACCCGTTCTCATCCCGACAAAGACTTCATCATCTATTCCGACCGGGGACTCCGCTTTTCCTATCGGGAATTCGACAAACGGGTCGATGAATTGGCCAAGGGGCTGCTCGCCATCGGACTAAAAAAGGGCGACCACCTGGGAATTTGGGCTACCAACGTCCCCGACTGGAACACTTTCCTCTTTGCTACCGCGCGCGTCGGCATCGTTCTGGTGACGGTCAATACAAGCTACAAGTCCCATGAACTTGAGTATCTCATCAAGCAGTCCGACCTTGCCGCGTTATGTATCGTGGACGGCTTCAAGGATTCCGACTACGTCGCCATGGTTAATGAGCTCATACCGGAACTCAAGGAAGCAGAACGCGGCCGGCTCGTTTCCGCCAAATTCCCGGTTCTCAAGTCAGTCGTGTACATCGGTCCCCAGAAGCATCGCGGGATGTACAATTTCCCTGAACTGCTGCTGCTCGGACATCACGTTTCGGATTCGCAGCTCGCGGCCGTTGAAGCTACCTGTAAAACCGGCGATGTCGTGAATATGCAGTACACGTCGGGAACCACCGGTTTCCCCAAAGGCGTCATGCTCACGCACCGGAATATTCTGAATAACGGCCTTTCCATCGGCGATTGTCAGAATTTCACGGAGAAGGATATCTTGTGCCTACCCGTGCCTCTTTTTCACTGTTTCGGTCTGGTTTTGGGAATGATGGCCGTGATCACGCACGGTTCCGCGGCTGCCATCATTGAAAGTTTTGATCCCCTCGTTGTTTTGGCGACCGTGCAGAAAGAAAAATGTACCGCGCTGTATGGCGTACCGACGATGTTCATCGCCGAACTGAACCACCCGATGTTCAAGATGTTCGATACGACCAGCCTCCGCACCGGGATCATGGCCGGTTCCCCGTGCCCGATGGAAGTGATGAAGCGCGTCATTGAAGACATGCACGCGTCCGAGATCACCATCGCGTACGGCCTGACCGAATCTTCCCCCGTCATGACCCAAACCCGCGTCGATGATCCGATCGAGGTAAAGGTCGGTACCGTCGGCCGCGAGCTGCCCGGCGTGGAAGTAAGCGTCCGTAACCCGGAAACGAATGAAGAATGTCCGATCGGCGTACACGGAGAATTGTGCTGTCGCGGTTACAACGTCATGAAAGGCTATTACAACATGAAGGAAGCCACCGAAAAGATCATCGATTCGATGGGCTGGCTCCATTCCGGCGACCTGGGCGTCAAGGATGAGCGCGGCAATTATATGGTGACCGGCCGCATAAAGGACATGATCATCCGAGGCGGCGAAAACGTGTACCCGAAGGAAATCGAGGAATTCCTGTATACATTGAACGGAGTTAAGGATGTGCAGGTTGTCGGTATCTCAAGCGTGAAATACGGTGAGGAAGTCAGTGCTTTTATTATCCTGAAGGCCGACGCGACACTCTCCGAAGAGGACATCCGGGACTACTGCCGCGGCAAGATCAGCCGCTTCAAGATTCCCAAATATGTGTTCTTTATTGACGTGTTTCCACAAACCGCGAGCGGTAAGATTCAGAAGTTCAAGTTACGGGAGACAGGCAACGCCAAAGTAAAGGAACTGGGTATCGGGACATAAAAAAAAGTGCCGGCCCACTTGATCAAGTGGGCCGGCCTTCGGTATATTGTATGCATTGGCGCGGGCCATATACCCGTCCGCGCCCTAACGCGTCCCTATCGGGGACGTTTTATATATGCGGGCGCCTTAACGGGCGCCCTTTGTATTTTCTGAGTCCGTGAAAAGACGGTATTTGTGTTTTACTGGAATACGTAGCCAGCCGCGACTATACTTCTTGCATGGAACAGGGCACGGAAAAACAGGTGATACGCAATTTCCGTACTCCAAATGATTTTAAAAGCCGCAAACCGAGTCTTGGATTACGTCTTCTTATCTTGAGCGTCGGGAGCGCGCTAATATCGTCCGTTGCCCTCCTTTTAATCGCCGTAAACCTGAGCGATTCCTACGCCGCGCTTGCTAGATCAAAAGTTGACGAACTCATCCTCCAGGATTTGAACCACATCACCACCGGCGTCTATCATCTCGTTCAATCCGAAGGGGATTCCTTCTCGGCTGAATTGCTTCGCAGTTTGCGGGTCGCGAGGGCGTTTTTGGACAAATCGGGCAGTGTCTCCTTCGGCCCATCCACTGTTAACTGGAATTCGATCAACCAATTCAGCGGAAAAATGACTTCGGTAAATTTACCAAAAATGTTTGTCGGAGGCAGATGGCTCGGGCAGAATGCCGACCCAAAAATCTCGAGTCCCTTGGTCGATGAGATATCAGGGCTTCTCGGTATTACCGTTACTCTTTTTCAGCGTATGAACGCTCAAGGGGACATGCTCCGAGTTTCGACCACCGTCCCCAAAAAAAACGGGGATCGCGCGATCGGTACCTATATTCCCGCGGTCATGAGCGACGGTTCGCCGAATCCGGTTGTCGCGACCATCCTGAAGGGCGATCGATTTGTCGGCAGAGCCGTCGTCGTTGACGACTGGTATCTTACCGCCTATGAGCCGCTTAGAACCGCCGATGGAGCCATTGTGGGGATGTTATATGTCGGCGAACGCCAGGCCGCTATAGAGTCGCATATCCGGTCGGCGATTCTTGGGACGCGGATCGGAGAATCGGGATATGTCTTTGTAATCTCAGGCCGGGGAGACCGCCGCGGGCGGTACATTATCTCTCAAGACGGAAA
This sequence comes from Treponemataceae bacterium, assembly GCA_041666155.1. Classification (GTDB taxonomy): domain Bacteria; phylum Spirochaetota; class Spirochaetia; order Treponematales; family Breznakiellaceae; genus SZUA-426. The sequence continues at coordinate 5,251 of JBAYHM010000121.1, forward strand.
GCGCGACGGAGAAGACATTTGGGATATTGTCGATTCCAATGGCCGATACGTGACCCGGGATGTCGTCGATGCGGCGCTTTCATTACTTCCCGGACAATTCGGCACGATTACCTATCGGTGGAAGAATCAGGGAGAGCTTGATTTTCGTGTAAAGATAGCTCGGGTGGCGTATTACGCCCCATGGGATTGGGTTATCGGGACGACCGCTTACGAAGACGAACTCGGTCAGTATCGCATAGTGCTCGATGAAGGGCGAAGGCGGATGCTTCTTTTGATGACGATGACTGGAATCGTCATCATGCTTTTTGTCGGAGCCTTCGCTTTCCTTGTCTCGCGCAGCATCGCGCGCCCGCTTGCCGCATTGGCGGGGGCCGCGCGGGAATATACTCGCGGCGATGGGTGGAAGCCGGTTGCCGCGGCTAATTACGAAGAAGTCATGAGTCTCTCCGAAGCTTTCAACGCAATGGCGGAACGGATTCGCGACACGATGCAGGGACTTCGCTCAAGTGAAGAGAAATACCGGGGAGTGTATGAAAACGCGCTTGAGGGCATACTGCGGACAACTCTTGACGGAAAGGTTTTGGGCACCAATCCCGCGATGGCGAAGATGCTCGGTTTTGCGTCTCCTGATGAAGCGATGCTGGCACTTAACGAAATACAATCTCAAGCGTACGTCCAACCGGAAGACCGGAATCAAATTCTGTCCGATATACAAGAACTCGGGGCATCCGAAGGGCGGGAATTCCAGTTCAAGAAAGTTGGTGGTCCACCTTTCTGGGTATCGGTAAACGCATGGGCGCTCAGGGGGGAGGATGGTTCGGTTCAAGGAATAGAAGGGCTTGTGACTGATATCGATGAACGTAAAAAGTCCGAAGAAACGCTGCGTGCGACGCTCGTACAGAAAGAATCCCTTCTCCGGGAAGTTCATCATCGCGTGAAGAATAACCTGCAACTTCTTGTTAGTCTTCTCGGCCTGGAAACGACATTCTCTACCGATGCGGAGGCAATAACCGTGCTCGGCGATTTCGCGGACCGTGTTCGGGCGATGTATCAGATTCATGAACTGGTATACGATTCGGTCGATCTTGATAGCGTTGATATGTACGAATACGCAAGGCTTTTAGCGGGTACGTTATACCAAACACATCGAGATCGATTCACCGATGTTGATATTGTTATTGAGGGGCGTCCCTTTCTGCTTAGCCTCGATAAGGCCGTACCTTGTGGCCTGTTGTTGAATGAAATCATTTCTAACGCGTTCCTTCACGCGTTTCCTCCAAAGGGGATATCGAAGGGGAGAATCCGCATCGAATTCCACACTGACGAGAACGGGCCGATCGAATTTTCCGTATCGGACAATGGAATAGGCCTTCCCGAAGAGATAGGTCCCGGTGATGGCGGACGCCTCGGAATGATGCTTATCCCCGGGCTCTCCCGACAAATCGGCACGGATATGGTTTTCGAGCGACGACCCGAGACTATTTACCGGTTCCGTTTTATCGATGAGTTTTCTCGATCATGAGATTCGTAGCATTCAAGAAACTGCCGGTTCAGCATGATGATCTTTGACGGCAGGATCGGAAGGGGCGCTTTGCAAAAGCCGAATCAGTTCCGCTTTATTTTTGACTTTGGTTTTTTCATAAATGTTCACGACATGCGTCTTAACCGTCGCCATGGATATGTTTAGCGCGTAAGCGATCTCTTTATAGCTTCCCCCGTTGAACAATAGTTCCGCGACTTCTCGCTCCCTTGCGGACAGATTAAAGCACTGACTGTTGTTCATGGCGCTCTTTTTATTCCTTTCAAGAATAAGGCCATGCTTCATATACCAAAGGATCGGTATTTGAACGGCTAGGAAATAGAACGGTTGGCTCTGGAACCACACCGGAAAGTCCGGGCGAAAAAGCGGATACGGAAAGTTGAAAACATCCGCGAGGCTTACCAAGGGATAGATGATGAGGCTCAATGCGGCGACGTTGATGGTTGTGCGAGTAGAAGGAAGAAGTTCCAGGTGTTTCCACAATATCACCACTCCCGATCCCGCCGCGTAGAAGAGGCAGACTGCGAGAACAACGCTGTTGATCGTATTTGCCCAGGGAACGGTAACGAAGCAGGACAAAATGTATAGGAAAATATTCGCTACCGTGAGGACCGCGAAATAGGGCGTAATCGCTAGTCTGCGCGAATCTATCATATTCAACACTAGGTGTTTATGCATGAACCAGATCCAAACAAAACCTAAGCAAAGGCGGCAAACCATGGCGGCTGAGATCATTATCCGATCAAAATCGTTTACCTGAGCAGTATCGGGGAATCGAGCATGGGCAAAATATACCAAGGTCATAACGAAGAGCAGGCCCATTCCGGGAAGCAGGTCGGAGGAGCCGCGGTCGCCGAATCGTTTTCCGTATAGGGCGATTCCTATGATTATAAAAGAACCGCTGAGCAGGGACAAAAAAGCGATAATGACGCTCAGGTATTCCATACCCGAAGTATATCGCTCAACCATCCCTCAATCAACCAAACGGATGAAGCCCTCCAGCCATCTTTCATACTTCGTCCATCCTTATTTCGCGAGAGTGTGCGGATATAGTCCTTGTGGGTCTATCTAAAGGAGGATTCAACAAAAATGTACATGAAGAAGCTGATTTTATCCGCTATAGCGTGCGCGATCGCTCTGACCTTCTTTGCGTGTCCGACGCCGACGGCGGTTACGACTCGGACTTTGACGACGGCGGTGAGTCCCGCGGATACGGGGACGGTGACCAGAACTCCCGCGGGCCCTACTTACGCGGACGGAAGTCTCGTCGTGCTGCGCGCGGCGGCGGCGACGGGGTATGTTTTTGACCATTGGTCCGGCGACGCTACCGATAACCTCTCGATCACCGCCGTCGCGATGACGGCGGACATGACCGTTACGGCGGTTTTCGTTCCTATCCCCGTAAATTCGCAAGCCCTCACCCTTGCGGTGTCGCCCGTGGGAAGCGGGACGATCACGCCTTCGCCCAGCGGTTCCAGCTTCACGACCGGTTCTACGGTGACGCTTACTCCCACGCCGGCTACCGGTTACGCGTTCGACTATTGGACGGGCGATCTTACCGGTTCTTCAAATCCCGGCAGCGTCGTCATGAGCGCGGCTAAATCGATTACGGCGGTCTTCCGGGTATTGCAGCCGGGCGGAGCGGTACAGGGAACGCCGCTTTCTCTCTTAGGCGCGGTTACGACGATCTCCGGCGCGCGCGGAGTTGCGAACAATTTTGACGGCACAGGCGTCGGGGCCCTTTTCAACAATCTCCGCCAGGGCGTCATCGTCGGAGCGTATCTCTACTTCAGCGATTACGGCAACAACCGTATTCGCCGAATGAACCTTGCGACAAAGGCCGTAACGACTTTCTCCGGCTCCGGCACTGCCGGGCACGTGGACGGGAGCGCCGGAATCGCGCAGTTCAGCGGCCCCGACGGAATGGCGACGGACGGTTCGGCCTACCTTTACGTAAGCGATGTCGGAAGCCACACCATCAGGCAGGTGAGCCTTTCGGACGGTTCCGTCGTAAGCATAGCGGGAACCGCGAATACGACGGGAAGCGCGAACAACGCGGACGGAAACCTGGCGACCTTCAACGGCCCTTACGCCGTCGCGTATGCGCCGGGCAGCCCGGCTACGCTGTATGTGGCGGATACGGAAAACCACCTGATCCGCGCGATCAGCCTTACCGGAACTAATCCGGTAACCACACTTGCGGGAGACGGGACCGGCGCGGGAGCGGATGGGACCGGGACCGGCGCAAGCTTCAATAGACCCCACGGCATCGCCTGGGACGGGACAAGACTCTGGGTAGTCGATTACAACGGACAGATCGTGCGTGAAGTGACGACAGGCGGAGTCGTGACGACCCGGGCCGGCTCATACAATGTTGCGGCAACGACCGACGGGACGGGGAGCGGGGCGCGATTCGCCAGTCCCCGCACCGTCATCTACGACGGAGGCGTTCTCTACATCGCCCAGCACTCCGACCACACCATCCGTACGATGTCCACAAGCGGCTATGCGGTATCTACTCTTGTCGGCGGCGGAGCGGGTTGGGCGGACGGGGTTCGGGCGACGGCGCGCTTCTACACTCCGACCGGATTCGCGATCTCCAGCGGAACCCTCTATGTGATGGAGGAATCCAATTATGATATACGCGCCGTCACCGTTTCGTCGGGGTACACGACGACGGTCGCCGGTTCCCATGGATTAGCAAGCTATAGCGACGGGACGGGAGTCGGCGCCGTTTTCAACGCGCCTGCGGGAATGGCGACCGACGGAACCTATCTCTATTTCTGCGAGGTGGGGAACGCCGCGATACGGAAACAACATATCGCGACCGGGGTCGTCACTACCGTCGCGGGAGGCGCCGGGGCAGGTTCCGCCGACGGGCTCGGCAGTTCCGCGCATTTCAACAACCCGCTGGGTATCACGACGGACGGCACCTGGCTCTACGTCTGCGACTACAACAACCATACCATCCGCAGGATAGAGATTGCGACGAGTGCCGTGGATACCTTCGCGGGCTTGGCGAGTAACGCGGGCAGCCACGACGACATCGGCACGGCGGCCCGTTTCAACGCCCCCTATGACATCACGACGGACGGAACGTACCTCTACGTGACGGAAATAAGCAACCACGATATCCGCAAAATTGGAATCTCCTCAAGGCAGGTGACGACGCTCTCGGGACAGGTGGGAGTAGCCGGCTACAACAACGGAACAGGGACCGAGGCACGTTTCAACAGCCCGCACGGGATCATCACGGACGGCTCAAAGCTGTACGTCTGCGATTACGGCAACTTCCTGATCCGCGTCGTGGACCCGGTAAGCGGAACCACTACAAACCTGGCGGGTTATGCTGGGGTTTCGGGACACGCCGAGGGGACAGGGGATAACGCGCGCTTTAGAACACCCAACTTTATTACCTGCGACGGAACTAACCTCTATGTCACTGACCTGGATCATACGGTCCGCAAGATCGTCATCGCGACGAAGGTCGTTTCAACTATCGCCGGGTCCGATTCGGTAAACGGCTATACGGACGGCACGGGTACTGCCGCCCGGTTCTATAATCCTTATGGAATCACGACTAACGGAACATACCTGTACGTCAGCGACAACGCGAATCATACGATACGAAAAATCGATTAAGAATAGGATCTATTGGGGAAGGGGCCGGCCAAACATAATGGCGGCCCCTTTTTTTGCCCATAACCGGTTGATGAGTTCCTTTTATTCGTAGCCGGAGCGGGAACCATAGTAAAATGGGTAGTATGTTACGGTCGTTGTTAAAAGGGCTGTATGGACATATTCTATAGTCCAGGGTAAACGGAGGTTTTATGGCCGACGAATATCAAGAGAAACAGGGGCTTCTTTCTCGTACGATCAAGGTTGCGCGAGATGGTCGGGCAGTCACGTATTGCCTTTCTATTACCGTGATAGCCGCCATCGGCGCTCTGCTCGGAGTTATGCTTAAAACACCGCTCATCGTTCTCGTGGGTTTGCTGCCGGCCGCGGTCTATGAGTTTATCAGGACAAAAGGCGCGTCGACCAAATTTTCGTCGATGCTTCTTGTCATCCTACTTGTCGCCGAAGCGATCGTTATCGTTTTCAAAATCGAAATCAACCTTACTAAGATACTTGGTATCGGTTCTCTTTCGATCGCGCGATTCCGCGTACCGATCGGGGATATCAGGATAATGGGTACCGCGCTAATCGCGGTATTGTCGGTTATTCTTTTCGTTCGGACCGCCGGCGTGTACACGAAATGGCTTGCGGCCCTCATATTCGTCGTAGGGTTCGTGTTCATATACGCGCTCTCTCCGGCGGAGTTCGGCAGGCTTTTCAATTGGGCCGTTCAGGAAATCAAGCATGTATTTTGAAGGGATTTTCCGAAAAGCCGACAGGAAAGCCGCGCCCGAGAGGGGGTAGCGGAGGACCCCGGAGTCCCGGCGGCGCGCCGGAGGCGCGGGCCGGGATGAGGAGGCCGGAGCGAGGGGGAGGCTTCCCCCTTCCCCAATATCTTTACGCTTTGGCGGGTGCGGCTTCGGCTTTCGCGGGCCGCTTTTCTCCGATCGTCTCGCCGACGATCACGTCGTACTGCAGCATTTTGTAAACCTTGGTCGGGCACTTTTCCACGCAGACGCCGCAAGAAGTGCACTTGGCGTAGTCGGTGACGGGGATGCCGTTGACCATCGTAATGCACTTTTCGGGGCAGTTCTTAACGCAGATTTCGCACTTGATGCAGCCGACTTTACACGTCTTCATGACCATCGCTTTTACCGTGTTGCGGTTTGAGCAGACGACCATGGATCCGACGCGCTGTTTGGTGACGCGCTTGAGGATCATCTGCGGGCACTCCGCGATGCACATGCCGCAGCCGGTACACTTGTCGTAGTCCACGTGCGGGAGGCCGTCTTCGCCCATGTGGAGGGCGTCGAACTGGCAGACCGCGACGCAGTCGCCGTACCCGAGGCAGCCCCAGGCGCAAAGCTTGGTTCCACCCGCGGAAAGCTTGGCAGCGCGGCAGGTTTTTACGCCGACGTACTCGCCCTTGAGCGGCGCGTGCGTTTTGGATCCCTGGCAGGCCAGGACCGCGACGATATCTTCGGCGGCGGCGGTGACGCCCATCAGGGAAGCCAACGCTTCGGCTACGGCCTTTCCACCGACGGAACAACGGGTGACTTCCGTGGTGCGTCCCGCGACGGCGGCGGCATAGCCGTCGCAGCCGGGAAAACCGCAGGCGCCGCAGTTGACGCTCGGAAGCGCCGCGCGCACTTTTTCGATCATAGGATCGCGCTCAACCTTGAAGAATTCCCGGAAGAACCCGAGGGAGACGCCGAGCGCGAAAGCGAGAACGACGGCGAAGAGCGCGGTGATTAAGATGATGTTCACGCTTTCTTCCTCCTATTTGATCAAGCCCGAGAAGCCCATGAACGCGACGGCGAGCAACGCGGTCGCGGTGAAGAGGATTGGGGTCCCCTGCATGAACTTGGGTATTGGGCTGGTTTTGATGCGTTCGCGGATACCCGCGAGAAGCCAGAGGGACACGAGGTATCCGAGCGCGACGGCGACTGAATACACCATCGACTGCACGAATGTGTAGCCCTTGGTTATGTTGTCGAAGGTTACCGCCAGGATGGCGCAGTTGGTGGTTATGAGCGGCAGATAGATGCCCATCGCCATATAGAGCGCGGGAGCGGTTTTCTTCAGGTAGAATTCCACCAGTTGCACGAGCGATGCGATGATCAGGATGAAGGCCAGGATCATCAGGAACTCGAGTCCCTGCGGCTTGAGAATGAAGTGATACAACGGCCAGGTGACCGCCGTGGCCA
>JBAYHM010000122.1:0-12563 GCA_041666155.1 Treponemataceae bacterium
GTAGCACCGCCTGCGTTTCGGGGTCGCCCAGGCGCACGTTGTATTCCAAGAGCGAGCAGCGTTCGCCGTCTATCATGAGGCCGAAGAAGATGAAACCGCGGTAGTCGAAGCCTTCGGCTTGGATGCCTTTCAGCGTCGGTTCCAGGATGGCCTTGCGGAAATCAGTCTGCGCGGCCGCAGAAAAATCCGGCACCGGAGCGATTGCGCCCATGCCGCCCGTGTTCGGCCCCTTAGCCCCGTCGAAGCGCCTTTTGTGGTCGCGCGCGGAGACGAAGGGCACGATGCTCGCCTGTTTCGATTTCGGCCCGACGCAAACCGCCGCGAGCACGGACACTTCCACGCCTTTGAGGAAGTCTTCCAGCACGATAGTGCGCCCGGCGTCACCGAGGCTCCCATCCGACATGAAGGACGTGAGCGCCTCGTCGGCTTGCGCAAAAGTTTCCGCGACGACGACGCCCTTTCCAGCCGCAAGTCCGTCGGCCTTCACCACCAGGGGGAGGATCTTGCCGCCGGGCCCGGACCCCGCGCCCGCGAAATGTTTTTCAGCATAGGCGCGCGCCGTCGCGTAATCGGTAAGCGTTCGGCTCTTTGCCGCGCGGACCCCGTGTTTTTCCATGAAGTCTTTTGAGAACGCTTTGCTCGCTTCAAGCATAGCTCCCTTTTTGTCGGGGCCGATCACCGCGAGTCCCGCCGCTCGGAACGCGTCGGCGATGCCTGCCGCCAGCGGCGCTTCCGGGCCAATGATCGTCAACGCGATGCCTTCTTTCTTCGCAAACGCGATAAGCTCATTCTGAGCGGCCGCCGTCATCGGGTCGCCGCACGGGACGTTCCGGCACTTTGCCTCAAGCGCCGTCCCGCCGTTTCCCGGCGCCACGAACACCAAATCGACCTTATCCGACCGCGCCAGCTTCCAAGCGATCGCGTGCTCTCTTCCGCCTGAACCGATGATTAAAACATTCATATACGTACGCCCTTGTAAAAAAGAGTCGGAATAGTTCGTATTTGTCCCCTGATGAAAGCTAGGTTTCCTTTTTTTTATTTGCTGTAAGGTAATAAACGCAGAGAAATGCAAATCCAAACACTAGTTCTATCATTATATGATTCGCGAATGAGACAGCCTGATTTTGTAAACCGTATTTAATCATCTTCTCCGGTTGTAAAGCAAAGCATTTTACACCGCAGAATGGACACAAATTGTAAACCGCCATCGCTAAGAAAAAGTAACCAAGATTTAAAAACAGTGGTATTCCATGTGTAATATTTTTTGACTTGTGTTCATTAATAGTTGCAAACAAGAATAGGAATAAGAGGGTAAGTATTCCTCCTCCTACTCCAAAAAACAATGAATTAGTAAAAGGTAATTCCATATAAGCAACACTGATGTACAATAATCCGATGACCAGAAACGATATCCTTTCATATAACTTTTTGTCGTGATAGTACATTGCACCTAAAATAAAGAAATAGACTCCCAATTTAAAAGAAAAGGCCCAAAGCAAGTACCGTAAGACTTTAAGTACTGGAACGCTTTCCGGCAATCTTGACGCTGAAGCTCCAGCTTCCAGTGATTGAAAATATCCGGGCAAAACAATATACCGACCAAATATCGCATTTATCAAAAACAAAATGCCAATTAAACAGAGAATTACTCCGGCTTTCTTTTTCATCTTTCCTCCAGCCGCGTTCGTTTTCTCATTTTGTTCCCGATCAAAAAAATCGCGGAAATGGCCTGTTGTTTTCCGCGACCGTCTAATGTTTGAAGTGCCTTGTTCCCGTAAACACCATGGCGATGCCGAGCCGGTCGCAGGCTTCGATTGATTCCTTGTCGCGAATAGATCCGCCCGGCTGGATGATCGATATAATCCCCGCTTTTACGGCGCTTTCCACGACGTCGGCGAAGGGGAAGAAGGCGTCGGAAGCGAGCACGCGCGCGGGTTTTCCGTCGCCGAGTCCCGCTTTCTTCTCTACCGCGACGGCGCGCGCGGCGCGCTCCAAGGCTTGGTCCGCGGCCCAGATCCGGTTGGTTTGTCCTCCGCCTATACCGATCGCGGCGTTGTTCTTGACGACGACGATCGCGTTCGACTTGACGTAGCTCACAGTCCGCATGCCGAACAGCATGTCTTCAATATCTTCGACGGGCGGCGCGACCTTCGTGACGATTTCCCACTTCTCTAAGAGTTTCCTATCGGTGGACTGGACGAGCATGCCGCCGTCCACCGCGGTATATTCCATATTGTCGGTCGGCGCCGATGCGGCGCGCATTAAGCGGAGATTTTTCTTAGCTTTGAATATTTCAAGCGCCTCAGGGCTGAAGTCCGGGGCGACAACGATTTCCAGGAACAGTTCCGCCAGTTCTTTCGCGGTCGCGCCGTCAACGGGAACTGTGCACGCCACGATCCCGCCGTAGATCGATACGGGATCGCACTCGTAGGCGAGTCGATAGGCTTCCAGCAGCGAAGAACCGAGAGCGACTCCGCAAGGCGTGTTGTGTTTTACCGCCACGCAACAGGGAAGAACCTTTTCCGCGGGGGCCGCCGGTCCGAGCAGCCGCGCGATGTCGGGACCGCCGATCGGGGGGACGCCGGTAGACGGGAGGCCGAAAGCGCACGCGGCTTTCCAGGCCAGGTCCAAGTCGCGGATGTTGTTGTAGGAGAGTTCTTTCCCCTGCAGTTGCTTCATCGCGCCGAGGGCGCCGACTCGGTCGGTCGCCAGGTACAGGGAGGCGCTCTGGTGGCCGTTCTCTCCGTAGCGGAGGCTCTGCGCCTTCTTCATGGATAGGGGGAAGTATTCGGGATATTCCTCATCCAAAAGGTAGCGGGCGACGGCCGCGTCGTAGGCGGAAGTAAGGTCAAAGACTTTTCCCGCGAGGCGTCTTCTGAACTTGATGTCCAGCTCACCTGTTTTGAGACCCTCAATCGTTGCCGGGTAATCGGCGGGATCGGTGAGAACCAGGACGTCGGGGAAATTCTTGGCCGCCGAACGCAGCATCGTCGGTCCGCCGATATCGATAAACTCGACCGTCTCTTCAAGGTTGAGTCCCGCTTGGACCTTTTCAAAGAAAGGGTAGAGGTTAACGCACACCAGATCGATGGTCCCGAGTCCGAGCGCGGCCAGCGTATCCATGTGCGATTTTTCGCTTCTGCGCGCGAGCAAACCCGCGTGGATGGCCGGGTGCAGCGTTTTTACGCGACCATCCAGGCATTCGGGGAAGCCGGTGATCGAGGATACGTCGGTGACGGCTACTCCGTTCTCCTTGAGGTGTTTGGAGGTACCGCCGGTGGAAAGAAGCTCCCACCCTGAGTCGACGAGGAACTTCGCTAGTTCCAACACCCCGTCCTTATAAAATACGCTGATCAGCGCGCGTCGTTTCATGTACGGCTCCTTATGTTCTTGTGTGGAAAATTTACCGTATCAATATCGCCACCGCCTCGACGATGGCCTTGTGTTCTTCCGTATGGATTCTTTTGGCGAGCGTCTCAGGCGTATCCGAAGGAAACACCGGTACCCGCCGCTGCAATATGATGGGGCCGGTATCGGTTCCCGAGTCGACCAAGTGCACTGTACATCCCGATTCGATTTCTTTTGCGGCGAGGACCGCCGCGTGTACTTTATCTCCGTACATGCCCGCGCCGCCGTATTTCGGCAGGAGCGCGGGATGCAGGTTCATCATCCGTCCCGCGTAGGTTTCTACGATGGGGCCTTTCAAAATGGAAAGGAAGCCCGCCAGAATGATGAGATCCACATTCAGCGCTTTCGCGTGCACGAGTATTCGCGCGGAAAGCTCTTCGCGGCGATCATCTCCCGGAAGCGCTTTGTTCGGCGCTTCCGTCCACACGGGAATCTCCGCTATTTTTGCCCGTTCAAGCGCATACACGTCGGGCCTGTCCGAGATGACGCCGACGATGCGAGCGAGAGGCCCCGGGACTTTTTCTTCGCGCCGAGCGACGGAAACGCCGAGTGTCCCTTCCTTTTCGGCATCGATGAGCGCTTGCAGGTTCGTCCCGCCGCCCGACACTAGGACCAGGAGGCGAACCGGTTTTTCAACTGAATGCGGCGCGTTTACGGACATTGATTTTCAGCGTTCGAAGCGGACGTCGCCCGCTCCGGGCGCTTTGCCGCCGTGAGTCGTAGCGCTTTTCGCGTCGTACGGAATGACGCGACCGATTTTCCAGGCAGGGAAGCCTTGCGCGTCCAGGTCCGCTATCGCCTTGTCGGCGTGTTTCGGGTCCAGCGCGAGTACAAACCCGATACCCATGTTGAAGGTGTTGAAAAGTTTAGTGCGGAGCTCGGCATCGGCGCCGAGGATTTTTTCGCCCTCGGCTTGCGCGGCCGCGCCGGTAAGTCCGGCAGGAACAGCGCCCGTTCCACTTGCCGTTGCCATCCCGTACGCGATACGCGCGAAGATCGGCGGAATTTTCCAGCTGTTATCCTTGATCATTGCCGTATGCGGCGTCGCGAACATGCGCGGGATGTTTTCGTAGAAGCCGCCGCCGGTGATGTGGGCCATGCCCTTCACCTCGATCTTTTCCATGAGCGAGAGGATAGGCTTCACGTAGAGCCGCGTCGGTTCGAGCAAGGCCCGGCCGATCGGCATGCCGCCGAAATCCTCGTTCAGGTCGGTGATCACTTTGCGGATGAGGCTGAAGCCGTTGGAGTGCGGACCGCTGGACGCCACGCCCACCAGTACGTCGCCGTCCTTGATCGCTTTGCCGTCCACGATGGCCGCGCGATCCACGATGCCCACCGAGAAGCCCGCGATATCGTACTTGCCTTCGTCGTAGAAGCCCGGCATTTCCGCCGTCTCTCCGCCCAGGAGCACGCTGCCCGTTTCCCGGCAGCCCACCGCGACGCCCTTCACCATGTCCGCGGCAATGCCCGCGTCCAGTTTTCCGCAGGCCAGGTAGTCCAGAAAAAACAGCGGCTTCGCGCCGTGGCAGAGCACGTCGTTGACGCACATCGCCACGCAATCTATGCCCACCGTGTCGTATTTCTTCATCTTGAAGGCGATATCCAGTTTTGTCCCGACGCCGTCGGTGCCTGACACTAGGACCGGGGCGGACATGCCCTTGCCCGCCTCTATCAATTCCTTGAGGGAGAACATCCCGGCGAAGCTGCCGATATCGTTGATCACCGCGCGGTTCATCGTCCCCGCCGCCAGATCGCGATATTTCTCCACCGCCTTGTACCCTTCCTCAATATCTACGCCCGCTTGCTTATAGTCCATTCTGATTCCTTATTAATCCCGTTCCGCGCGTAAATTCGAGTAGCCTTCGCCAGGGGTGGGGACGGGATATTCGCCGGTGAAGCAACCCAGGCAATAGCCTCCGACGCCGTCCAGCGCTTCCAGTAAACCTTTTTCCGATATGAACGCCAAGCTGTCGGCGCCGATCGCTTCGCGGATTTCGTCCACGGAGTTCGCGTTGCCGATCAGCTCTTTTCTGTGCGCGATATCGATGCCGAAGTAGCAGGGAAACCGCACCGGCGGCGAGCAGACGCGGAAGTGCACTTCCTTGGCGCCCGCCTCGCGGAGCAAGGTTACCAGACGGCGGCTCGTCGTGCCGCGCACGATCGAATCATCGATGATGACCACCCGCTTGTCCTTCAATTCGCTGCGCACCACGTTGAGCTTGACCGATACGGCCCGCTCCCGCAGTTCCTGATTCGGCGCGATAAACGTGCGCCCTACGTACTTGCTTTTCACGATTCCCAGGCCGAACGGCGTTCCCGTCGCGCGGCCGTAGCCGATGGCCGCCGGCACGCCCGAGTCCGGCACGCCGATGACCAGGTCCGCCACCACCGCCGATTCACGGCCGAGCGTCTCCCCGGCGCGGATGCGGGAGTGGTACACGTCGATGCCGTCGATCACGGTGTCCGGCCGCGCGAAGTAGATGTACTCAAAGGCGCAGGTCGCCTTGCGCGTTTTCTCGCCGAAGGCGAAGGAAAGGACCCCGTTGTCGTCGATGATGACGATCTCGCCGGGTTCCACATCGCGTACGAAGGTGCCGCCCACCGCGTCTATCGCGCAGGATTCGCTGGCCAGGACCCAGCCGCCCTCGATCTCGCCCAGGCACAGCGGCCGGATGCCGTTTGGGTCGCGGGCGCCGATGAGCGCGGTTTCGGTCATGACCGTCAGCGCGTAGGAACCCTTGATGAACTGGATCGTATCGGTCAGCGATTTCTCGATACCTTTCTTATAATTTTTGGCGATAAGGTTGACGATGACTTCGCTGTCGCTTGAGGACGTGAACGCGACGCCTGAATCTTCCAGGAGTTCGCGCACCACGTCCGCGTTGGTCAGGTTGCCGTTATGTGCCACGCCGATCGAGCCCAGCTTGAAGCGGCTCACGAAGGGCTGCGCGTTTTCAATGCAGCTGGAACCGGCGGTGGAGTAGCGCACGTGGCCGACGGAAATCCGCCCTTCCATGCGCGCTAGGATCTCCGGGTTGAAGACCTCGCCCACCAGGCCCATGCCCTTCACGCACTCTATCGGACCGCCTTTGGAAACCGCGATGCCCGCGCTTTCCTGACCCCGGTGCTGGAGGGCGAATAAACCGTAATACATCAGCGGCGCGACGTTCCGGTCTTTGTCTTTGGCGAAGATGCCGAACACGCCGCACTCGTCGTGGAGCTTGTCGTCTTGGAGCATAGCTTCGTTCATTTGCCGATCCGGTTAAGTATCTCCACGTAGGCTTCTTTCACGTTTCCCAGGTCTCGGCGGAAGCGGTCCTTGTCCAGCTTCTCGCCCGTTTTCGCGTCCCAGAACCGGCAGGTGTCCGGGGAAATTTCGTCGGCCAGCACCAGTTCGCCCTGATTGGTCCGGCCGAACTCCAGCTTGAAGTCGATGAGCCGGATGCCTCGTTCCAGGAAGAACGCGGAAAGGACTACGTTGATTTTCGCGGTGATGCGGTAAATCTCTTCCAGTTCGGAAAAGCTCGTCGCGCCGATCGCCACCGCGTGGGTGTCATTGATCAGCGGATCGCCCAGCGAATCGTCTTTATAGGAAAGTTCGAAAACGGTTGTCTTCAGTTCGGTGCCTTCGGCGATGCCCAGCCGTTTGGCCATCGATCCCGCCGCGACGTTGCGCACGATCACCTCAAGCGGCGTGATCTTCACTTTTTTGCACAGCGTGTCCCGATCGTCGATGCGCTTCACGAAGTGCGTCGGCACGCCTTCCTTCATCAAAATCTCGAAAAGTCCCGCCGCGATGCGGTTGTTGAGCAATCCCTTATCTTCAATCTGGCCTTTTTTCTCTCCGTTGAACGCGGTCGCGTCATCCTTGTAGTGCATGATGACTAGGTCGGCGTTGTCGGTGGCGAATACCTGCTTAGCCTTGCCCTCGTACAGTTTGGCGAGTTTCTTCACGTCGCTCACAGTTCGACTCCTTGGAAAGTGCGTTCGCCGGAAAGATCCGTCGAGTTCAGTTCCGCGATCTCCACCTTCATCCGTTCGCGGAAGGCGACGATCTTCTTCTTAAGCTCCGGGTATTTCAGGGAAAGGATTTCACAGGCAAGGTAGGCGCCGTTCGCCGCGTTGTCCACGCCGACGCAGGCCACCGGGATAGGCTTTGGCATCTGCACGATGGAGAGCAGCGCGTCCATGCCGCCCAGATCCCCTGATTTGATAGGTACGCCGATAACGGGCATGGTGGTCATGCTGGCGATGACGCCCGGCAGATGCGCCGCCAGGCCCGCGCCCGCGACAATAACTTCGACGCTTTCGGCTTCCAGCTTGGCCATGGTTTCTTTGAGAAGTTCAGGAGCGCGGTGAGCGGAAAGGACGTGGGAGCTGAATTCCACTCCGAACTCGCGGAACACGTCCGCGGCTTTCTTCATGACGGGTTTGTCGGAAATAGCTCCGAAAATAATGGCGGCTTTCATGGTCGGCATCCTCCGTATCCGTTCGATCGCTACGGCATGACCGTACCGTCGACTCAAGGATCGCCTCGGCCCCTCCAGGATCCGTCTGAAAAGACGAAAACCCCACGTACCGAAAGGCACGCGCGGAAGCTGAGATCGAGGGCTCATAGACGGGTTGTTTGCGGCTACCCGGTAGAGACACCCCGACCGTATTACGGGGCATATATGAGCCGAAGGCATTTCCGTTGTCGCGGCCAACCTAGCACGGAGCGGGGCAGGGGAACAAGAGGGGGCGGGGTGTTGCTCTGGATGGGGAGAAAAGCCACCGAATCCAACTTATTAGTGCGTTAGAACAAAAAAATCGTTCAACGCATGCGACAAGTGATAAACTTGCCGCCAAGTATGAACGTTAAAAACGATGGAATTGGGGGAAGCTATGGTCAAAAAAAATATGATTTTCATCTTTGCGATGAGTGGAATACTATTGTCCGGGTGTCCGGAGGCTCTAAGCCAGCTACCTAAAAGCAACAATGCGGATCTTGCTTCAATCTCAGTATCCCCCGGTACCTTGAGTCCTAATTTCGCTCCGAATGTAACTGACTACACTGTAGTCATTGAAAACGATATCGACAATATCACAATAACCGGAACGGCTTCAGATCCCAAGGCAACGATCTCTGGACAGTCAGGGCAAAATGTAAAACTAGACGAGGGAACAAATAAAATTACGATAACAGTAACTGCTGAGGATGGTATTACCAGCAAGAACTATGTAGCGACTATCAACAAAGAAAGCCTCCACCTAATCACATTTCATAAGAATGCCGATGCGGCTTCCGGCAACATGGAACCACAATATATTGGGGAGGGCGCCGGTACTTCCTTACCGCCGAATTCGTTCGTTTATCCAGGATACAACTTTGCAGGATGGGCAGTAATCCCCGAGGGAACGGTTTCGTACTTGAATCAAGCAGCTTTCACGATGGGTACTGGAGACGTAAATCTTTATGCCGTATGGCTATTTGATGATAGTGAACGGGTCTTTGTGTCTCTCTCAGGAAGTGATTTGAGTCCCGGCACAAAAGGATCCCCAAAGAGGTCGATTCAAGCAGGCATCAATCTTGCGGTAGAAAAGGGCTGGGATGTTTATATTTCAGCTGGTACGTATATTTCGGGTACAATAATTTTATACGACGGAGTTTCGTTATATGGTGGTTACAACCCCAATACTTGGCAATACGACGGAAGCGAAGTTTCGATCTATCATACAGGAAATGTTATCGATACACGAATTATTGGTGTGAAGGGAAACGACCTAACATCTCCTACTGTTCTCGACAGCATCACTATCCAAACCCCGGATGCAGAGGGAAATGCTGTAAGCAACTATGCCTTGTACGATAATAACGCCCCAGGATTGGTAGTGCGGGCTTGCGCAATCACCGCCGGCAAAGGCTCCAAAGGGGCGGATGGTTCCAATGGGAATAGTGGCAGCAACGGAAACAACGGCATTAATGGTACGCTTGGCCACGCGAGTTCAGAAGTTGCCGCTCTTGGTGGATCAGGTGGATCTTCTGCTATTGGGAAATCCGGCGGTTCTGGTGGAAGCGGTGGGTATAAAAGCGCGTCAGGGCAAGCTGGGAGCACCGGCGAAGTGGGTATCTCCGGCGGCGCGGGAGGTGCCTCGAGTGGTTCACCCGAAGATAAAAATGGAGATAATGGGTCAAACGATAGTAATGGTTCCGCAGGAGTAAACGGAAGCGGTGGATACGGCGGTAACCTAACTAGCTCTTATTGGTCTACTTCCAACGGAAGCTCCGCTACTAATGGAGCGCATGGGAACGGTGGCGGTGGTGGTGGCGGCGGCGGCGGCGGAAGCGGAGGCCAAGGAGGAACAGCCGGAACGGGAGGGCTTGGCGGAGGAGGATCCTTTGGAATATTTCTTGTCAATTCGTCAGGGTTTCTCCTTATCGATAGTACTGTTGCAAGCAGTGATGGTGGAGCCGGTGGCGCCGGAGGTTCCGGCGGAAGTGGTGGGATAGGAGGCACCGGCGGAGCCGGTGCCAATGCAGCCTCTGGTCAAGTTGGCGGTGGAGGGGCGGGTGGTGCCGGCGGGAATGGCGGTCAGGGCGGCCATGGCGGCGGCGGGGCCGGCGGACCATCATTTGCTGTGTATCGTTCCAATTCTACAGTAACTTTTTCCGGCAGCGTACTTACCCATGGATCCGGAGGATTTGGAGGCAGTTCGGAAGGGCTCCAGGGATCTACCGGAGCGGCAGCAAATACTTTTCCCTGAGCGGAGCTTATCTCTCCTGAATTGGTAAAGGTATTGTTCAATCCTTTTCATTTATTTACTTGTCAACTTGACAAGTAAATATTCTGGAACTAGATTAAAAGCATGAAATCTTTACCTGTTGGAGAACTGAAAGCTCAATTTTCCGAAGTTCTTGAAAAAGTAAAACAAGGAGAAAAATTTGGAATCCTGTATGGCAAAAAGAAAAAACCAATAGCGATGATTGTTCCGTTCAGTGAAGTTGAAGAAAAAAAAGAAAGGAAACTTGGAATTATGGATGGTAAATATCAAATTAAATTTGCTGGTGACTTCAAAATGACGGAAGAAGAACTTTTGGGGCTGTAATGAAATATTTACTTGATACTCATACGTTTCTTTGGTCTGTCACACAGTCAAAGGATTTACCGGAAAAAGCAGCGCAAGCCATTATGAATCCGAATAATGAAGTGTTTGTCAGCGCAATTACTTTTTGGGAAATATCTATAAAAACCCGAATCAAGAAACTTGATCTTGGCGGTCTGCCGATAGAGGATTTAATCTCATTTGCGGAAAAAATGGATTTTCAATTGATTGACTTGACTCCCGAAGAAGCTAATACATACGGCAATCTTGCGGAAAATACCCACAATGATCCATTTGATAGAATGCTTATTTGGCAATGTATACGAAGAAATATGACTATTGTAAGTAAAGATACGGAATTCAAAAAGTTCAAAGAGTATGGATTAAAGGTTCTCTGGAAGTAGGAAAACAGCTAGGTGTTTTCATCTTGAACAATGATGAATTGCGTTGTGTATGAACGGGAAGAACGAACTATATGTAATTCGATCAACGGCGCGTCGAATCCCTCACAATCAGCCGTGAGCTAAACACGATATCCCGCGCTTGAAAATCTTTCTTATCATCGCTCCAGGCTCTGATGCACTCGTCCATGAGCCGCACCGCAGTTTCGCCTATCTCTTCCGACGGGTAGACGTTTGCCGTTATGCGGGGCTGGATGAAGCTTTCGTATTCCAGTTCGTCGAAACCGGCGAAGGACGCGAGCGCCACATCGTCCGGTATTTTCAGGTTGCGTTCCTGAATCGCTTTTACCGCGCCTAGCGCCATCATCTGATTTATCGCGTAAATTGCTTCGGGTTTTTCGTGTTCTTCCAATAATTTTTTTGTTGCTTCATAGCCGCCGGAGAAATCCATCTGACCTTCGGCGCAGATCAGGTTGTCGGTCGGTATTTTGTGCGCGGAAAGCGCCCTGCGTACGCCTTCCATTCGATCTATCGAGTTCATCATGTAGGGAAAACCGGAAACGTAGTAAATTTTTCTTCGGCCGGTTTCCAGGAGATGTTCGACGATCTGCATGCTTCCCTGGATGTCGTCGGCGCGGACGCAAGAAATTTTCCCGTCGGGGCTTCTCCGTGAAACGAGGACCAAGGGAACTACCTTTTTCATCGCGTAAATGTGATTCCATTCTCGCGATACGGGCAGAATGATCATGCCGTCCACGCGGCGTTCGGCGAGCAGCGTGAGATAGTCCCGTTCCTTTTTTGCGTCCTCGTTCGTATGGCAAAGCATGATGTTGTAGCCGAGCTCGCCGGCTTTTTTTTCTATGCTGGCGACTAGTCCCGCGTAGAAAGGCGCGCGGAAATAGGGGACCAGCAGGCCGATGATATGGCTCTGCTGCTTCACCATGCTCCGCGCGATGGCGTTAGGGAAATAATCCATTTTTTTAATCGCATTCAAGATCGCCTGGCGGGTGGAACTCTTTACATAGCCTGAGTCGTTCAACACCCGCGAGACGGTTGAAACGGAAACGTTAGCTTCCTTTGCGATATCCCGAATAGAAACCATACTCTTTTATATCACGAATCGTGATTGTTCATTTCTGGAACAGCCAATTCGGGACAACCAGCACGATCTGCGGTACGTACGTGAATACGAGCAGAAGCCCGGTCAGCACGACGACGTACGGAAACGAAACCCGCGCTATCCGCTCGAACGGCACTCCGCTGACGCTTGAAAGCACGTAGAGCACCATTCCGACCGGCGGCGTGAGCAATCCGATCATCAGGTTGAGGATCATGATGATGCCGAAGTGTACCGGATCGACCCCGAGTGCGTTGGTGATCGGCAGGAGGATGGGCACGAGAATCATGATCGCCGCCGTGGGTTCCATGAAGAAGCCGACTATGAGGAGGAATACGTTGATCATGAAGAGCGCGGCTATTTTGTTGGGGAATAATTGTACGAATGAGGCGGCGAGTTGTTGCGGGACTTGAGAAATCGTGAGAACGAGGCCGAATAGCGAAGCGGCTGCCACGATGAAGAACACGCTGACGGTGATGTCGAGCGTCTCTTTGATCATGCCGGGAAGGTCGCTCACTTTAAGGCTCTTGTAAAGGAATCCCACCGCGATGGAA
>JBAYHM010000123.1:0-12496 GCA_041666155.1 Treponemataceae bacterium
CGCGAGTTCGATCGGACGAATAGTCACGGTCGCGTTGATTTTCTTTTCGGTGATCTTGCTTATAGCCTCGTTCACCTTGGTAAGGTCGTTGGGAGAATTGGCGAAGGTGACCATCGTGAGATTCACCTTTTTGCTCATGTCCGGTCCTTTCTTTACCGCGCCCTCTTTCGCGCCGTTTCCGAAAAGAACCGTCCCGCTAATCATAAGCCCGCAGAGCAACATCATTACCCGCTCTTTTTTCATTTTTCTCTCCTCCTTTACGCTGGATCTATTGTGGAAAGCCGATCGTCAGCCTTTCACAGCCCCGATGGTAATTCCTCTTACGAAGTATTTTTGTACGTAGGGATACACCAGAAGAACAGGGCCGGTCGCTACGACCGCCATGGCCATTTTGAGCGTTTCCCCGGGGAAAATGAGACCTTCCACCGCTACTCCCGCTTCCTGGATCGCCTGTTCGCTGGTAAGCAGCGTGTACAGATAGTACTGAAGCGGGTAGAGTTCGGCTTTATTGAGGAAAAGCATGGGTGAATACCAATTGTTCCAATAGCCGAGAGCGAGAAAAAGCCCGATGGTAGCGAGCGCGGGCTTTTGGAGATGGAGCACGACGTCGGTGAAGGTTCTGAAATCATTCGCGCCGTCTATCTTGGCCGCCTCTATCAACTCGTAAGGAACATTCTTCATGAAGTTCCGCATCAGGATGATCTGGAACGGAGTCACCAACCCGGCCAGAATGACGGCGAAAAGAGAATTGCGGAGACCGAGTATGGAGGTCATCAGGATGTAGTACGGGATAATGCCTCCTGAGAAAAGCGTCGTGAAATAGATGAAGAAGGAGATTTTGTTCCGGTATCTAAAATCCTTGCGGTGGAGCACGTAGCCGGCCATCGAGATCAGAACCAACCCGCCGACGGTTCCGAATGCCGTAACGAAAAGCGTCGACCCATACGCCCTGAGCAATTTCCCCGGCACGAAGAAAATATAGCGGTACGCGTCAAGGCTGAAGCTTTTCGGAATGAGCTTGAACCCTTCCCTGACTACCTCGTTGTTGTTCGTGAGTGACGCGGTGATGATGAGAAGAAAAGGCAAAAAACAAACAAGCGACAAAACGGCAAGAAAAGGAAACGCGATGCCGTTGAAGAGAATTTCGTCCCGCGTCTTCCTCACTCTGTTACTTCTAGGCTTCACTCGGGAGTCCTCCGTATCGGATTTCAGAACAGAGCGTAATCTTCCTGATATTTCCTGATCACGTAGTTGACGGTCAGTATCAGGACAAGGCCGAAAAGCGATTGGTATAAACCGGCGGCCGCGCCGATGCCCAGGTCGAAGGTGACGCGCAGCATGCGGAAAACGTAGGTGTCCAGGATATCGGTAGCTTCGAAAAGCTGACCGTTGGAACCTACCAGCTGATAGAACAGCTCGAACTGCCCCCTCAGGATTCCGCCGATCGCGAGAAGCAGCAGAATAATGAAGGTCGGTACGAGCAAGGGAATGGTGATGTATCTTACTTGCTGAAAAATTGTCGCGCCGTCCACCTGAGCCGCTTCATAGTATTCGTCGCTGATTCCGGTAATAGCGGCCAAGTAGATGACGGTTCCGTATCCCAGTGTCTTCCAGAGGTATACCGAAACGATGATATATTTCCAAATTCCAGGCGTACTGTAGGCGTTGAAATTTTCGATGCCGACTGATGCCAAGAGCCGCGTAAATACGCCTGTTCCGCTGTTCAGCATGGCGTAGCTGAACGTGTTCACTATCACGTAGGAAATGAAGAACGGGAAGAACATGAATGATTGAGTAAGCCTTTTGAAGGTTTTGTTCGCTACTCGGCTCAAGAGGATCGCTACGGTAATCGAAAGGGAATTGCCGAGCAGGATGAACGCGATGTTGTAGAGAATAGTGTTTTTGGTCAGGTACAAGAGGGTGCCCGTATCGAATAGGAATTTGAAGTTCTTGAAGCCGACGAAGGGACTGCCGAATAGGCCGTCGTTGAAGTTGAAGCGCGTAAAGGCGAAATACACGCCGACCATCGGCAGATAGCTGAAAACGACAAAATAGATAAGTACAGGGGCGATCATCAGAAATAATATTTTGTTCTTTTTAAGTTCAAGGAAAAAGCCGATCCGAGCGCTTTTTTCTTTCCGCTGTCCGTTGCCGGAGGCTTTTTTGATCGTCGTTGTAGGGTTGTACATTCTAAGGATAGGATCAGGGCGGAGTCCGTATCTGTCAATCTTACGGGAGTACCATTAGTTCAATGCGGGCGGTACTCCAATACCGTTAAAAATCCTTGAGCGAACTGAAAAGTTGTATGGCGTTGAGCCTATCCTCCACCCCTATCTTCGTATAAATGGAACTGGAGTAGTTGCGCACCGTCTGCTCCGCGATCAGCAGTTTCCCCGCGCTCTGCTGGTTGCTGAATCCCTTCAGTATGAGATAAAGAATCTCGGCCTCACGCGATTTAAGTTCGGGAAAGCGCGTTTGAAGACGCCTGATATGCGGATCGACGACGATCGTCGACGACGCTTCATCCTGGTTGAAGAACTTCGCGCTTACGGACGGCGACACGAGTACGAGACCTTGGTAGACCGCCTTGATCGACATTATTAGATCCTCGGCGTCTATCGTCTTCAATACATACCCCGAGACGCCGGACCGAAGACTTTTCTTGACGTATACGTCATCGTCGAAAGTCGTCAGCATCATTATTTTTATTGCCGGATAATCCCGATGGACGATCGCGGCCGTCTCAACGCCGTCGAGTTCCGGCATGTACACATCCATCAGGATGACGTCGGGCCGCACGGAGCTCAGCTTTTCCAGACATTCGCGGCCGTTCGCCGCGATTCCGACAATCTCGAAGTCGCACGTTTCGGTATTTTCCAGGACAAGACGCAGGCTTGTCGCGAACAGCGTTTGGTCGTCCACGATGAGAACTTTTATTGGGACTTTAGCGCTGCTTTGCTGCATCTTTGATTACCTCAAGGGGAATGTACGCCGTCAGCACGAAACCGTCTACCACGTTTTTCGCTTCTATGCGGCCGTTTATGGCTGAGAAACGTTCACGCATTCCGGTAAGGCCGATGCCGTCCGCCGTTTCCGCGGCCCCATTGCCGTTATCCCAGACCCTAATCTGCAAGTCCGCATCGCCCACCCAATACGAGATCGCTATCCTAGTCGCCTGCCCGTGTTTGATCGCGTTCGTGATGCCTTCCTGGACAAGGCGGAAGACCGATTCATCAATGTCCCTTCCGAAGCTGCCGGGAGCGTTTCCGAACGAGACATCCACCTCAATGCCCGTCGCGTCCCGCAGCGCTTTCGCCAAATGGAGCACGGCGTCGCTTCCGATCCGGCGAAGGCGAAGCTGCGACCTGAGTTTATAGAGGATGTTCCTGGATTCCTGCAACGCCGTTTTCGCCTCTTCGCGCGCGGTTTCCAAAATCTCATTGAGCCGTCCAGGGTCTTTCTGGGCGACGGCTTTCCCCGCCTGCATCAGCATTCCGATGTTAGTCAACGCGTAGCCGATGGTGTCATGTATTTCCCGCGTTATCCTGTGGCGCTCATTGTCTTCGGATAGGGATTCAATTTTTTCGGCGTAATCCTGATAAGATAAGTTAGCCTTCTCCAAGCTCAGCAGCGCGGTCTGCAGCTCTTCCTTGCGCGCGGTAAGACCGACGAGCGTCTCCCGGTATCGCGTCATGAGTACGCCGATGGACGCGGTGGCGCATAAAATGATGCTCCATCCGGCACACAGTACTACGCTGTCTATCCGATCGACATTTACGAATTGAACAATCAAAATATTCCCGACAATAATAACAATCGCGGAAACCGCGGATGCCGAGAAAGCATCCAGATACATCGCCGTTTCCCAGATGAAAGGCGCCGGCACCATGATTGAGAGCAGCGTATTCCGCTGGACGATCGGCACGAATTCAATCAGCAGAACACAAGCCCTGAAAAAATGAATAACCGCGAACCACTGGATTTTTTGAACAAATAGCGATGAAAGAGAACATACCCACGTGAATAGAATTATCGTTTCCAATTCAATAACAAACTGAAAATCTTTCATGGAATGCAATACATACGCGAACAACACCGCTGAGCTCAGGGTGGTAAACAAAAAGAGGTAGAGCGCTATTCTCTTGCCCTGCAGCCTTTTCACTTCGGGACTATAGTACACCCATAGTCAAATACGGAACAGAATAATCCCGCTATCGCGGAGGCGACGGGATTCAAGGACCTTGCGGCGCCGTATCAAATAATATTCTGCGCGCGCAGGAAGTCCTCGTCGGCCATGATTTCGGACCAGGGTCCGACGCGGGCGACGCGATGGTCGGCGCCGATGACGACGGCGGTCTTGAAGAGCCCGTCGACGTAGGCGAAATCATGGGTGGAGCAGAGGATTGTCTTGCCCGAACGGTTCAGGGCGGCGACGATCTCGCGGAGGAAGTTCTTCATCCGGGGGTCAAGGCCGCTCATCGGCTCGTCCAGGACGAGGACTTCCGGATTGAGGGCGAGCACCGCGGCGAGGGCGACCCGCCGTTTTTCTCCGCCGCTCAGGTGGTAGGGCACGCGCTGCCGGAGTTCGCCGATGCCGAGCAGCTCCAGGCAGTCCGTCACCCGCTTCTCCACCTCCATCTCCGATAAGCCCATCTGTCGCGGGCCGAAGGCTATTTCATCGTGCACGACGGGACAGAATAGTTGGGCGTCCGAATTCTGGAAGAGGAAGCCCGAACGCTGGTGGAAGCGCTTGGCGAAGGACGGGTCCTTCAGTGTCTTGGCGTTGACTTCGTCTCCGTCGAAAAGATAGTTGCCCCGCTGCGGGAGAACGATCCCGTTCAAGAGCTTCATAAGCGTGGATTTGCCACAGCCATTGGGACCGATGAAGGCGACGGATTCGCCCCGGGCGATACTGAGGCTAATTCCCGAGAGCGCCGTGCCCTCGCCGTAATCGTAGCTGACGTCGGTAAGCTTTATCATTCAGGTTCCGGGAAGATAAACGAAAATGCAAACCAGAACAAGCATTCCGGCCGTCAAGGCCGCTTCGCGGAAGCCGAAACGGAGCCGCTTCGAACTTAGGTATTCGCCTGAAAAGCCTCGGCATTCCATCGCGGCGTACATTTCTTCAGCCATTTCCTTTGACTTCAGGAAGAGAGTCCCCGCGATGCCCGATAATGCGGCGTGCTTATCGGCGTTGCGGCCGACGGACCGGAGCCTGAGCGCGTAGAGCATGGAAAGCGCGAATTCGCCCAGGAGGGCGACGTACTTGAGGGCGATGTCGAAGACGAGGATGAAGAGGTTGGGGATTCTGAGCCTCCGCAAGGCTCCGGAGACGGAGGACCATTCGGTGCTTACGGAAACGAGCTTGACCGCGGAAACCGATATGATGACTTTGACGACGATGATGAATGCGGGCACGGCCGTCCCGCTCAAGGCGGAAGGGAGCAGAATAAGCGAAGTGAAAAGAGCGACGGCGGCGCTCGTCTTCAGTACCGCCGCTAGGTATTCGCCGCGCTGGGATGCGAGCACGGCGAGGACGGCGGTCCCCGCCGTCGCTATAAAAAATCGATTCCTTGAAAGGGAAATAAGGAGGAGAAGAAGGAAAACGGCGACTATCTTGAAGAAGGCGTCAGTCCCGGCTTTCCCCGTTTCCTTTCCGCCGCGCGCGCGCGCCCTGGAAAGCAAGCTGAGGAAAGAGAGTATGCTCCGGTCGATGAAGGCGTCCTTGTCCCGCCGGGGAGCATACGCCTCATCCGCGAGCAGCCAAAGCGGAACGCCTGAATCCATGGCGCGCTAAGCCCTTTCCCCGACGTGCTTCCTCGGCAACGCGAGGAGCTTGAAAACGATGATGAGGATGGACGCCCCCGCGAGGGCGGAGAGGACGTAGCCCGTCCATTCCGGAACGCCCGAAATCGCGTAATCGGGGAAAAGGACGTTGAGGGAAAACCCGTTCTCCATGCCGGAGGGCACGAAACCGAGGGGCGCGTTTCCCGTCACGACGTTCTTGATCTCGTCCGCGCCCCATTCGCCCCAGGCGGTTCCCGGCGCGAGGAGGCCGAGGGGAGAGAGGCAGATGAGGCCGACGATGAGACCATAAACGCCCTTGATCTTCGGCTCAGGTTTCATGCTGATGATGCCGGGCGATACTTTCTTTATAAACGCGAAGACGCCGACGGTGAAGAATACTTCCACAAAACCCGCGACCAGGAGATGCGGAATGGTCATCGCGGGAACGGAGACGGAGAGCGGATAGGGGCAGTAGAGCGGCATCCCGTCGGCGGCCTTGGCTATCAGGGGCTGGAGACCGAATTCAATCGCGGCGATGAGGGCCGCGAAGTTCAACGCGATGTAGGCGGCGGCGACCAACGCGAATTGCTCGGCTTTGACGCTTTTGAACCTGTCGGTGATGAATTTATAGATGAAATAACCAAGGAAGGGCATGACGAAGGCCATGTTGAAACAGTTAGCCCCGAAGGCGAGGATTCCGCCGTCGCCGAAGAGGAGGGCCTGTATGAAAAGCGCGACCGAGACCGCAATGCAAGCCGCCCACGGCCCCAGGAGGGCCGCGATCAGCACAGCGCCGACGGCATGTCCCGTCGTCCCGCCGGGAAGGGGGATATTGAACATCATGACGAGGAAAGAAAAGGCGGCCCCTATGCCCAAAAGCGGAAGGTTCGCCTTATCGATCTCGCTCTTGACCTTCTTGACGGATAAGGCCCAGACGGGAACCATGGCCGCGCTCAAGACGGCGCAGGTCGCCGGACTTAGGTAGTTGTCGGGAATATGCATTTCATGCCTCCAAAAGTTTCAAGCAAATCCTGCTCGCGAAAACCGCGGCATCCTCCGCTTCGTAGACGCGCTTTATGGCCGGATCGAAAAGGACGCTGATCTCTCCCGCTATCCCTTCCTCCGCGGACCAGGCGACCAGGCTCAGGTAAAGCTCTCCGAAGCCATGGACGCGCGCGCCGAAATCGCCGGCGGCGACTTCGCTCCACGTGAATCGGTCAAGAGCGGAACGGAGGCGGGCATAGTCGTCGCCGAACTTTTTGGCCAGGGGCAGGCAGGTTCGGGAACGGAAGGGTTCCCAATAGAAGGCCCCTCCCGTGAGTTCCCGGAAACTGATGAGTTCTCCCCCCGCGCGGATAATACCATCGCTCAGGAAATAGTGATAGAACAAAATCCGATCGGTCTGCGACCGTTCCGCGCCCGCGTCGTCCGTCAGGCTGAGCGTCTCCAGATCCAGACGCGCGGACGATCCGAAGAGGGGAAAGTCGATGGCGCCCCTGGGCGATCCGTCTGTCGGCAACGGCATCGGCAGTCCGAGCCGCGAGCAGCGCTGCTCCACGCTTTCCCGGCCGGACGCGAGATCCGCCGCCAGTTTTTCCTTTGCCCTTCGTATAGCCTCGTTCCGGGCTTCTTTCTGCGGCACGGCGTTACGCCTTTGTCTTCCGGGCCGCGACGGAGGGGAAGCGGCCGCCGTCCGTGTGGGGGATGAAGAGCGAAGCCGTGTACTGGTCCATGTACCCGCTCTCGGCCCCGAGGTCTATGTAGGTCATCCGGGCCGCGGCGTCCTCCATCCGCGTCTTGAAATCCTGGGAAACAAGCACCATGTACGCTCCGGTGAGCGACGAATTCCCCAGATAGGCGAAGCGTTCGCGCGGCAGGTCGGGGAGAAGGCCGAGGACGACCGCCTGGTCGATATCCAGGTAGCGGCCGAAACCGCCGGCGATATAGAGGCGTTCAAGGTCTCCGAAGCCGAGGCCGAGTTTTTCCATGATCATCGAGCAGGCCGAATAGATCGCGGCTTTTGCGCGGATGATATTGTCGATATCGATCTCCGTGATGTAGAGGCTCTTGCCCGTCCCGCTCACGTCGGGGCCGGCGAGCAGGTAGCGCGCTCTCCGGCCTTCCACCTCGATCGCCGGCGACGGGCGGTCCCGCGCGAGCCGTCCCTGTCCGTCCATCCAGCCGGTCAGGTAGAGCTCGGACAAGAGGCCAATCATGCCGGAACCGCAGATCCCCAGCGGTTTGGCGCCGCCGACCGTCTGGATATTCGGCGCTCCCGTTCGGGGGTCTACGCGGACGCGCTCTATCGCGCCGACGGCCGCGCGCATGCCGCACTCAATGCCGCCGCCCTCAAACGCGGGTCCGGCGGAGCAGGCGCAGGTCATGAGGAAATCCCGGTTGCCGATGACGATCTCTCCGTTGGTGCCGATGTCGATGAAAAGCGACAGCGCGTCCGCGTTTTCCCTCGTCTCGGTATCCACCAGATTCGTACAGAGGATGCCCGCCGTTATGTCGCCTCCGACGTAGCTTCCCACCGACGGGCAGAAGTAGACCCAACTTTCGGGATTGATGTCGATGCCGACCTCGCGGGCGGTCATATAGGGAAGTTTCGACACGGTCGGAACGTAGGGGTCAAGCCGGAGGTATTCGGGCTTCAAGCCCAGGGCGAGGTGCGTCATAGTCGGATTGCCCGCGATGACGGCGTCGGCGATCTCCCGCGGCTGGATGTCGTGGGCCTCGCAGACCTGCGCGATCAGACGGTTTATCGTACCCAGCACCAGGGTGCGTAGCTCTTCCAGCCGGTCCGGCGTACGCGCGTAGTTGATCCTGGAAATCACGTCCAATCCGCGCGAAACCTGGGCGTTGTAATCGTTCCGCGTCCCGAGCGCCCGCGCCTCCGGGAGGTACACGAGCTGGACTGCGATCGTCGTCGTGCCGATGTCGATCGCGAGTCCGTAATGGCGTACCGTCTGGTCTCCCGGCTCCACGTCAACGATCCGGAAGGTCTGGTTGTCGCGGATAAGGCTCACCGTAACCTTGCCGCCTTCCGCCCTGAGGGCGTCCGCGACTTTTCTGAGGACGCTCAAGGGGTAAAGGACTTCGCCGCGGCCCCATTCCTTCGCGAAGCAGCGCGTCAGGCGGTCGATATCGGAAAGACCTTCGTCGCGCTGCGCTTCGGAAACGTTGAGGAGCCACTTCATGGCCAGCGGCTCGAACTCCCACTTGGCCGGGAGAAGCTCTTTCCGTACGAGTGAAAAATCATCCTCGCTGTCGGTGAATTGTCCGCCCTTCCAGCCCGAGCGCACGGGTATCTCAACGTCCAAGGGGGACTTGAGCACCCGCGTCCTGCAAGCCAGCGCGTAGCCTTCGGCAACGGAGTTCCTGGACAGGATGCCCAAGCTTTCCGAGTCGGCGTCCCCCGACGTTATCCTGACTACGCACTTACCGCAGGTACCCTTCCCTCCGCAGGGCGAATCGAGTTCGATGCCGGCTTCTCGCGCGGCATCGAGCAGATTCGTCCCCGGCTCCGCCTGGACGACAGTAAGCGACGGAAGGAAGCGGATTTCGGGCATGTATCGCTTACCCGGCCAGCCGGGCTTTCACGAAGCTTTCGATATCGCCGGCGTCCTGCGGACCGACCAGGATTTTCCACCCGGGCAGGTTCTCTTCAATCTCGCCCGAGATCTGAGCGACGTAGCCGGGAATGACCAGGACCTTCGATTCGCTCTTTTCATCCAGTCCGAACTCTTTGACCGCCTTCGCCACTCCGGCCCCGTTGAACTTGCCCGCGGCCCAGGCCGTGAGCACGCTCATTCCCTCGCATTCCGGTATGACCAGCCAGGCGCTCGTACCCGAGTTCTCGATCTCGCCCGATACGATGAAGTAGGTGAGGGAGAAATTGGTGGTGACGAATACGGGCGAAGCGGCCGTGGGTTCGCCGATCGCGTAGACCTTGGGCTCCACCTGGATGGGTTTCTGGGGGTCCGTGTAGATGTTGAGGCGCAGCGCCATAAGGGCGACAAGCTGGGCGGCGTCGAATTCGGGAAGGACGATGATCCCGCCGTACTTGCAGATATCCACCATCGCCTCCGCGCTGTCGTCAAGGAAATTCCCCGACTCGAAATAGCGCAGGAAGGGGTATCCGAGCGGCTTGTAATTATCCTTGATCGCCATGCGCCGCGCAAGGGAATTGACCTGGTACTGTTCCGCGAGGGAATGGGAAGCGAACTGGAGGACGAGCTCGTTGAAACCCGAAGCCTTCAGTTTGGCCGATAGCGCGCATACCTCGTCCAAGCTCCCGCCGCTTACGGCCAGGGCGTGGCCGTTCGCCTCCGCGGCGGCGCGCAGCTGGTCCGCGTTCGCTTCGGTCGCGGCGACGAGGATAGATCCCGAGCCTTTCACGGCCTCGGCCGCGGCGACAAGGGCCGCCGGATCGGCAGAACGCAGGACGAGCGGCCGTTTCGCGCTTTCCCAGGCTTTTTTCGCCAAGGCCGCGAATTTCACGGGGTCCTTCCCTTTCTGCGTCACCGATACCATATCGACGAAAAGGCTAATGCCCACCCGCACCAAAACATAGTCGCGGATGAGGGCGAGCTTGGCGTCAATTTTCTCGGCGCTTTCGTCGTCGCGGATGTCCACGGCGATCATATTCTGGTTGACGAAGGTCTTCTCATGCCGGTAGAGAACCGTCTCCTCGCCGAGCTTGAGTTTTTTATCCGGTCCGAAGCCGACGGATTTGACCGGCGGCTCGCTGGCCGCGCCGAGTATGCGCTTCGCCTCGTCCGACGCGTAGGGGCATTCGGAGAGCATCGCTTTTTTTCCCGCCAGCTTCATCGCGAAGGCAAGGCAGGTATTGGAGCCGCATTCCTTGCAGTTCGTCTTGGGCAGCAGCTTCTGTATATCCAGTCCCGATAAGGCCATTTCTCTACCTCCGCTAATTCGCCATGAGGCGAGAGATCGATTTCCGAAGCGCCATCGCGGCCTCGGGATGGTACATGACCAGGATATCGGCGCCCGCCTGGAGGAGCCCCATCGCGGTGCTCAGTTCCCAGAGCGCGGCACGCTTGCCCAGGTCGCCCCAAGTCGGGAAATCGGCTTCCAGGGCTTTGAATTCCTTGACTTTCGCCGATTCCTGGCCGGGACTCACGATCATCGGACCCGCGAGCATCTTGTCCCCGCCGAGCGCCGTCAGGCGTATCCGTTCCATGACCGAATAGCTGTACTCTATTCCGTAGCCCGTGGCCCCGGTCATCGGGTCCATCACGATCCGCTCCTGCTTGAAGTCCATGTTCCCCAGGAGGATGTTCATCTGCTTCGCGATATTCACGTCTATCGGGCTTTGGGAGACGATCGAATGGCCGTAGGCCATCGCGGAACCGGCGATCGAGCGGTAATTGTCCTGTTCGACCCAGCTGAGCAGAAGGTTTTCGCCCTCGCAGCCTTGGGCTACCGCTTTCATCACCTCGTTGATCTTCTCAAAGTGGCTGTGCCCGGTGACGATGAGCGGTACGTCCACGGCTTGGAGTATGCTCTTTACAAGCTTCACCTCGTCGTCGGGGCTTATATTCCCCTTCTCGGGATGGCTTCCTTCCAGCCTCACCGAAATGAGGTCCGCCCCGTATTTTTCCACGCAGAGCTTGGCCATGCGCGCGGGATCGGAGAGAGTGTCGCCGTAGATTTTCCTGAGCACGTCGGGGTACTTTTCCGAAACTACGTCGAAAACTTCCATCGCGACGAGGGGGCGGTTCGGCATCGACCCTTCCCATAGATGGAAGGGCATGCAGGAATGTCCGCCGACGGAGAGGGTTTTGCCTCTAGTGCCGCCCTCAGCCTTTGTGGCTCCGAGCTTCACCGTCCAGATGGGGCACTCGGCCGTCTCTTTCCGGGGCGCGAAAGCCGTGATTCCCGCGAAGCGTTCGGCCGCGCTCGGTCCCGCGTGTTTTTCCGCCGCGGAAACGCCGGGCACGGATGCGTCGAAAGCAGGCGCCGCGACTCTGCCGGCGGACTTCTCGCCGAGGAATTTAGTCCGCAGAGAATCGATGATGTCGTCGACGATCTCGCGCGCCATCGCCGGCCGCAGTTCGCTTGAAAGCTCCGCCTTAACCTGATCCTTGATTTGACGTATCAGATCTTCCGTAACGAAGGCTTGCGTTCCCGATACGGCCGCTGCCGGTGCGCCCGCCACCGGAGCGGGAGACACCGCCGCCGCCGGGGCCGCCGCCGCCGCGCGGAATTCCGCCTCGGCGGCGGGAGCTACACTCGCGGGAACGAGGCTCGCGATATCGGGCATGGATAGGGCGGGATGGCCGACTTTTTCCATGTATGAGCGCAAGTCCGAAGCTTCGACCGCGTTCGTCTCGTCGGCGATCTTGTCGAAGGCGCCTTCCAAGCCTTGTTCCGCAAAGCGTTTCTTCAAATCGGGCTCAAGGATGTTTTTCAGTTCTTTCGGCATCCAGACGATCCGGCCGTGGCCGCCTTCCGCGAAAAGGAATTTCTTGGAGGTGATGAAGATCTTTCCGCAGCCCATAAAGCCCGGCGTCTGCTGTCCGCCGCCGACCGCGCCGGCGAGGTTGGAGAAAGTCATGCCTATCGGCGTGTCGCCCAGGTATTCGCGGTTGACCGCCATGATGCCGTTCGCCTCCGGCACGTACGCGCAGATCACCTCGAAACAGCCGCAGCTTGTCATCGGGTTGTTCATGATCGAGTAGGC